>JABFWL010000026.1 GCA_013362315.1 Catenulispora sp. | reverse complement strand
GGGACCGAGTCGTGGTCCCCCGACTTGTGCCCCGCCGAAAGCTTGGTCGGTGTGCCGCCGAGGCTGGAAACCTGGTAGAGATCGCCGTTCACCGCGTATACCAGGAGGCTGCCACCGTTCATCCAGGTCGGATGGCTCAGGCCCTGCAAGCCGGTGGCCACGACTATCAGGTCGCTGCCGTCGGACCGGACGCTGATCAACCGGCCGCTCTCGTCCTGGTAGGCGACCCGGCTGCCGTCGGGTGCCCATTCCGCGTCGATGACCTTCTTCGACGGCATGGCCTGCGCCGAACTGGTCCCGCCGCCCACGAAGTGCAGCTGGTTGTCTCCGGTCGAAACCGTCAGGCGTCCGTTGAACCCCGGAAACGTATGCGGCGTCGGGTTGCCCGCGTGGGCCGGCGCCGCCAAAGAAGTGGCTGCGGCGAGGGCGGTCGCGGCGGCGGTGGTGAGCTTCTTCGCGGACACCTTGTTCTCCCCTGAACGTAGATCTGGGTGCTGAGATCCGGTTGGCAAGCCTATCTAGCGAGGGGGCGGGGGTCTACCCTGCGCGATGTGGCGATTGCCGGGTGCCACGCGGGGGCAGGGCGAGGAGGGTCAGGCCGACGAGGAGGCCCCAGAAAGGGGCGCCGATGCCCGCGATGGTTATGGCGGAGGCGGTGGTGACGAAGGTTGCTATTGCCGGTTCGCGGTGGCGGGTGTCGGTGAGGGCTGTGCTGAGGGCGCTGCCGAGGGCGGGGAGGAGTGCGAGGCCTGCGACGCCTTCGATCAGTAGGGGTGGCGCGGCTATGAGGAGGGCGGTTGCGGTGGCGGCGCCGAGGCCGAGCAGGATGTAGAGGCCGCCGGCTGCAGTGGCGGCGATCCAGCGGCGGCGGGGGTCCCGGTGGGAGTCGGGGCTGGCGGCGAGGGCGGCGGTGATGGCGGCGAAGTTGATCGGGATGCCGCCGAACGGGGCGGCGAGAGCGCTGGCGGTGCCGGTGCCCATCAGGACTTCGCGGATCGGGGGCTCGTAGCCATAGCTGCGCATGACCGCGATGCCGGCGAGGTTCTGGGAGGCCATCGTCACCAGGTACAGCGGGACCGCGAGACTTATCAAGGTGCCGAGGTCGAAGCGCGGGGTGACGGTGGTCAAGGTGGGCAGCAGACCGCCGGACAAGTGGCCGCGGGTGGAGGGGTCCAGGGCCAGGCCTATGAAGGCCGCCGCGAGTGCGGCTGGTACGGCCCAGCGCTTCGCGTAGCGCCCCAGTACCACCCAGACCGCCAGGGCCGGGAGTGCCAGGCGCGGCAGGTGGACGGCGGCCTGGGCCGACTCCAGGCAGATCGGGGCGATGACGCCGGCCAGCATCGCGGCTGAGATCGGGGCGGGGATGGCGGCGATCCAGCGGGTCAGGGTGCGGGAGAAGCCGGTGACGGCGACCAGGATTCCCGCGACGGCGAAAGCGCCGACGGCCTCGCGGTAGCCGCTCGGGCCGCCGTGGCCGGAGTGGGTGCGGCCGGCGCCGACGCCGACCAGGAGCGCCGCGCCCGGGGTGGACCAGGCGATGCTGATCGGCATCCGGTGGCGGACGCTGAACACGATGGCCGCCGCGCCCATAAGCACGCATATGGCGAGCAGGCCGGATGCCGCCTGGTGCTCGGTGGCGCCGACGGCGCGCAGGCCGGCGATCACGACCGCGAACGAGCTCGTGAACCCGACCAGCGCGGTCACGACGCCGGCGCCGAACGTCGGGCCGAGCCCGGCGAAGCGGCCGGACGCTTCCGTTCCCTCCATGGAACTCGGCGGCGACTCCGAAGACTCGACGGTGCTCATGGCGAACCCTTCCCTGACTCACTCCGTTCCGTATACGGAACAAGCTAGCAGCTCCGGTTCGTGTAGGTTGCCACTGTGGGTGAGGGCACAGCGGACTTCGCGACGCAGATCGGCGAGCGCGTCAGACGGCTGCGCCGGGAACGCGGCGTCAGCCTGTCGGCGCTGGCCGCGGGCGCCGGTGTGGGCAAGGCGACGCTCTCCGGCTTGGAGGACGGCTCGCGCGGCAACCCGACGATCGAGACCCTGTACGCCATCGCCGGCCACCTCGGCGTGCCGATCAAGGCCCTGCTCCCCGACCCGTCGCGCCCCGGCGACGCGCCGTTGGAAACGATCCACGGCACGGCGGTATCAGCGTCGCTGCTGGAGACCTTCTCCGACGCCGACATGGACACCGAGCTGTTCCGCCTGCACATCCGTCCCGGCCACAAGCAGCTCTCCCCCGCGCATCCGCCGGGCACCATCGAGTACCTGACCGTCTTCACCGGCACCGCCCGAGTCGGGCCGCCGGACGCGTTGTTCGTCGTGCCGCCCGGCGGACATGTCTCGTGGGCGGCGGATATCCCGCACGCTTACAGCGCGGTCGGCACCGATGACGTCTATGCCAGCCTGCTGATTCGTACGCCGCGGATCCCGCCGGCGCGATAGTCAGCCCTCAGCTCAGCTTCGCCCTCGGCCGAACAACGCTCGCCGAATGTCCCGTCGCGCCGCGTTCAGCGCGGCCTTGACCGGCTCCGTGACTTCGTGCCGGTACCAGGTCCGGACGGCCCGCAAACCCCGCGCGACCGGCTGCGCCGCGGCCCGCACTCCGCGCCCGACCCACTTGGCGCCGTCCCAGAACCCGCGCCCGGCAAAACGGATCGGCACCCAGACCGAGTGCGACCACGCCCACACCACCCCGCGCCCGACGGCCGCACCCACCCGGGCGGCGAAGTCGAAGGCCTGGAGCAGCACGTGGAACAGCCCGACGATCCACCGTCCCAGCATCTTCACCAGATGCCACAGCCCTCGGGCCAGCAGGACGAACGGTCGCGACAGGTAGTACAAAATCCGCACGATGAAGCGGCCGACAGCGCGCGCCGCCACCCCGATCGGGTACAGGATCCAGCGGTACAGCTGACGACCGAACCAGCCGAACCCGTCCCGTATGCGGCGAGCGACAGCGGCGAGTCCGTGCCCAAGCGGAGTCAGGACCGAGAAGTAGACCCAGGTGACGACGAAGCTGATCCCGCGCCCGATGGCCTCGGCGCCGGCTCCGATGGCGCCCAAGACGGCGCCGATCCCGTGGCCGATCGGCGTGAGGACGAAGCGGTAGACGAGTCCGAGTACGCGGCCCGTGCCGCGCCCCGCCCACCGCAGCGGCCACCACAGAATCCGGGTCGCGGCCCAGCCGATCGCCCGGCCGGCGGCGGCGACCGCCCGCCCGACGGCCCGACC
>JABFWL010000613.1 GCA_013362315.1 Catenulispora sp. | reverse complement strand
ACCCCCACCCTCATCCCAACACCCCCCTGAACCCTTCAAAACACAAACCAACGGCATTGGAATCGAGGCCCGCCGGAGGCACCGGCCCTTCACCATGGGTTTGATCTTGCTCTTGACGTTGACCTCCACCCAAGCCATCCACCCAAGCCATCCCCCAGTGGCAGGATCCTCCCATGCCCATAGCATCCTTCGCCGCCCTCCTAACCGTCTGGACGCTAGCCCTCCTGATCCCCGGCCCCGACTTCCTAGCCGTCTCCCACGCCTCCGTCGCACGCTCCCGCCGCGACGCAGTGTTCGTCGGCTTCGGCGTGGCCGCAGCGATGGCGGTGTGGGTGACCACGAGCCTGGTCGGCCTGACCGTGCTCCTCATCAAGTGCCAGCCCCTGTTCCAGGCCGTCCGCCTCGCCGGCGCCGCCTACCTCGCCTGGCTCGCGTTCCAGCTCCTGCGCTCGGCAGCCCGCCGCACCGTGCACGGCACGCAGGCCGTCGGCGCCGGGGCCAAGCCGCGCCGTGCCGCCACGGCTTTCCGCGCTGGGTTCCTGTGCAACATCGGAAATCCGAAAGCCGCAGTGTTCTTCTCCAGCGTCTTCGCCGCGTTGCTGCCGCCGCACGTCGACTGGGAGTTCCGGACCGCGCTCGGGGTCGCGATTCCGGCGATCGGTGCCGCCTGGTACACGGTCGTGGCGTGCCTGTTCTCCGCCAAGCGGATCGCCGCTGGATACGCGCGGGCGCGGCGCGTCGTGGACGGCGTCACGGGAACGATCTTCGCGGCGCTGGCCGGGGAACTGGCGGTCGCCGAATAGCGCCGCCCGGTTCCCCGGCTCAGCCCGCGGACCTTAGCGCAGCGTGGAGCTCAGCCCAGCGCCAGCGTCACCAGCGCCGCCGTCGTCGGCTGCTCCGCGTCCGACTTCTCCAGCGTCACCTCGACCTTCGCGCCAGCGGGCACCGCACCGAGCAGCACCAGGTCGTTGACCGCGTGGTCGAAGCGCGAGGAGCCGGCGGCGTGGGTCTTGCCCGAGCTGTCGACGTACCAGAACGCGTAGGTGTGGCCGCTCGGCGGGTTGTGCATCCCGTGCTCCACGAGCGCTGCCCTGCCGAGCGCCGCGGAGTAGTAGGCGGTGAAGGTGCCGCCGCTCGGCGCCGACTGCCGCACCGTGTGCACGTCTGCGGCGGACAGCACCTGCGCGACATCCCGGCCCCGGTTCTCGGCGGCGGCCTGGCGGTCGTGCACGCGGATCGTCGTCCACGCGAAGGCCGCGGTCGCGGCGCCGAACACGATGCAGGTCAGCACGAGCACGTGGAAGGCTCGGGCCTGCTTGTCGGCCAGCGCCCGCCAGCGGGCCGCCCGGGTCACCGCCAGTTCCACCGCCTCCAGCGGCTCCTGTTCGGCCGCCGCCTCCGCCACGGCCGCCGCCTCGGCGGCCAGCGCCTGCTCCTGCTGCTTGTCCTCGACCAATGAACGCACCTTTCCAGAACCCCGTCGCCATGTGTTCAGAACATTGTCCTGATAACCGGGATCGGTGGACAGACACCATGGTGTTACATCGCGGCCGACGGTATGGCCGCGGCGGCCACCCGCCCGGCGCAGGCCGCGGCGAGGAATGCGGGGTAGTCCTCGTCGAGGCCGCGGCCCATGGTGCTCAGGGCCACCGGACATGCTCGCAGGGCGGCGTCCAACCCGTCGACCGGGACGCGGATCACCGTGTGGCGCTCGGACAGTTCGCGCGCCTGCTCGGCGACTCCGTCCCAGAACTCCGTCGGGATATCCGGCAGCGCCACTTCGGCCCGCGCCAGTGCGACCTTTCCGTAGGCGGTCAGGCTGTGGTGGCTCAGGCCGCGGTGGCGGTCGCGGGCATCTTCAGAGGAAACCCTTAGGGCTGCCACAGGCCGGCCGTTCAGCACTGCCGTCGCGTTAATGGCCTCGCCACAAGCGACTCCCGAGAATCCCCATACGCTTCCCGTGCCGAGATTCCCCGGTCCCTGCGCCACAACAGCCAAGTCCGCTCCCAACACGTGCCTCGCCGCAAGCAGTCCGCTATGGATGGTCACGCACTCCAGGTCTCCACCGAAGGCCTGCCCGACGGTCACCGTTCCAGTCAGCCAGCCAGCGCTCTGCAGACCATCCACTGTCCGCGAGAACCACATCGGCAGTGCGCCACCATCCGTCATCACATAAGCGATGCGCGCAGCCGGCCGGTCCTTAAGGATTCCCGCCACTACGGCCGGTACCGCCGAGTGCAGATCCGCAACGACCACCGGCATCCCGTCCACCGACGTCGCGGTAGCCAGCTCCGGATGCCGTTCCTCCGCTCCGTCCACGATCGTCTGAAGCGGCGTATAGCGAGCCTTGACCATGTGCCCGGCAGCCGGCACGTCTTCCGGCAGGCGCGAAGGAACCGCCACCACCAAGGCATAGCCGCCGGTTCCCAGCCCCAACTCCAAAGCACCGACCGACAGCAACACGTCATCGCCCGGTTTAGGCTGCCCGACCAGGTGCGGATACGCCAGGGCACGGAACATCAGCCCGCCCGGAGCCGTTACATCTAACTCCGTCGCCCCACGCCACTCCCGTCGGATCGCCGCCACCCGTCCACGCCGCCACCGAATCATCCGCCACACGGTACCCGGCCCGTGTTATCACTCGTTAGCGTTTCTCCCGCCCGTCTCCCACCACCGCCCGTTACGGTGGCGCTTCGCGCCGCTGTTTATATAGCCGCCGCGTGCGACGCTGCGCCGCCCCGCCGATTAGCGCTACCGTTCACGGCGTAACCGAAGCTGTTGCTAGGAGACCCTCGATGCCCGCGACGAAGACCGAGCGGTTGGTGAACCTGGTCATCTGCCTGCTCGCGTCCAAGCAGTACGTGACCAAGGAGCGCCTGCGCGCCACCCTGGAGCCGTATCGCGAGTGCCCCACCGACGACGCCTTCGAGCGGATGTTCGAGCGGGACAAGGACGAGCTGCGCGAGATGGGCATCCCGCTGGAGACCGGCACCAACAGCGCCCTGTTCGAGGACGAGATCGGCTACCGCATCCCCAAGGACTCCTACAACCTGCCCGAGATCCGGCTGGAGCGGGACGAGGCCGCGGTGCTCGGCGTGGCCGCCAGGTTCTGGCAGCAGGCGGTGCTGGCCGGCGACGCCTCCTCGGCGCTTCTGAAGCTGAAGAGCGCCGGCATCGAAGTGGGCGACATCAGCCAAAGCGGGATCGAGCCGCGGGTGCGCACCGAGACCGGCGCGTTCGAGCCGCTGCTGCAGGCCATCTGCGACCGGCGTCCGGTGGCGTTCCGCTACCGCAAGTCCGGGGAGGTCGAGCCGGCCGAGCGCCGCGTCGAGCCGTGGGCCATCGACTCCTGGCGCGGGCACTGGTACCTGGCCGGCCACGACCGGGACCGGGGCGCGGACCGGATGTTCCGGCTGGACCGGATCGTCGGCGAGGTGGTGCTGCTGGCCGGGCACCTGAGCGCGCCGGTGCCGGACGACATGGACGTGCACGCCAAGGTCGCCGACTTCGCCTGGCGGCAGAACCGCAACGTCGGCAGCGCCACCCTGCGGCTGCGCGCCGACACCGGGTTCCTGCTGCGCCGCCGGGCCACCGAGTGCGTGCCGGAGGTCCGCGACGGCGAGCCCACCGGCTGGGACGTGCTGACGGTGCCGCGCAACTCCGGAATGGCCGGCTGGCTCGCCGAGTTCGGCCCCGACGTGCAGGTGCTGGAGCCGCCGGAGCTGCGCTCGGCGGTGGTGGCGCGGCTGCGCGCGGCGATGGAGGGCAACGGCCTGGCCGCCAGCGACGAGATGACCCACACCGGCACGCCGGACGTCTCGCGAGCGGTGCCGGCCGGCGTGCAGGTGCCGGGCAGCCGGAACGGGTCCGGTTCCGAACGAGCAGCCGGATCGACGGCCGGACAAGCAGCCGGACAGACGACGGGAGCCACCCGATGAGCGGCGCCGCGGCGCAGGTGCGCCGGCTCCTGAACCTGGTGCCCTACCTCCTGGAGCACGACGGCGCCAAACTCACGGAGGTCGCGGCCGAGTTCAACGTCTCCGAGAAGCAGCTGCGCAAGGACCTCGAGACGCTGTGGATGTGCGGCCTGCCCGGCGGCCTGCCGGACGACCTCATGGAAGCGCACATCGGCGAAGGCGGCACCATCCACCTGGAGAACGCCGAGGCCATCGTGCGGCCGCTGCGGTTCTCGGTGCGCGAGGCGGTGGCGCTGCTCGTGGCGCTGCGGGCGCTGGCCCAGCTGCCCGGCGTCGCCGACCGTGACGCGCTGCTGCGCGCGATCGCCAAGCTGGAGGAGGCGGCCGGGGAGCGCGGCGCGCAGGCCTCGCAGCGGGTGACCGTGGCCTTCGAGGCGCGCGCCACCGTGCTGGACCGGATCCGCCAGGCCCTGGACGCCGGCCGCCGGCTGCGGCTGGAGTACTTCGTGCCGTCCCGGGACCAGGTGACCGAGCGGGACGTGGACCCGATGCGGGTGATCCTCTCCGACGGCCACGCCTACCTGGAGGGCTGGTGCCGCCGCAGCGAGGCGGTCCGCACCTTCCGGCTGTCCCGGATAGTCGCCATCGAGGTGCTGGACGTCGCCGCCGAGGTGCCGGAGGCCGCCGAGCCGAACGACCTGGACGAGGGCGTGCTGCGCCCGGCCGCCGACGACCCGCTGGTCACGCTGGAGGTGACCCGGCACGCGCGCTGGGTCGCCGAGAACTACCCGAACGAGGGCGTGGAGGAACT
Source organism: Catenulispora sp. (assembly GCA_013362315.1). Lineage (GTDB taxonomy): Bacteria > Actinomycetota > Actinomycetes > Streptomycetales > Catenulisporaceae > Catenulispora. The sequence continues at coordinate 7,290 of JABFWL010000613.1, read as the reverse complement.
GCCCGAAGGCGGGCTGCGCATCGCCCTGCGCGCCCCGGACCAGGGCCGCATCCTGCGACTGGTGCTGCGCCTGGGCGCCGACGGCCGGATCGTCGACCCGCCGGCCCTGGCCGACCAGGTGCGCAAGACCGCCGCCGAGGCGCTGGCGCTGTACGGGGACGAGGGGGAGTCCGGCGGGGACGGAGACGACGGGGTCGACAGGGCCGCCAGGGGCGCGGCGTGAGCTCGGCGGACGAGCCGCCGGCCGGCCGCGCGCGGTTCCGGGTGCTGACCGGCGGTCGCGCCGCCGCCCCCGAGCCGCTGCCCGATCAACCATCGTCCGAGGAACCGTCCGCGCGGGTCTCCGGGCCGCCGCCGATCACCGACGATGCTCCGACGAGCACCGAGGGTGTCGCCGACGCCCCGTCCGCCGCCGATTTCCGCGTCCGCTGCCCTGATTGCGGACCCCAGTACGTCGCGATCGCCGACGTCCGCTTCATCTCGACCAGCGGGGACGGCCCGGACGGCGGAGACGCCGACACCGACCGCTACCTGTTCACCTGCCCCGCCTGCGGTCTGCGGGTCCGCCGCCCGGCCGGGCCGGAACTGGCCCGGATCCTGAAATCCTCCGGGGTGGCCACCCTGGCCCTGCGTCGCGGAACGGATCAGGCCCTATAGTTCCTAGCATGTATTGGGTCTTCCTGATCACGGTCACTTGTGTCGTCAGCTTGGTGATCACCGCCGCCTTCGGCTGGCGCGTGTTCGTCGCGGCCAAGGGCCTGATCCGGGAGCTCAGGAAGACCTCCGCCGTGCTGAACGACGCCAGCCAGACGCTGCGCGGTGTTCAGGAAATGGAGGGCGTCAAGGCGCTGCGTGCACGGGCCCAGGCCGATTAGTCTCAATAGGGTTCGGTGTGTCGACAACCAAGGGGGTCGGTCCGTGTTCGAACGGCTGATCGAGATCGGTCTGATCGTGCTGCTGGGCTGGGCGCTGTTCAGCCGCGGGCGGCTGCCCGACTCGGTGCGCAACGTCCGCAAGAGCGCCCGCATCATGAAGTCGGAGATGCAGGCCGCGGCCGACAACGTGGAGATGCCCGAGCCCAAGGTGGTGCCGGGCCAGATCATCGACGACGGCGCCCGCCGCGCCGACACCGCCCAGAGCTGAAGGACCGGCGCAGAACATGACCACGCAGGCCAGCGCGAACGGCACCCGGCCGAAGGCGAAGAGCAAGCCGCCGAAGACCGTGAAGGTGCCCAAGGACCCCGAAGGCCGGATGCCGCTGACGGAGCACATCCGGGAGCTGCGGACCCGGCTGTTCCGGGCGTCGCTGGGGATCGCGCTGGGCTCAGTGGCCGGCTGGCTGGTCCACACCAAGGTGATCCACCTGCTGTCGAAGACCGTCTGCGACGTCCACAACGACCACATCGTGGGCCTGCACCCCTACGACCCCACGGCGAGCTGTCCCAACGGCCTGTTGACCAACTCCGGCGCGACTTCCGGCCTCGCCATCAGCCTGAAGGTCGCGCTGCTGGTCGGCCTGCTGCTGTCCAGTCCGGTGTGGCTCTACCAGCTGTGGGCGTTCATCGCGCCGGGCTTGCACAAGAAAGAGAAGAAGTACTCGCTGTCGTTCGTCGGGGTGGCCGTCCCGTTGTTCGCGGCCGGGACTTGGCTCGCCTACACCATCTTCCCGACCCTGATGAAGGTGCTGCTGAACTTCGTCCCGTCGGAATCGGTCACCCAGCTGCCGATGGAGCAGTTCATCGGCTTCTTCATGCGGATGGTGCTGGTCTTCGGGACGTCCTTCGAGATCCCGCTGCTCGTGGTCGCGTTGAACTTGACCGGTGTGCTGTCCGCGGCGCGGCTGAAGAAGACCTGGCGCTACGTCACCCTGGCGATCTTCATCTTCGCCGCCGCGGCGGTCCCGACCGGCGAGCCGCTCGGCATGACCGCGCTGGCGGCCCCGATGTGCCTGCTGTACTACGGCGCGATCGGCGTCGCGGTGCTGAACGACCGGCGCCGTGCCGCCCGCGACCTGTACGCGAACCTGTCCCCGGACGAGGCCTCCGACCTGGACCTGAGCCCGGTGCCGATCGAGCCGGCGCGGCCGGTCGAGCAGACCCGGCGCGGCTACGACGACGACTACGACGACCTCACCTGAGGCCGGGGCCGCCGCCGGCCATAACGCCGGGGTCACGGCGCCATGACGGGGGCGGGCCCGCGCTGCTAGCGTCTGCGCGTGCCCAATCCCGATCGGCAGGACCGCCCTGACCACCTCGTCGTCCTGATCAATCCCACGTCGGCCAAGGGCGCCGGCGCCCGCGCCGGACAGCGCGCCGTGGCCGCGCTGCGGGCCGCCGGGATCGAGGTCACCGACATCGTCGGCCGGGACGCCGCCGACGGCGAGGAACGGGCCCGCGAGGCGCTGCTGAAGCATCCGGACGCGCCGCTGGTGGTGGTGGGCGGCGACGGCATGGTGTCCGCCGGGCTGCGGCTGCTCGCCGGCGACGACGAGCGGGTCCTGGGCGTCATTCCGGCCGGGACCGGCAACGACACCGCGCGCAGCCTGGGCATTCCGCTGAAGGATCCGGAGGCGGCGGCCCGCGTCATCATCGCCGGCCAGACCGGCCGGATCGATCTCGGCGAGGCCACCGTGGGCGCCGGCACCGACCACGAAGTGGTGCGGCGGTTCGGCACCGTCCTGGCCTGCGGTCTGGACTCCAAGGTCAACGACCGGGCGAACCGGATGCGCTGGCCGCGCGGCAAGCGGCGCTACGACCTGGCGATGCTGCTCGAGCTGCCGCGCTTCACGGCGCCGCGGTTCCGGATCCGGCTGGACGACCGGGAGCTGGACGGCGAGTGCATGCTGGTCGCGATCGGCAACGGGCCCTCCTACGGCGGCGGGATGCTCATCTGCCCGCAGGCGCGCATGGACGACGGCCGCTTCCAGGCCACCGTTGTGGATCGGGTCAGCAAGCCGACGCTGCTGACGATCTTCCCGAAGGTGTTCGGTGGCCGGCACATCGAGCACCCCAAGGTGAACGTCCACCACGCCGCGGAAATCGAGCTGCGCGCCGACGGCGTCAGCTGCTGGGCCGACGGGGAGCGGATCGGCGAGCTGCCGGTGAGATTGCGGACCTTGGCGGCGGCGGTAGTGGTGTTTCGGGCCTCCCCGCAAACCTGAGGCGCAGCGATCAAGCTTGCGGTTAGGGTGGAGGCATGTCATCGCCCGCTGAGCCCCTGCGGGCTCCCGATGTGCCTGCCCTGTCGGAGTTCCAGCGTTTTCGCGGGGGCTACGACTTCGAGCTCGACGCGTTCCAGATCGAGGGCTGCCGGGCGCTGGAGGCCGGCGACAGCGTCCTGGTCGCCGCGCCGACCGGGTCGGGCAAGACCGTGGTGGGGGAGTTCGCGGTGCACCTGGCGCTCGCCCAGGGCGTCAAGTGCTTCTACACCACGCCGATCAAGGCGCTGTCCAACCAGAAGTTCTCCGACCTGGTGGCCCGGCACGGTGCCGCCAACGTGGGGCTGCTGACCGGCGACAACACCGTCAACGGCGAGGCGCCGATCGTCGTGATGACGACCGAGGTGCTGCGCAACATGCTCTACGCCGGGTCGGCCACGCTGGCCGGGCTCGGGTACGTCGTCATGGACGAGGTCCACTACCTCGCCGACCGGTTCCGGGGCGCGGTGTGGGAGGAAGTCATCATCCACCTGCCGGAGTCGGTGCGGCTGGTGGCGCTGTCGGCGACCGTGTCCAACGTGGAGGAGTTCGCCGGGTGGCTGCGCACCGTGCGCGGCGACACCCGGTCCATCGTGTGGGAGCACCGGCCGGTGCCGCTGTGGCAGCACGTGCTGGCCGGCAAGCGGATGGTCGACCTGTTCGCCAACGGCGCCGACGGCGAGGCCATGCCCGGCGCCAACGGCCAGGGCGGCATCTCCGCGGCCCGCGAGCTGCGGGTCAACCCCGAGCTGGTGCGGCTCGGCCGCGAAAGCTCGGAGTCCATGTACAAGCGCGGCGGTCCCCGGGGCGGCTCGGCCCAGGGCGCCCGCGGCCGCGACCGGCGGCGCGGCGGGCGGGGCTGGGTGCCCAGCCGCGTCGAGGTGATCGAGAAGCTGGACGCCGAGGGCCTGCTCCCGGCCATCACCTTCATCTTCAGCCGGGCCGGCTGCGACGCCGCCGTGCAGCAGTTCCTGCACACCGGCGTGCGACTGCTCGACGCCGACGAGCGCGCCCGGGTCAAGGCGCACGTCCTGGAGCGCACCGCGAGGATCCCCTCCGGGGATCTCAACGTCCTGGGCTTCCACGACTGGTTCGACGGGCTGCAGCGCGGCGTGGCGGCGCACCACGCCGGGATGCTGCCGACGTTCAAGGAGATCGTCGAAGAGCTCTTCGTGCAGGGCCTGGTCAAGGCGGTGTTCGCGACCGAGACGCTGGCCCTGGGCATCAACATGCCGGCCCGCACCGTGGTGCTCGAAGCGCTGACCAAGTGGAACGGCGAGAACCACGTCGACCTGACCGCGGGGGAGTACACGCAGCTCACCGGCCGGGCCGGCCGGCGCGGCATCGACATCGAGGGCCACGCGGTGGTGCTGTGGCGCCCGGACCTGGACGCCAAGGCCCTGGCCGGGCTGGCCGGCACCCGCACCTACCCGCTGCGCTCGTCGTTCAAGCCGTCCTACAACATGGCCGTGAACCTGGTCGGCCAGTTCGGCCACGAGCGGGCCCGCAACCTGCTGGAGACCTCGTTCGCGCAGTACCAGGCCGACCAGGCGGTGGTCGGGCTGACCAAGCAGGTGCGCCGCAACACCACCGCGCTGGACGGCTACGCCGAGGCCATAACCTGCCACCTCGGCGACTTCGACGAGTACATGGCGCTGCGCCGCCGGCTCTCCGACCGGGAGGCCGACCTGTCGCGGCAGGGCGCCGCCAACCGGCGCGCGGCGGCCCTGGAGGCGCTGGAGAACCTGCAGCCCGGCGACATCATCGTGGTCCCGGCCGGCAAGCGGGCCGGCGTCGCCGTGGTCCTGGACCCCGGGATACCGGCCGCCACCGCCGGCCGGCCGCGCCAGGTCACCGGCGACGGGCCGCGGCCGGTGGTGCTGACCGTGGACCGGCAGGTGGTGCGGCTGTCGCTGACCGACTTCCCGAGCCCGGCCGAGCCGCTGGACCGGATGAAGATCCCGAAGTCGTTCAACGCCAAGTCCGCGCAGTCCCGCCGGGACCTGGCCACGGTGCTGCGCAGCAAGGCCGGGGACAAGGAGATCCCGCCCTACCGCAAGACCCGCTACCGCTCCGACGCCGCGGAGGACGCCGAGATCAGCGGGCTGCGCAAGGCCATCCGCGCCCACCCGTGCCACGGCTGCCAGGACCGCGAGGACCACGCCCGCTGGGCCGAGCGCTACTTCAAGCTCGACCGCGAGACCAAGCAGCTGGAGAAGCGGGTCGCCGGGCGGACCAACAGCATCGCCCGGGTCTTCGACCGGGTCTGCGCCCTGCTGGACCAGCTCGGCTACCTCGACGGCGACCAAGTCACGCCGATCGGCCGCCGCCTGGGCCGGCTCTACACCGAGCTGGACCTGCTCACCGCCGAGGCGCTGCGCGCGGGCCTGTGGGAGGGGCTGTCGCCGGCCGAGCTCGCGGCCTGTGTGTCCGCCCTGGTGTATGAGGCGCGCCGGGCCGACGACGCCGGTCCGCCGCGGCTGCCCGGCGGCGCGGTGCCGAAGACCCTGGACGACATGGTCCGGCTGTGGGCGCGGCTGGAGGAGCAGGAGGCCGACCACCACCTGGAGTTCCAGCGGGAGCCGGACCTCGGGTTCGCGCTGCCGGCCTACCAGTGGGCGTCCGGCAAGGCGCTGGAGGAAGTGCTCTGGGACGTGGAGATGCCGGCCGGCGACTTCGTGCGCTGGTGCAAGCAGCTCATCGACCTGCTCGGGCAGATCGCCAACGCCGCCGCCGAGCTGACCGGCCCGGCCGGCAAGGCCAGCACCGTGCGGGAGGCCGCGCAGGAGGCGATCGACGGGATGCGGCGCGGCGTGGTGGCCTACTCGATGATGAACGGCTGACGCGGCCGGGCTGCCGCCCGAAGGCCTGACGGGACCACAGGGACCTGAAAGTTTCATCACGCTCACCAGTCCCGGCAGACACGTCAGGGGCCGCCGAATCCTCGGCGGCCCCTGAATGTCAGCCTTCTCAGCGCTCAGCCAGAACGCTCGGCGAGCGCCTTCTCCAACCGCGCCACCGCGGTCTTCAACCCGTACTTCTCCGCCAGCGCCGCGAGGGCCACCGGGTCCTTCACCGTCCGCGGCACCCGGTCGTCGTGCTCGACGACCGGCGCGTCCCGCACCACCCGCACCACGGTCGGCGCGGCGTCCAGGTAGCCGGCGGCCTCGACGATCCGGGTCCGTTGCGCCGGCTTGAGCGCCGAGGCCGGATCCAGCGCCGCCGCCCGCACCCCGGCCAGGTCGCCGTAGGCGGCGATCATCGCCGCCGCGGTCTTCTCGCCGATGCCGGACACTCCCGGCAGGCCGTCGCTCGGGTCGCCGCGCAGCGCCGCGAAGTCGGCGTAGTCCCGGCCCGCGATGCCGTACTTCTCGTGCAGCACCGCGTCGGTGACGACCTCCAGCTTGGCCACGCCCTTGCCGATGTTCAGCACCCGCACCCCGCGGCCGTCGTCCACCAGCTGATACAGGTCCCGGTCCATCGTCACCACGTCCACCGGCCCGCGCCCGGCCCACCGCTCGGCGAGCGTGGCCAGCACGTCGTCGGCCTCGAAGCCGGGCGCCGCGGCCCGGGCGATCCCGGCCGCGTCCAGCACCGCCTCGATCACCGGGATCTGCGGCGTCAGGGTGTCCGGCACCTCCTCGACGTCCACGTCCTGCGCCGTCGGCCCCGGCGTCAGGACCCGGTGCGCCTTGTAGGAGGCGATGGCCTCGACCCGGAACGCCGGACGCCAGTCGGCGTCGAAACACGCCACGATCCGGTCCGGCTGGTAGGCGGTGATCAGATGGCTGACGAAGTCCACCGTCCCGCGGATCGCGTTCACCGGCATGCCGTCCGGCGACTTGATCGATTCCGGCACGCCGAAGAAGGCGCGGAAGTAGAGCGTGGGGGTGTCGAGCACCATCAGGCGCTCTTCGGGGTTCGCCATGGGGCGATCCTAGAGGGGGCCGCCCACCGTCCCGCCGATCCACGCCTTTCCATACGCTTCCTGATTCTCCACCCCGGGCGCGATCGTGTAGTCTGCCACGCGTCGGATGGCCGTGCGCCCTTCGTGTCCCCCCTCGCAAGGCTCTGGCATGACTAGCGACGAGTGA
>JABFWL010000611.1 GCA_013362315.1 Catenulispora sp. | reverse complement strand
GCCCGCTCGGACACCTCGATCCTGCTGCACGTCTACGCCGACCACCAGCACGCGGTCGGGATCTCGATCCCGCGCGACATGATGGTGACGATCCCCAAGTGCCAGGTCGACCCGGACAACTCCAAGAAGGGGTACACCGGGGTCCAGAACAACCAGTTCAACGCGGCCTTCGCGGTGGGCAACACCGCCAAGGGCAACGTGGCCTGCGAGATCAACACCATAGAGGCGATGTCCGGGATCCGGGTCAACCACACGATCGTGGTCGGCTTCTCGGCGTTCGCCAAGCTCACCGACGACATCGGCGGCGTCGAGGTGTGCGTGCCCAAGGACGTGAACAACGCCGACGGCGACCACATCACCCTGAAGAAGGGCCGCCAGCTCGTGCGCGGCCAGACCGCGCTGGACTACGTCCGCGAGCGCGAGGGCCTCGGCGACGGTTCGGACATCGGCCGGACCCGCCGGCAGCAGGCGTTCCTGGGCTCGATGATCAAGAAGATGGAGAGCGACGGGGTCCTGAACGACCCGACCACGCTCAGCGCCATCTTCAACGACGCCCTGAAGTACGCCACCTTCGACAAGGACCTGGGCACGCTGAACGACCTGATGAACTTCGCCTCGTCGATGAAGGGCGTCAACCCGGCCCACATCCAGTTCATGACGCTGCCGGGCCACTACCGGACCCAGGACGGCCGGGTGGACATGGACAAGGCCGCCGCCCAGGTGATCTGGGACCACCTGAAGAGCGACACGCTGCTCGACGGCTCGGACGCGGCCGGCAACGCCGGAACCCCCACCTCCCCCTCCACGGCGCCGGCCGCGCCGTCGTCCGCGTCGACCAGCCAGGCCCCGCCGGCGCCGACCATCTCCCCGGCGCTGATCTCGGTGCGGGTCCTCAACGGCACCACCACCAACGGCCTGGCCACCGACGTCACCACCTCGCTGCAGGCCGACGGCTACAAGGCCATGGTCAGCACGAAGACGCCGGCGCACGCGGCGGTGACCACGATCGTCTACGGCAGCGTCAAGCAGGAGGCCGCCGCCAAGCAGCTGGCCACGCTGTTCCCCGGCGCGAAGGTCGAGGGCGGCGGCTACGGCACGCAGCTGGTGCTGACCGTCGGCGACGACTACGCGGCCGCGCACCCGAAGGTCGGCAGCGGACCGGCGTCGCCGTCCGGCGGCCCGTCCGGCTCGAACGGCTCGTCCGGCTCGAGCTCCGGCAGCCCGTCCGGCGGCTCGACCACGCCCGGCGCCCCGCTGCCCTCGGACATCGCGGCCAACTCCCGGACCGCGGACCAGGACATCTGCTCGGGCATCACCAACGGTTACTGAACCGCACCCGCCCGGTCACTGAAACAGCCGGTCACAGGCCCTTTCCGGGTGCTGCGACCGGCTGTCGGCGCTTGTTGCCCGACCGTTGCCCAGCTGTTGCCCAATGGGGACATCTGAGACGAGAATCAGACGAACATGACATAGGGTCGTCTCATCATGGACGACCAGACCTCCGGCCCGGCCGCCCGCGAAAGCGGCGCCCCGGGACCCCGCCGCTCCCGCCGCCACGTCGGCCCCGCCGACCGCGGCTTCATGACCCGCCGCCGCGTCGTGGTGATATCCGCCGCCTCGCTGTCGGTGCTGGCGGTGGCTGGCGCCGTGGGCCTGTGGAGCGCCTATGAGAACCTGAACAGCAACATCAAGACCGTCGACATCCACACACAGTCCGGGACCGGAGGCGTGGCGCCGGGATCCGGCCGGTCCCCTTCCCCGACGGGTGACCACGCCGCGATGAACGTGCTGCTGATCGGCTCGGACTCGCGCGACGGCGACAACGGCCAGTACGGCGACAAGAACTCCGGAGCACGCTCGGACACCACGATGCTGCTGCACGTGGCGGCCGACCGGAAGAGCGCGACGGTGGCCTCGATCCCGCGCGACACGATGGTGCAGCTGCCGTCCTGCACCATGCCGAACGGCACCGCCTCGGCGCCGCAGCTGGCGATGTTCAACTCTGCCTACTCGATCGGCGGGGCGGCCTGCACGGTGAAGACCGTGGAGACGATCAGCGGCCTGACGATGGACCACGTCCTGGTGGTGGACTTCACCGGCTTCAAGAACCTCGTCGACGCCATGGGCGGTGTCCCGGTGACCCTGGACAAGGCGGTCAACGACCCGGACTCGCACCTGAACCTGCCCGCCGGCACCACGGTGGTCGACGGCGAGCAGGCGCTGGCCTTCGTCCGCGCCCGGCACAACCTCGGCGACGGCTCCGACATCGGCCGCATGAGCCGCCAGCAGCAGTTCCTCAACTCCGCGCTGGACGCCCTGAACACCAACGGCACCCTGGACGACCCGAAGAAGCTGTACAAGGTCCTCGACGCCGCCACGAAGGCGCTGACCACCGACCCCGCCCTGGGATCGCTCAACGCGCTGGCCGACTTCGCCTCGGACGTACGCCAGGTGCCCCGGCAGAACATCACCTACCTGACGGTGCCGTGGCAGTGGTACCAGCCGGACCCGAACCGGGTGCAGCTGGCCCCGAAGTCGCAGGAGCTGTTCGACGCCATGCGGCAGGACGCGGCGGTGCCGGCCGACGTGCTGGCGCTGTCGGCGAAGGGGGGCGAGGAGACGGGGCAGACGACGTCGGGAGCGGCGGGGACGGCGGGCTCGTCGCCCACGCCGTCCGCGGGCTCCACGACGACGCAGTAGCCTTACCGCGCTACCGGAACCACCACTTCGTCGCCCCGTGCGGCTCCACGGTCTTCAGCACCGCCGCCGCCAGCACCTCGATCCGGAACACCTGCCACGGCCCCGGCCCGGCGCTGGGCGCGCTGAACGGCGCGGTGATGACGTCGCCCTCGGCGACGGCGGGCCAGCCGATCCCGGCGTAGACCGCGGCGACCCGCGCGACCGTCTCCGGGTCGGCGACCCGGTGCGCCTCGCCGTCGAAGGTGATGTCGTAGCTGGGGATCGGCGCGGCGACGGAGCAGCGCGGATCGGCCTCCAGGTTCCGGGTCTTGCGGATCCCGGGACCGGTGGTGAAGTAGATGCCGCCATCGAGCCACACGTGGCCGAAGCCGGTGGTGTGCGGGGAGCCGTCGGGGTTCAGGGTGGTCAGGAACCAGGAGCGCTCCGGGCCGGCCACCGCTTCGGCGACAGCCTGCTCGACCTCCTCCCAGTCCAGCGTCTGGAGGCCGTAGACAGGCAGGGACAGGTTCTTCACGCGCACAGGCTTGAGCACACTCATGCCTGTATAGACGATC
>JABFWL010000564.1 GCA_013362315.1 Catenulispora sp. | reverse complement strand
GAGGTGCGGTGTCGGGGGCAGGAGGTGCTCGGGTCCGGGCGGATCAGCGCGCTGTTCGGGGCGGAGGCCAGCGGGAAGGCCGGGAAGGCTCGGCAGGCCGGCAAGTCGGGTAAGACCGCTGACTGGAGTACGCGGTTCCACAACCAGGCCGGATACGACCCCGCCACCGCGCCGCTGCGGGCGGCGCTGGTCGAGGCCGTGGCGCGGGCCTACCGGGCCGCGTTGGAGCGGGCCGCGCGCAAGACGGCGGATCAGTGGGAGCTGACGCCCGGGGCGCCGGAGCCGCAGGTGCCGGACGAGGCGACGCGCCGGGCCACCGATCCGGCGCGGGCCGCGGCGGCGTGGCTCGACAGTCTGCCCGGGGCCATCCGTGATCAGGCGCGGTCCCGGCGCACCACGCGCACCATCGGGCCGACCGGTGCGGGGATCCGGAGTGCGGCGCTGGTGTTGGGGGTGGCGGCGCTCGCGGGCGGGACGGGGGCCGGGGAGCCCGCCGCTGAGGCGGCGTCGGGGCTGCTGCGGACGATGTTCGGGGCGGAGGACGCCGAGCGGCTGCTGGCCATCGCGACGTCGGGGCTGAAGGACGGGAACGCCCGGCTCCTCGATCGGGCGGCCGACGTCCATCGCCGGCAACTCGCCGCCTACGTCGTCGACCCCGCCGAGATCCACGCGTTGAACGAAGCCCGGGCGGCCGTCGCCGCCGCACGCAGCGAGGAAAATTAAGGCATGGAAGTCGACACCGAGGTGACTAAGGGGCTTGAGATAGGCGAGGCCGTGCCGGTAGGCGAGATGGAGAAGCTACCCGGAGAGGTCGAAGGGGCGCACCACGCGAGCGACGCAGACCTCGTAGAACGCCTCGCGGCCCTCGAAAAGCTCCTCAAGGACACTGAAGACCGCCTCCCCACGGAGACCGCCGAAGAAGTGGGCCGTGCTCTGCTGCGCGTCCACGAGCGCATCGCGCTCTCCCCCGACCACGTCGTCACGGCCATCGCCGGGGCGACCGGCAGCGGCAAGTCGTCCTTGTTCAATGCCCTGATCAAGTTCGACCTCGCGCCGGTCGGCGCCATCCGGCCCACCACGACCGCCGGCCTGGCCTGCGTCTGGGATCCCGATCGGGCGGACGGGGCCGCCGCGCTGCTGGACCGGATCGGCGTCGCCCCGCACAACCGGACCCTGCGAGGCTCGCTGCTCGACGGCGCCCACCGCCGCGCCGAGCCGGAGCTCGCACCGCTGGTGCTGATCGATCTGCCGGACCACGATTCCGCCGTCCGGGCCCATCGGGACGAGACCGATCGGGCGGCCGCGGCGGCGGACCTGCTGCTGTTCGTCACGGACCCGCAGAAGTACGCCGACGCCTCGTGGCACGAGCGCTACCTCAAGCGGCTCAACCATCACCAGCAGGCTCTGGTCGTGGTATTGAACAAGAGCGACGAACTACCACCGAACGACGCACAGGCCGTGGCCGCCGACCTCAAGCGGCTGCTGAGGGAAGCGGGACTCGACGAAGTCCCGCTGCTCGTCACCTCGACCCGGACCGGGCAAGGCCTCCAGGAACTCAGAAACCTGATCGCCGACCGGGTCTGGCGCAAGCAGGCGTCGCTGACGCGCAGCGCGGCGGACGTCAACCGGGCCGCCGCCCTCCTCGCCGCCGAGCTGGCTCCGCTAACGAAAAGCGGAGCTGAAAACGGAACTCAAAACGGAACTAAGAACGGGACTAAAAACAGCGCCCAGGAGCCCGGCGGAGAAAGCACAGCCGAAGCCGATATCGCCGGCCTCACCGATCAAGCCCGCGCCGCCACCCTCGCCGCGATCCGCGACAGCACCAGCATGCGCGCCCTGTCCGACCTCCTTGAAGCCACCTACCGCCGTCGCGCCTCGGCCGTCACCGGCTGGCCCCTGAGGCATGCCGTCATGGCCCTGATATCGCGGACCCGGGGCGACGCGGAGTCCCGCTACGCCCCCTGGACCGCCCCCGTAGCCGCGGAGCCCGCCCCGGCGCCCGTTCAGCACGACGACGTCGAGGCCGCCGTCGCCACCGCCGTGGAGAGCGTGGCCGGCCCGCTGCCGCGGCCCTGGGCCGGGCAGATGCGCCGGATCGGCGACCACTGCGTGCAGACCCTCGCCGACACGCTGGACGCCACGCTGTCCGGGACCGAGGTCGGGCCGCGCCTCGTCCCCCGCTGGTGGACCGCGGTGCAGGTGCTGCACTGGATGCTGCTGACCGCGGCGGTGGTCGGGGCCGGCGGGGCCGTCGCCTTCGCCGTCGGCGGTGGGGCGAAGGACTCCAGCCTGCCGGACACCGGCGCGATACCGTTCCCGTTGCTCGTGACGGTCTTCGCGCTGATCGCCGGGGCGGTACTGGACGCGCTGTGCCGGCCGGCGGCGCGGCGGGCCGCGGCGGCGCTGCGCGGGAAGGTGGCCGAGCGGATGGCCGAGCGGGTGCGGGCGGCCGCCGAGCAGCTGTTGTTCGCGCCGCTGGCCGCCGAACACGCACGATATGTCAGAGCATGGACCCTCGCGCGGGACCTCACAGCGAGGACCGGTGAACGTGAAGTGCCCCTGTCCGGCGGGGGACAGGGGCGACCTACACAATAAGCATCCTTACTCGGGGAGGGAAGCCACCCCGGGTGCCAGGAAGCGGTGGCCGGTCACGATCTCGGCCACGCCGGTGCGGTCCAGGTACGGCGTGATGCCGCCGAGATGGAACGGCCAGCCGGCGCCGAGCAGCATGCACAGGTCGATGTCCTGGGCCTCGCCGACCACGCCCTCGGCCAGCATCAGGTCGATCTCCTGCGCCATCGCCTTCAGGGCGCGCTCGCGGACCTGCTCCTCGGTGTCGGGCTGGTCGCCCGGCTGGAAGAGCTCCAGGATCTCCGGGTCGATGACCGGGACGCCGGTGTCCCACTTGTAGATGGCCTTCTTGCCGGCCGCGACCAGCTTGGCCAGGTTCGGCGAGACGGCGAACCGGTCCGGGAAGGCGGCGTGCAGGGTCTCGGCGACGTGCAGCGCCACCGCCGGGCCGACCAGCTCCAGCAGCACGAACGGCGACATCGGCAGGCCCAGCGGCTCCAGGGCGCGGTCCGCGACCTCGATCGGCGTGCCCTCGTCCACCGCCGCGGTGACCTCGCCGAGGAAGCGGGTCAGCAGGCGGTTCACGACGAACGCCGGCGCGTCCAACACCCGCACGCAGGACTTCTTCAGGGTCTTGCCGACCGCGAAGGCCGTGGCCAGCGAGGCGTCGTCGGTCTGCTCGGCGCGCACGATCTCCA
>JABFWL010000747.1 GCA_013362315.1 Catenulispora sp. | reverse complement strand
CGGTTCAAGATCTACATCATCGACGAGGCGCACATGGTGACCTCGGCGGGGTTCAACGCGCTGCTGAAGGTGGTGGAGGAGCCGCCGCCCCATCTGAAGTTCATCTTCGCCACCACCGAGCCGGAGAAGGTGATCGGGACCATCCGGTCGCGGACCCACCACTACCCGTTCCGGCTGATCCCGCCGGGGGTGCTGCGCGAGCACCTGGCCGACATCACCGCCCGGGAGGGGATCAAGGTCGAGCCGGAGGTGCTGCCGCTGGTGGTGCGGGCCGGCGCCGGGTCGGCCCGGGACGCCATGTCGGTGCTGGACCAGCTGCTGGCCGGCGCCGACGAGTCCGGGGTGACCTACACCATGGCCACCGGCCTGCTCGGCTACACCGACGCGGCGCTGCTGGACCAGCTCGTCGACGCCTTCGCCGGGCATGACGGCGCCGCGGTGTTCCGGATGGTCGACCAGGTGGTGGAGAGCGGCCACGACCCGCGGCGCTTCCTGGCCGACCTGCTGGAGCGGTTCCGGGACCTGGTGATCCTGAACGCGGTCGCCGGCGCCGCCGGCGGTGATGCGCACCCGGCCCGCGCGCTCATCGACGTCCCGGACGACCAGTTCGAGCGGATGACCGCGCAGGCCCGGGCGTTCGGCGCCGCCGAGCTGTCGCGCGCGGCGGACCTGGTGAACACCGGTCTGACCGAGATGCGCGGCGCCACGGCGCCCCGGCTGCTGCTGGAGCTGGTCTGCGCCCGCGTGCTGCTGCCCGGCGCCGATGCCGGCGAGCAGGGCCTGGCCGCGCGGCTGGACCGCCTGGAGCGGCGGGGTGTGGTGCTGGGTGCCGCGGCGCCCGCGCCGATGGCCCCCATGGCCCCGCAGGGCGCGAGTGGCGGGCCGCGGGTGGTCGAGGACGAGTTCGACGAGGCGCCGCCGATGGCGCGCCGCGCGCCGGGACCGGGGCAGGGACAGGGGCAGGTACAAGCACAGGCTCAGGGACACGGCCAGGGACAAGTACTGGCTCAACCCCTCGGGCCCAGCGCCAATGACCAAACGCAAGCACCGGTACCGGCCCCCAGCCTGAGCACGCCAGGCGGCGCGCTCGGCGCCCCGCCATGGGCCCAGGACTCTGCCCCGACGACCCCATCCGGCGCAGCCTCGCCCGGCGGGGCCCTCGGCTCTCCGCCGTGGAGCCAGGATCCCGCCGGGGGATCGGCACCCGGCACCGTCGCCGCGTCCGACGCTCCCGGGTGGGCGGCCGAGGCTTCACCGGCCCGCCCCACGGCGAACCAGCCCTCGAACCAGCGCCCGGACCAGCCCTCGCCGACGCCTGCTCCTCCGCCGGCCGCTCCGCAGCTCAGCGCCCAGCAGCCCACCGCCCCGCAACCCGCCGCAGCGCCCTCCTCCCCCTCGCCGTCCGGCGTCGACATCCGCGGCATGTGGCCGGACCTCCTCGAGGAGGTCAAGCGCCGCGACGGCCGCGTCAGCTGGATGCTGCTCAGCCAGAACGCGCAGGTGCTCGGCCTGGACGGCGACCGGCTCCAGGTCGCGTTCGTCAACGCCGGCGCGCGCGACCGGTTCGTCGGCCGCGGAACCGCCGACACGCTGCGCCAGGCGGCGCACGCCCTGTTCGGCTTCCAGTGGCAGGTCGACGCGATCGTCGACCCGTCGCAGAACCCGGGCACGCCGGTCGCCGCCGGCGTCTCCCTGGTGCCGCCGCCCCCGGCGCAGATGGCTCCGCCGCCGGGCGCGTATCAGGCCCCGGACCCGGCGGCGTATCAGGCTCCGCAGGCGCAGGCGGCGCCCCCGCCCGCGCGCGAGCCCGAACCGTCGCAGCCCGCAGCCGCGCCGCCGCAGCAGCAGCAACCACAGCACTCACCGCAGTCGCCGCACCAAACGCAGCAGCCGCAGCAGCAAGCGCCCCAACCCCCGGCCCAGCGCTCAGCACCCCAGGGCGCCCCGGCCTCCCCGAAGCCCCAGCCCGCCCAGGCGCCGCCCCCGCCACCGCCGCCCCCCGCCCTCCGCCCCGAGGACGACAACGTCACCGACGACGACGAAGTCCTCGCCGAGGACAACGCCACCGCCCACGAGCTCGTCATCCGCGAGCTCGGCGCACAGCGGCTGGACGCCGAGGACTGAGCCGAACTGCGGATGACCGTGAATGACCGGGGACGACTGTGCATGACCATGGATGACCGTGCTGGCCGTGCCGCCCGCGCCCTGGCGGCCGGGACCGGCGGTATTGGCCGCCCCACTCCCCGAGCGCGTATGGTCGAGTACGACTTCGCATAGCGGCACGAATAGCGGCACGAACAGGAGCACCCACAGTGGCTTTCCCCGACGCGACCGGCCCCGCCGGCGGCGGCCTGCCGGACTTCGGCGGCATGGACCTGCAGGGCATGCTCGGCCAGGCCATGCAGATGCAGCAGCGGATGATGGAGGCGCAGCAGGAGCTGGAGAACACCATCGTCAGCGGCAGCGCCGGCGGCGGCCTGGTGACCGCGAAGGTGACCGGCACCGGCGACCTGGTGGGCCTGGACATCAAGCCCGAGGCGGCCGACCCGCAGGACACCGAGACGCTGGCCGACCTGGTGATCGCCGCAGTGCGCGACGCCCGGGCCGCGGCCGACAAGCTGGCCGGGGACAAGATGGGCCCGCTCACCGGCGGCGGGATGCCGGACCTGGGCAACCTCGGCAACCTGTTCGGCTAGGCGCGGGTATCAGGGAAACGACGCCATGTACGAGGGTGTGGTCCAGGACCTGATCGACGAGCTCGGGCACCTGCCGAACATCGGCCCCAAGTCGGCCCAGCGCATCGCCTTCCACCTGCTGCAGGCCGACCCGGCCGACGTGCGGCGGCTGGCCGACGTGCTGATCCGGGCCAAGGAGCAGGTCCGCTTCTGTGTGATCTGCGGCAACGTGGCCGAGGCGCAGGAGTGCAAGATCTGCCGGGATCCGCGGCGCGACGCGGCCAGCATCTGCGTGGTCGAGGAGTCCAAGGACGTCGTCGCGGTGGAGAAGACCCGGGAGTTCCGCGGCCGCTATCACGTGCTCGGCGGCGCGATCTCGCCGATCGACGGCATCGGCCCGGACGACCTACGGGTCCGCGAACTGCTCAAACGCCTGGCCGACGGCACCGTCACCGAGGTGATCCTGGCCACCGACCCGAACCTGGAGGGGGAGGCCACCGCGACCTATCTGGCGCGGCTGATCAAGCCCATGGGCCTGAGGGTGACCCGGCTGGCATCGGGCCTGCCGGTGGGCGGGGATCTGGAATACGCCGAC
>JABFWL010000556.1 GCA_013362315.1 Catenulispora sp. | reverse complement strand
TCTTCCCCGAGGGCGGGAACTTCACCCCGCGGCGGCGGATGCGGGCGCTGCGGCGGCTGCGCCGCCGCGGCCTGGCCGCCGCCGCCGAACGCGCCGCCCGGCTGCGGAACGTGCTGCCGCCGCATCCGGACGGTGTGTTCGCCGCGATCGAGGCCGCGCCCGGGGCCGCCGTGGTGTTCGTCGCGCACACCGGGCTGGACCATCTGCTCTCGGCCGCCGATGTGTGGCGCGCGCTGCCGTTGCGGCTGCCGGTGGTGATCACGTGGTGGGCGGTGCCGGCGGCGCAGGTGCCGCGCGGGCCGGAGCAGCGGCTCGGCTGGCTGGAGGAGAACTGGGCGCGGATCGACCGCTGGGTGGCGCACCACCGGATTCCGTTGTGACGCAACGGGATTCCGCGCCGCCACCGGGCCGTCGTCAGCCGTCCCGTGATCGGCATGCATGATCTCCGGCCACCCGGACATGAAGGGGTCCCCTATCCGTACCGACCGACAGGCCCGACCGACAGAGCCGACAAGCAGAACAGACCGACATCCGTACCGACAGCCATCCACATCGACGACCATCCGTGCCGAGAAACTGGAGCCAGCCGCGATGACCGTGACGAACCCCGCACGCCCGATCCCGCCGCGCACCGTCCTGCGCCCCGCCGGCCAGGTCCCCGCTCCCCGGACCGCCTCGCCCACCGCCCCCCGCACCAGCCCTCGGACCAGCCCCGGGACCGCCGCTCGGACCCCCGCCCGGACCGCCCAGCGGCCCCTTCCCCGCACCGGGCTGGTCCGACTGCGCGTCAGCGCCGACGACGCCAGGCGCCGCGCGTTGAGCGAGCGGGAGGTGGAGGTGCTGATGCTGGTGGCGGCCGGCGGCACCAAGCACGAGATCTCGCGCCAGCTGGGCATAGCGCCGCGGACGGTGGCCAGCCACATGTCGCGGATCTATCGGGCGCTGGGCGCGCGCAACGCCGCGCACGCGGTAGCGCTGGCGCACGGCTGCGGCGCGATCGTAGCGCCGCGCCAGCCGCCGGCGCCGATGGTGTCGCGCCGGGAACGCGAGGTGCTGGCCGGGCTGGCGCACGGGCTGACCTCGGCCCAGGTGGCGTGGTGCCTGTCGCTGTCCAGCGAGACGGTCAAGACGCATCTGCAGCGCATCTACCGGAAGCTGAACGTGAGCTGCCGCGCGAACGCCGTCGACGCCGCCATCCGGCGCCGGCTGCTGGCGGTCGTCGTGGACACCGGCGGCGCCCAGACCGCGCTGCCGCGAGGGTGAGGCTCCGCTTCCGGGAGGCGACCGTGCGGACCCCGTTGCAGCGACTCGCCGACTACGGGCAGAGCCCGTGGATCCACTACCTGGAACGGAACTGGATCGGCGATGACCAGCACGGCCTGCCGCGGCTGGTCCGGTGCGGCGTCACCGGCGCGGTGGCCAACGCGGCGGCGCTGGCCACCGCACTGACCCGGGGTTCCGCCTACGACGAGCAGATCAGGACTCTGATCCCGCTGCTCGACACGGCCGAGGAGATCCGCAGGCAGCTGGTCCGCGTGGACGCGCAGTCAGCCTGCGACCTGTTCCTGGAGACGGCGCCCGGCGACCAGCCGCTGGACGGCTGGGTCGCCGTCGACGTCGATCCGCGCCTGGCCGGGGACCCGGCGCGGATCGTGGACCAGGCGCAGCGGCTGGCCGAGGCGGTCGGCCGCCCGAACCTGCTGCTCGGCATCGCCGCGGTGGACGGCGGACCGGCCGCGATCGAGGAGGCGACGGCCCGCGGGCTGTCGGTGCTGGCCACCGGCGTGTTCTCGCCGAACCGCTACCGGCAGACGGCGGCGGCCTACCGGCGCGGCCTGACCCGGCTGGTCGCGGCCGGAGGCGACCCGGGAACGGTGAACTCCGTGGCCGCTGTCCCGCTGTCAGGGCTGGACGAGAAGGCCGACCTACGGCTGCGGGCCATGGACCGGAGGCTGGAGCTCGTCGGCACGCTAGGGCTGGCCACGGCCAAGCTGATCCGCGCCGAGTCCCGCGCCGCTTTCGCCGGGCCGGCGTGGGACCGGCTGGCGGCTCGGGGCGCGACGCCGCAGCACTGTCTGTGGGCCGGCCTCACCGTCGTCGACGGCCGCCTACCGGATCTGCGATATGCGGAGGCGGTGGTTGGTCCAGAGACGGTGACGTTGTTGAGCCCGCACACCGCCGAGGTGTTCCTGACCGGAGGGCAGGTCCGGCCGACGTTGGACGGCGGGACCGCGGCCGCGCGGCGGACGATCGCAGAGCTCGAGCGGGCCGGGGTCAGCCCGAAGCTGATCGCCGAGACGCTGGAGGCGGAGAGCGTGCGGCGGGGCGCTGAGGCTTTCGCCGATATCAGAGACGTGATCGAGGACAAGCGGGCGCTGCTGGGAGCGGGGATCGGGCACTGAGCGGCGGCAGCACTGAGCGGCGGGCGGCTCAGCCTGCCAGGGAGCGCGCCTCAGGCCATTCAGCGCCTCAGCACCGTGGGCCCTTCAGCGCCCACCGGCCAGCCTGCCGCGCAGCCGGCCGAGGATCTGCGCCAGCAGCCGTGACACCTGCATCTGGGAGACCCCGAGCTCGGCGCCGATCTCCGACTGTGTCATGTTCCGGAAGAACCGCATCAGCAGGATGCGCTTCTCGCGGTCGGTCAGGCGTTTCAGGGCCTTCTTGAGCGATTCGCGGTCCACCACCATGTCGATCGCCGGATCTTCGGCGCCGATCAGGTCGCCCAGGACGACGCCGTCGCCCTCGACCGCGGCCACCGGCATGTCGAGGGAGGCCGCGGAATAGGCGCGGGTGGCTTCGAAGGCGTTCACCACGTCCTCCTGGCTGGCGCCGAGGTGGCCGGCCAGCTCCGGGACACTGGGCGAGCGGCCCAGCTCCTGGGCCAACTCCTCCGAGCCGGCCCGCAGCTGCCCGGACAGCTCCTGCATCCGTCGGGGCACGTGGACGTCCCAGGTCGTGTCCCGGAAGTGCCGTTTCATCTCACCGGCGATCATCGGCGTCGCGTAGGTGAGGAAGGTGGTCTCGAATCCGGGGTCGTAGTTGTCGACCGCCTTGACCAGGCCGAGGTAAGCGGCCTGGTTCAGGTCCCGCGCCGCGTCGCCGTGCAGGCAGTACCGGCCGGCCAGGAAGCGGGCGTAGGACATGTACTCGGCGATCACCTCCTCACGCAGCCGCCCGCGGCGCGGGTCGTCGCTGTCCAGACCGCACAAGCGGTGCAGCTTCGCAAGGGTCTCGGCGCGCTGTGCTTCGATCTCGGCGGTGTCCCGTAGGG
>JABFWL010000035.1 GCA_013362315.1 Catenulispora sp. | reverse complement strand
GGTGCTGTACCGCTTGCGGCTGACGACGTGAGCGAGGGGAACAAACCGCAGCCACCTCACAAACCGGCGGCGCAGAGCCCTGAGACGACCCACCTAGGGACTGGCGCATGTTCCCCGAGGGAACTGAGGCTCCCGCTGAAGGCGCCGGCTCTTCGCAGGCCTTTGACTTGCTCTTGACTTTGACTGAGGCCCAGCCACCTCACCGACAGCCAGCGAAGGAGGACCCACCGGTGCCGGGACCGTGAACACGACGACCGCCAGCCGAAAGATCGACTCCCACCACGAACCACGAGGCCGCATACACCCGCGCTTCGTAAACATCGCCTTTAACCACAGCCCAACCGCAGCCAGCAGACAGACCACCACCAGCCGATCACCGACCACCCACCCCGCCGCCGCCAACACCACCACCACCCGAACCCTGCAGCCCCTCCCCCACAGCCAGCCCCTGGCTCGACCCCTTCGAAGGCGGCGGCGCACTCAGTGTCCCTGTCGAGGACGCCAGCGCGACTGCCGCGCCGGCGGCGGCGAGGATGGCGAGGACGGTGATGACCAAGACGGCGCGGCGCGTGAGCTTGGTCAGCAGCGGCTCGGCGCTGCCGCTGCTACTACTGCCAGTGCCACTAGGCGCGCGAGGGCGCGGCGGAGTGCCAGCGGTCACGGAGCTTTCCTTTCCGGGCGATGGATTGGAGGTGGCTGAGCCGAGTGACGCTGTTCCGTTGGGCGGGCGCGGCGCTCAAGCGCTATAGCGGTTGAGTTGCTCCCAAAGTTGAATCTAGGACTACAGCGGCAGCTACGCCAGTGCCGTTAGGGACAATGCTGCCGACGTGACGACCGTCGTCGGCAAGCACCTGATCCAAGAACACCAACGTCCCAGCATCAGCATCCAGCCGCGCTCGCACCCCCACCGGATACGTCTGCATCTCGCAGTTGTGCCCGATGTTCACCCCGGCCAGCACCGGCACTCCAAGATCACCGAACCGCTCCGCCAGCAGCCGCTCGACATCCTCCGGCTCGCCGCACTCCGTGAACGTCCCCAGGATGATGCCCCGCACGCCGTCCAGGTATGACGCCCGCCGGATCTGCGTGAAGATCCGATCCAACCGGAACAGCAGCTCGTCAACATCCTCCAGAAGCAGAATCGCACCCCGCGCCGGCAACGAAGTATCAGTCCCAAAGCTCGCCGCAAGCAGCGACGCAGTCCCCCCAAGCGTCACCCCCTCAGCGACCCCCGACACCAGAGCCCGCGCCCCGGGAAAACTGAGCTGCCTGACCTCAGCCGGCGCATAGAGCAGCTTCATCAGCTCCCTGAAGTCGTACTCATCAGCCCCCTGCCAAAACCCCCCACAAGCCACCATCGGCCCGAACAACGACACCCACCCCAGCTTGACCGCCACCGCCTCCAGCACCGCCGTCACATCGGAGTACCCCACCACCACCTTCGGCGCACGCCGGTCGATCCGCTCCCACTCCATCAGCTCCAGCGTGCGCTGCGCCCCATACCCGCCGCACGCCAGAAACACCGCAGCGTACTTCGGATCCGCCAGCGCACGAGTCAGATCCGCGGCACGTTCGCTGTCCGTACCCGCCAAGTACTCATACTGACTCCCACCATCCCGCGCCGTGCCGAACACGTCCGGCTTCAACCCGACCGACTCCATAGCCCGCAGCCCAGACTCCAGCCGCTCCTGGCTACTGACCGGCGAACTGGCGCAGAGCACCGCCACCGCATCGCCCGGTTTCAGCCCACGCGGCCGCAGCAAAGTCATGCAGCCGACCCCACACTCCGCGGATCAGTCATCAAGTACGTCGTCAGCACACTCGTCCCAAACGCCAGACTGTCGGTGAGCACGTGCTCGTCCACCCCATGCACGTACTGCCACGCATCAAACCCCACCGGCGTCCGCCCGGGAACGAACCCGAACCCGGGAATCCCAAGCTGGGCAAAGGCCTTAGCGTCCGTACCACCCGTCATGCAGTACGGCAGCACAAGCGCCTCAGGATCATGCGCCTTAAGCGCCGCGGCCATAGCGACAAAGTCCGGGGCGGTGAAGTCAGCGCTGATCGGCAAGCTGCGGTCACCGGTGCGAGTAGCATCCGGCCCGAGCAGTTCGTCAACGGTGGCGAAGAACTCGGCCTCAGTCCCCGGCAGCAGCCGGCCGTCCAGCGCCACGCTCGCCTCACTCGGAATGACGTTGTGCTTGTAGCCGGCCCGCAGCATCGTCGGATTGACCGAGCACCGCAGCGTGTCCGCGACCAGCGGCGCGGCGGCGCCCAGAGCGCTGAGGTCATCCGGCGTGATCTCGCGCCCCAGGTGCTCGGACAGCCCGTCCAACAGCGCTTTGACAACCGGCACGATGCGCACCGGCCACTCGTACTCGGCGAACCGAGTGATGAGCGCCGCCGCCTTGCTGATCGCGTTGTCGTCGTTGCGCCGCGAGCCGTGGCCGGCGGTGCCGCGCACGGTGACGGTCATCCACGCGCTGCCGCGCTCCCCCGCCGCGATCGGATACAGCCGCGCGCCGTCAGCCAGGTGCACCGAGTGCCCGCCGGACTCGCTGATCCCGGCGGCGACGCCCTCGAACAGGTCGGGGTGTTCGCGGACCAGGTAGCCGGCGCCGAAGTCGCCGGTGTCCTCCTCGTCGGCGGTAAACGCCAGCACGAGGTCGCGCGGCGGCCGCTGGCCGGTGCGGGCCAGGTGCTTCACGAACGCGAGCATCATCGCGTCCATGTCCTTCATGTCCAGCGCGCCGCGACCCCAGACCGCGCCATCGCGGACCTCCCCGGAGAACGGGTAGGACGCCCAGTCGGCGGGCTCGGCCGGGACCACATCGAGGTGGCCGTGAACCAGCAGCGCCGGGGCGGCGGGATCCATACCCGGGATGCGGACGACCGTGTTGGCGCGCCGCGGAGCCGATTCCAGGATCGTGGGCGTGAACCCGGCGTCGGAGATCTGCTCGGCCACCCATTCGGCGCAGGGTCGCTCTCCCCGGCTCTCCCCCGCGCCGAAGTTGCTCGTGTCGAACTGGATCAGCCTTGAGCACGCGGCGATGGTGTCCTCGGCAAGCTGCTTGGCGTCGGCTTCAGAGGGGCGCGGAGAGAGGCGCTCAGAGGAGCGGGGCGAACTGGTCTGATTCTCGATGAGATCGGTCATGTCAGGCTCCGAAGACGCTGGCGTAGAGGTCGAGTTCGGCTTGCAGGCACACCGCCGTGGTCTTGTCCTTCCGGAATCCGTGTCCCTCGCCGGGGAACTCGATGAATCCCCGGCACAGGCCCGGATGGGCCGCCTCCACAGCCTCGACCAGCCGGCGCGCTTGGTCCGGCCGGCAGATCACGTCGTCCAGTCCCTGCAGCATCAGGAACGGCACGCTGATCTCGGCGGCGTGCGCAAGCGGCGACACGCGGGCGAAGCGCTCGGCGTCCTGCTCGGGATCTCCGACGAGGTACTGAATGTAGCGGCTCTCGAAGTCGTGGGTCTGCTCGTCGTACCAGGTCGCCGGGTCGGAGATCGGAAAGTAGACGGTGCCGCAGGCGAAGTAGTCGCTGTGCGCGAGCGCCGCCAGCGTGGCCCAGCCGCCGGCCGAGGCGCCGCGGATCGCGGTGCGCGCCGGGTCGGCGAGCCCGGCCGAGGCCAAGGCGCGCGCCACAGCCACCGAGTCCTCGACGTCGGTGACGCCCCACGTATGCCGGAGCCGGTCGCGATAAGCGCGGCCGTAGCCGGTGGACCCGCCGTAGTCCACGGAAGCGACGGCGTAGCCGCGCGAGGTGAACAGCGCGAAGCTCAAGGAGCGCGAAGTGACGGTGCTGCTGGTCGGCCCACCGTGGACGTCGATGATCAGCGGCGGCCGGGTGTCCGCCGGCCCGCGGTGGTCCGGGCTGGTCGGCGGATGGTAGAGGTACGGGACCTGCCAGCCGCCGTCGACCTGGACGTGGCGCCGTTGCGGCACGGACACCCACGCCTCATGCGGATACGCGGGCCGTTCGACGCAGCGGACGACGTCGCGGCGGTCGAGGTCGATGCGCAGCGGCGTCGAGGACTCGGTGGGGCTGGAGGCGACGACGGCCACGGTGCCGCCGTCGGCGGTGACGGAGGTGGCGAACTCGTTCCATTCCAGGGCCAGGTCGCTGATGGCGCCGGTCTGCGGGTTCCACAGGATCAGGGCTTCCTCGCCGAGGGCGCGGCGCAGCACGATGCCGGCGTCGGTGACGGCGAAGGAGGTGGAGCCGACGCGCCAGATGGCGTGTCCGCATTCGGTCTCGGTCGGCAGGACGCAGGCCGCGCTCGGGCGGGGGCCGCCGAGGTCGACGCGGAACAGGTTCCACCAGCCGTCGGGGTCGGCGAGCGCGTAGAGGGTGTCGGCGTCGGCCCATTCGGCTTGGCAGACGGCGACGTCGCCGCCGCCGAGGACCCGGGTCGGGGCGATGGCGACGCCGTCGACGAGGGTGGCGGTCATCAGCTCGGTGCTCTCCCAGGGCATCACCGGATGGTCCCAGCCGAGCCAGGACAGGCGATGGCCGTCGGGACTAACCCGGATGGTGGATAGGAAGTGGTGCGAACGGGCGACGACGCGGAGCGCGGCGGGGTCCTGCGCCCCGACCCCGGACAGCGGTATCGCGACGATGTCACGGCTGGTGCGGGGCGCCGGGTCGGTGAGTTCCCCCTCGGGGTCCAGCCGGGTGACTTCGCGGACCGCCCAGACCTCGGTGCCGGTCGGGTCAAGGATCGGATCGGAGTAGGTGGTGCGCAGGACGCCTTCGGGATCCGCGGGCGTGAGAGGCCGGGCTTCGGCGTCCTCGCCGGATCCTTCCTTACCCGACCCCCCGAGGATGCGGTAGAGCCGCTGGTCCTTGGAGCAGGAGAACACCGCGACGTCGCGAGTGGCCAGGTAGGGACGGCCGCCGTAGCCGATGGCCTTGTTCCCGACCGGCCAGTCCGGGCCGAGCACCGAACGCACCCGGCCGTCCGCGCCGCGGCGCATCAGCCCGACCGTGGCGGTCGCCGGGTCCGGCGCGCACCACCAGGTGTCGGCGCCCACCGCGGTCGGCCACTGCGGGGCGCCGGGCGCGGCGGCCACGTCGTCGGGCGTGACCGGGGAGGGCCAGGTGCCGTAGGGACGTTCGACCTTTGTCACGGACTCTCCGCTTCTTTTGGATTTTCGGATTGTCGGCTGTTCGGCCTGTCGGGTTTCGACAACCGACAGCGAGTGGCCGGGGAGCCGGGTGGCGACCCGGCTTGAGCCGTCATCGTTCTCGTCGGGAGCACGTCGGCAAGGTCTCGGGCACGATGTCGAGTGTGAGCGGCGAGGTTTTCGACGCTCGGCTCCGGCCGCGCCCGAGCGCGTCGAGGCTGGGTCCGCGGCAGGGTGTCCCCGTAGGTATGACCGCAGTTGTGTCCGTAGTTGTAACCGTAGGTGTGTCCGCAGTTGCGTCCGTCAATGCGAAGGTCAGCATGTCCGTGTGACCCGTCCGAGGCCGAGCGAGGAGCCCTCATGCCCGATCATCATGCCCGCCGGGTCCGCCGCGACCGTGCCGTCCACGCCGCGGTGGCGCGGGGTCTGCTGGACCCGGACGAGACGCCGGTGGCGGCGTTCGTCGACCTGGCGGGCGTCACGCAGAGCGCGCGGGAGCTGGTGGCCGCCTGGCCGCGCGGGCTTGAGGTGCTGCACGCCTTCGCCGCCAAGGCGAACCCGCTTGTGCCGGTACTAGCACTGCTGCGCCAGCACGGACTCGGCTGCGAGGTGAGCAGCCCCGGCGAGCTGGCACAGGCCCGGGCGGCGGGGTTCCCGGCCGAGCGGATCGTGCTGGACTCGCCGGCGAAGTCCCGGCGGGAGCTGGTGGACGCGCTCGGCAGCGGGATCGCGCTGAACATCGACAACTTCGAGGAACTGGAGCGGGTGGACGCCCTGGTCGCCGGCGGGCTGCCGGCCCGGCGCGTCGGGGTGCGGATCAACCCGCAGGTCGGCGTCGGGACGATCGTGGCGATGTCGACCGCCGGGCAGACCACGAAGTTCGGCATCGCGCTCGCCGACCCGGGCAACCGGGAGCGGCTGCTGCGCGCCTACGCCGACCGGCCGTGGCTGCGGTGGGTGCACGTGCACGTCGGCTCGCAGGGCATCCCCCTGGAGCTGAACGCGGCCGGCGTGGCCGAGGCGGTGACGTTCGCGCAAGACGTCAACGCCATGCGGCCGGGCCAAGTTGAGGGCATCGACATCGGCGGCGGACTGCCGGTGGACTTCACCGGCGACGAAGACACGCCGACCTTCGCCGACCACGTCGCCGCGCTGCGAGCAGGGGCCCCGGAACTGTTCTCCGGCGCGTTCAAGGTCGTCACGGAGTACGGCCGGTCGCTGTTGGCGAAGAACGGGTTCATCGCCTCACGGGTGGAGTACACGAAGACCACCGGCGGCCGGGCCATCGCGCTGACGCACGCCGGAGCGCAGGTGGCCGCCCGGACCGTGTTCGCCCCGGAGGCGTGGCCGCTGCGGGTGCTGGCCTACAACTGCCACGGCGTGCCGAGCTCGGCCGAGCTGGAGGTGCAGGACGTGGCCGGGCCGTGCTGCTTCGCCGGCGACCTGCTGGCCCGGGAGCGCAAGCTGCCGAAGCTCGAAACGGAGGATGTGGTGGTCGTGCCGGACACCGGTGCCTACTACTTCTCCTCGCCGTTCCAGTACAACAGCCTGCCGATGCCGCCGGTGTTCGGATTCGAGGTCGCCGACGAGCCGCGCGAGTCCCACACGGTGTCGTTCCGCGTGCTGCGCGCCGCGGAGACGCTCGACGAGCTGGTCGCTCGAAGTGGAACCTGGGGTGGGGCGCTGTGACCGATTTCTCGCTGCTGCTGCGCGGCGGCGTGGTCGCGGACGGCACCGGCGCGCCTCTGGTCGCACGGGATGTGGCGGTTGTGGGCGGACACCTCGTCGTGCTGGAGCCGGGCTCGACGGCGACGGCCGACGAGGTCGTCGATGTCCGAGGCCTGGTGGTCGCTCCCGGATTCATCGACGCGCACACCCATTCAGACACGAGCGTATTGGCCGCCGCCGATGGGGAGTTGGATATAGCGCAGGCTTATGCGGCGGTACGGCAAGGCGTCACGGTCGAGGTCGCAGGAAACTGCGGCAGTAGCGCGTTTCCGGGATCTTTTTCCGATCTGGCCGCATTAAGCCGAGCACAGGAATCAGTCGGACGGCCCAACCATCTGGTGTCGCTCTTGGGACACGGTTCTTTGCGCGCCGCCGTGGTCGGGCATGAAGCGCGGCCTGCCACGGAACAAGAGGTCGCTCGGATGGCCGACAAGCTGGATGAAGCCTTAGCTGCAGGAGCAGTCGGGTTCTCTACAGGGCTCATCTATACGCCCGGCACATACGCCGATACGGCCGAGGTAACCACCTTGGCGCGGATCGCCGCACAGCATCGCAAGCCCTATGTGACACACCTACGCGACGAGATGTCAGGGGTAGAGGAGGCTCTAGAGGAGGCGGTCGCAATAGCGCGTGACAGTGGTGCGGCCCTCCACATCTCGCACCACAAGACCGCGGGCAAGTACGCGTGGGGACGAACCGAAACGACCCTGGCAACGCTCGCCTCCCTCCGGGACTCCGGGATGGACGTCACTTGCGACGTCTATCCCTACACGGCTGGCAGCACAGCCTTGGCCGCGATGCTGCCGCCGTGGGCACACGACGGCGGACCGGCTCGCATGTTGGAGCGCCTAAAGGACCCGGCGCAGCGCGACTTGATACGCGCGGACATCAGCGAAGGCGTTCCGGGTTGGGAGAACACCGTCGGCAACGGCGGCTGGGACCGGATCTCCGTGGCCTGCGCCCGCCGGCATCCGCAGTACCAGGGCCGGACCATCGCCGAGATCGCCGCGGCACGCGAGCTGGATGCCCTGGACCTGGTCTCGGAGCTGCTGCTCGACGAGGACGGCGACGTGTCGATCATCAGCCACTCGATGCGCGAGGACGACGTCCGCCGGGTCCTCTCGGCGCCCTTCGCGATGATCGGTTCGGACGGGGTTCCGAAGCCTGGCCTACCGCATCCCCGCTGGGCGGGCACGTTCAGCCGGGTTCTAGGGCACTACTCGCGCGAGGTCGGATTGTTCGGGCTCACAGAGGCGGTGCGGAAGATGACAGGCGCCACCGCTAAGCGGTTCGGGCTTGTGGGGCGCGGCGTAGTGCGCAACGGAGCGCACGCCGACCTCGTGGTGTTCGATCCGGAGCGGATCGCGGACCGGGCGACCTTCGAGGATCCTCTGGTGCCCCCGGAGGGGGTGCGCATGGTGGTAGTCGCAGGCGCAGTCGTGGTGCGGGACGGCGAAGTACTCGGAGCGCGGCCCGGACAGGTACTGGCGTGCTGAGCGAGGAAACTCTTCGTGATCTGCACAGGCTGCCTGGAACGTTGGCGTTCTGTGTCCCGGGCTGGGGCGAACATCGGGCCGACGAAGTGTTGCCACTGGCAAGCGTCGGGAAGCTTCTACTTCTCAGAACCCTCTCCCACGGGTTCACCAATGGTGATCTCGATCCTGAAGAGCCGCTGACCCTTCTGGAGGACGACTACTGCCCCGGCTCGGGGTTGCTGCTCAAGCTATCCGGTCGTGTCTGGACGCTGAGCGACCTCGCGCGCCTCACAGCCGCGATCAGCGACAACACCGCGACCAACGGCCTGTTGCGCCGCGTCGGCCTCGATCGGGTCGCCGAGGAAGCAGCACACTCAGGCCTTGAGCAGACCCGCATCCTGGACCGGATCCGGGAGCCTCGGTTGCCGGAACACCCCGTGACCTTCGCGGTCGGCACGGCGCGCGAGCTGGCCTCGCTGGCCGAGAGCATCGCCGAGGACCCGCTGATGTTGGAATGGATGGCGTCCTGCACCGACCGCAGCATGGTGCCCGCGGCGATCCCCCACGATCCCGAAGACTCCTCGGTTCGCACCACCCCGGTCGACAGTCTGTGCATGGCGAACAAGATCTGGGTGGCGAACAAGACCGGTACCGATGTCGGCACGCGCACCGATGTCGGCATCGTGCGCGGCGTCCGCCAGCTCTGCTATGCCGTCCTGACGCACTGCGAAGCGGGCCGCGAATTCGACATGGTCCTTGCTATGAGAGCGCTCGGCGCCCACATAGCAACGGCCGCTCAGTAGTGTGCTGCTCGCAGGTTCGCCGCCGTCGAGGTCAGGTACGCCAGGAACGAAGGCAGCACCGGGTTCGGGTTCGCGGGTCGTGACGCCACACCGATCTTGCGGTACAACCGTGGCCCAGAGACACGCGTGGTCTCCACGCCGCTGCTGTCGTTGATGCCGAGGCTCGGTATGAGCGCTATGCCGAGTCCGGCGCGTACCAGTCCGATGATGACTTCATAGTGATCGCTGCGGCATCGGATGTTGGGAACGAAGCCCTCCAATGCGCACGCGCGCTCCAATACCGAGAGCACCGGCGACCCGGTGCCATACGACGTGATCCACTGCTCGCCGGCCAGCTCGTCCAGCCGCACCTGGCCCCGGCGCCCCGCCGGATGCCCGGTCGGCACCACGAGCAGCTGCGGGTCGTGGAACAGCTCCCGTACCTCGACCCCTTCCGGCGGGCTCCACGGATCCAGCGCGTGTTCGAAGACCACGAGCACGTCGATCTCGCCCTTCTGCACCGCCAGGGCCAGTTCGTGCGGCTGGCCCTCCACGAGCTCCAGCTCCACCGATGGATAGCGGTGTGCGAACCGCGACAGCGCTTGCGGCACCAAGCGGTGACCGGCAGAAGCGAAGAACCCTATACAGAGGTGCCCGGTGTCAGCCCGCGAGTGGGCCAGCAGGTCCTGTTCGGCGGCGTCCAGCAACGCCAGGATCTCCTGCCCCCTCAGCGACAGCCGGCGGCCCGCCGCCGTGAGCCGCAGGCTCTGCGCACCGCGCTCGACCAGGCCGACGCCGGCCTCCCTCTCCAGTTGCGACAGCTGGTGCGACACCGCGGACGGCGACAACTTCAGCTCCCGCGCCGCCCCGGCGATGCTGCCCGTCCGATGGATCTCGGCGAGGACGCGAAGCCGGTGGGTGTTGAGCATGCGGGCAGGCTATCCCCCTGCCCCGGCGGCGAGCTGTGCGCTATCCGGTTCGACCCGAGAAGGACTCGACCAGGCGATTTGTTAGGCCATTGACGGCGTGTCCCGTCGCCGCCGGAGCTTCCGGTCCCGTCTGATGGGTTTCGTTCCTGTCGACGGAAGGATCTCTCGCTATGCGCTCCATCCCTCGGCTGCGCACCGGCCGTCCCGGCCGGCTGGCCGGCCTCGCGGCCGCCGCGGCGCTGGTCACCGCGGCCGTCCCCCTGCTGGCGGTCGGACAGACCGCGGCCGTGAGGCACGACCCGAGCACGGCCTGCGCGCTGCCGGACCCCTCGGGCTGGACCGACGAGGGGCATTCCACCGACTACGCGCAGTTCCAGCGGCCCCAGGGCGTCCACACCGCCGCGATGATCTTCGTCGACTTCCCCGACGCTCCCGCCGAGGAACCGACCGACCGCTACTACGACTTCCTGGCCCCCGCGCAGGACCTGATGACGCAGTTCTCCTATGGAGCAGTGGAGCTGCGGATCACACCGGTGAAGCACTGGCTGCGGATGCCGGAGTCCTCCACCGACTACGGCATGCAGCGCGGCATCGGCTGGACCCAACAAGCGCACTACGTTAAGCAAGCCGGAGAACTCGCGGCGCGCTACGTAGACCTGTCTAAATACGACATGCTGTATATCGTCCCGCCGAAGAACGCTACAGCGATCACCTTCTCCCCGGCCTACGTCTACGACCCCACGAACCCGAACCTCATCGTCCGCGGCAAAGAAGTGAAGTGGGGCGTCACCGTCGGCCAGGACATGTGGCACTGGGGCCCGAAGGTCCTGCTGCACGAGACCGGGCACTCGTTCGGCCTACCGGACCTGTACTCGTTCTTCGACCGCAACGTGCACGGCTACGTCGGCGGCTTCGACGTGATGGGCAACATCACCGGGGACGCCCCCCACCACTTCGGTTGGGAGGACTGGAAGCTGGGCTGGCTGGCCAACCGCCAGGTCGCCTGCCTGGCCAGCGACGGCACCATGGCCGTGCGCCTAACCGAGGTGGAGTCCCTCGGCGGAACCAAGATCGCCGTAGTGCGCACCGGCACCAACACCGCCTACGTGGCCGAGTCCCGTAAGCCATACGGCGTAGACAGCAGCATCTGCAAGAGCGGAGTCGTGATCTACAAAGTCGACTCCTCCGTCAACACAGGCGAGGGCCCGATCCGCGTCCAGAACTCCTCGCCCGGCACGCCGACCACGGCGACGTGCGACGAGCCGGTCGACTGGGGCGCCTACAAACCGGGCCAGACCTTCCGCGACGAGGAGGCCGGAGTGACGATCACCGTCAACGCCTCCTCCTCCACCGGCGACGTGGTCACCGTCACCAAATCTTGATCGGTAGGCCACTCGTAAGGGGAAGCCGCCGACTACAGTCCTTATGACGCCAGCAAACAGATCCACGAGGAGCGCCGTGTTCGCGATACCGCTGACCCCCGAGGCCGAGCTGCGCCCTCTGGAACCCTGGCAGACCGTGGAGTTCTTCGCGCACATCGAACGTGCCCGCGAACAGGTGGACCGTTGGATCCGCTTCGCCGCCGCGAGCAAGGACCTCCCCTCCGCCCACGCCACTCTGCAGCGCTATGCGGACAAGCAGGCGGGCGACTCCGGCCGCATATTCGGCATCTGGGACCGCGGGATCCTCGTCGGCGGCTGCATGTTCCCCACCTTCGACGCCGAGTCCGGCGTCTGCGAGATCGGGGTCTGGACCGAGCCGGCCGGCCAGGGCCGCGGCCTGATCAGTGCCGCGGTGCGGCACCTGCTGGACTACGCCCTGATCGAGCGCGGCCTGGAACGCGCCGAATGGCACTGCAACCCGCAGAATGACCGCAGCTGGGCGGTCGCCAAGCGCGTGGGCATGACGGCCGAGGGCATCCTCCGCTCGGCGTATGTGGTGAACGGGGAGCGCCAGGACATGCAGATCTGGTCGATCCTGCGCGAGGAGTGGATCGCGCTACGCGCGGCTGAGCGCTGACGCCGAGCAGCCGGCGGCACTGCCCCAGGC
>JABFWL010000638.1 GCA_013362315.1 Catenulispora sp. | reverse complement strand
CCGTGTCCGTCGCGACGCGGTATCCGGCCCCGCTCACCGTCTCGATCACGTCGGGCGGCCCCAGTTTGCGCCGAAGCCGCCCGACGGTGACCGACACCGTCCGGGTAAAGGGATCGGCGTTCTCATCCCATACCTTCTCCAGCAGCTGCTCGGCGCTGAGCGGGACCGGTGCCGCCTCCAGCAGGGCCGCCAGCAGCTCGAACTCTTTCGGAGACAGGCGTAGTGGGCTGCCGAGCCGGGTGGCGGTGCGCAGCGCCGGGTCCAGTTCGATGCCGGCGTGTCGCAGTACCCTGGGTTTGGACGAGGGCCGGCGGCGGGCCAGGGCCCTGATCCGCAGTACCAACTCGGGGAAGTGGAATGGCTTGGCCAGGTAGTCGTCGGCGCCCAGGCGCAGGCCTGCGACCCGCGCCCCGGGCGAGCCGGCGGCGGTGAGCATGATGACCATGGCCGGGTCCGGCGCCTCGCCGATCTGCCGGCACAGCAGGTCGCCGGACAGCCCGGGCAGATCGCGGTCCAGGACCACGACGTCGTAGGCGGTGGTCGCCGCCTTCTCCGCCGCGACGAGGCCGTCGTAGGCGACGTCCACGGCCATGCCCTGGTCGCGCAGGCCCTCGGCGATGTCGTCGGCCAGCCGCCGGACGTCCTCCACCACTAGCACCCTCACAGTTCCACCTCGACTCGGAGCCCGCCCTGCGGACGCGCGTAAAGCAGGAGTCTGCCTCGGTGCGCCGCCGTGATCGCGGCGGCTATCGACAGCCCGAGGCCGGTGCCCTCGCGGGAGGTGCGGTCGGCGCCGAGCCGCTGGAAGGGCTGGCCGAGCAGCGCCACCCGGTCCTGTCCCAGGACCGGGCCTCCGTTTTCTACGGTGAGGCGCAGCCGGTGGCCCCCGACGCGCGGCGAGACGGCGATCCGCAGGAATCCGCCGGGCTCGTTGTGCCGGACGGCGTTGTCTATCAGGTTGTCGACGAGGCATGCCAGCAGCGTGGGATTGCCCCACACCGTCAAGGGATCCGCGCCGGGCTCAAGGGTGGTGGGCTCCACGGCGCCCTCGGCGGTCGACGTTGGCGTCGATCCAGCCATGGATGTCGGGTCGGCGTCCACAGCATGCTCTACGGTCAGCCGCTTCTCGGCGACCGCCGCCGAACGCGCCTGCAACGCCGAGGCGGCCAGGCACGCCACCGGCACCCAGTCGGCCTCGGCGTGGCCGTCGCCCTGCGCGGCGTTCTGCGCTCTGGCCAACAGCAGTAGGCCCTCCAGCAACCGGTCGGCGGCTTCCAGTCCTTCGTGCAGCTTCCCGGCGAGGACGGCCACTTCAGCGGGCCGTCCGGGTTTGGCGACCGCGACATCGACCGAGGTGCGCATCATCGCCAGCGGCGTGCGCAGCTCGTGCGAGGCGTTGGCGACGAAGCGGCGCTGCGCCTCGAAGGCGCACTCCAGGCGGGCCAGCAGGCCGTCCACCGTGTCGGACAGTTCGGTCAGCTCGTCCTTCGGCCCGGACAGGGCCAGCCGCTCGTGCAGGTTGTGCTCGGAGATCCGCCGGGTCTTGGCGGTCATGGTGCGCAGCGGGCTGAGCACCCAGCCGGCGACCGTCCAGCCCAGGACGGCCGAGCCCACGCCCATCAGCAACAGGACGATCGCGGACTGGGTCATAGCGGCGCGCAGTGTGTTCCACGTGGGGGCGACCTTGTCGTTCTGCGGCTGCGGCGGACTGATGACCAGGAACGGGTCGTCGACACCGGGCATCCCCTTCGGCTTCGGCGAGTCCGGGGCGAACGTGGCCAGGATCGGCTGGCGGAACATGAGAAACAGCACGAGCGAGACGAGCAACAGGCCCGAGGTCAGGAACAGCACCGTGTAGAGCAGTGTCAGCCGCGTCCGGACGGTGCGCGGGCGCCAGGTCATGACCATGGGGCCAGTATCAGGGTTCGGAGTCAACAGCGCGGCAACAGCCGCCGTGCGGCCGGTGTTGCAGACCGTCGCCTAGACCTTGAGACGGGAACCACCCGATCAGCGATCTCAAGGAGGAACGATGAGATTCGGCAGACGGACCGCCGCCCTGGCGTGCGCGGCGGGATTCGCCGCCGCCGGCGTCGGGGTCGGCGGCACGGGGACGGCCGAGGCCGCGCAGGGGACGCAGGGGACGCAGGACGCATCGGCGGCCGTGGCGGCAGCGGCGTCGACCGTCGTCTGGCAGGCGTGTCCGCAGTACTCCGACGACATCCTGGCCGCGCTGCGGTTCCGGCCCGAGGACTATGCGGCGTTCCGCGCGATCTGGGCGCGCACGGAATGCGGGACGGTCAGCGTCCCGCTGGACTACCGCGATCCGGGCGGCGAGCACATCACCATCGCGCTCACCCGGCTCAAGGCGCAGGACAGCGCGCATCGGCGCGGCATCATGTTCATGAACCCGGGTGGACCGGGCGGCAGCGGCTATCTGATGCCGGCGAATCTGATGCTGCAGAGCAGCACCGACGCGGAGCTGAACCAGGACTATGACCTGATCGGGTTCGATCCGCGTGGCATCGGATACAGCACGACGTATGAGTGCCCACGGCCGGGAGGAAGCGGGAGCGCTGGCAACGCTGGTAGCGCCTCCGACGGTCCGCCGGCCGGGCCGCTGACGAAGGAGCAGGCGCGCCAGTACTACGACCAGAACGTCGCCGGCAACGCCGCGTGCTCGTCGTCGAACCCGACCTTCTTGCGGCAGCTGACCACCAGCAACGTGGCACGCGATCTGAACACCATCCGCGGCGCCCTGCACGAGCGCCGGGCCAGCTACTTCGGCGTGTCGTGGGGCACGCAGCTCGGTGCCGTGTACCGCAGCCTCTATCCGGCGACGATCGACAGGATGTGGCTGGACAGCGTCGTGTCGCCCATGGCGTACAAGTTCTCCTACCGGTTCGCCGGCACATCCCGGGCCACCGAGGGCGGCTTCCACCAGTTCGCCCAGTGGCTGGCCACCCACAACGGCACCTACGGGCTGGGCGACACCCCGGCGAAAGTCGAGGCGACGGTACTGGCGCTCCGGAAGCAAGCCGACACGACGCCGTGGAGATTCAGCGACATCGACTCCCCGCTGGACGGCACGTTCATCGGCTTCCTGGCCTCCGCCCCGAACCTGGCCTGGACCCAAGCGGCGCCAGCCCTCCAAGCCCTGACCACCGCAACGAACGGCGCACCAGCCCCGGCCCCGATAAAGGCCGTCGTCGGCGGCGACCGGCAGCCCGCACCCCCACCACCCGCCGGCACCCCCGCACAGTTCGACAACACAGCCAGCCTGGCCTATCTGTGCAACGAGGACACCAGCGACCAGAGCTTCGACGCCTTCTGGAACCAGTACCAACGCACCATCACCGAGAACCCGGTGACCGGCGAGTACACCGCCCTGCGCCCAACCTGCGCCGGCTGGACCCTGCCCCCGCAGCCCATCACCCTGCGCTGGAGCCCCGGCTCGCTCCAGATGTCAGGGCACATATACGAGTCGAAAACGCCATACCCGTGGGTATGGCAGATGCAAGCCACGGTCGGCGGAACCGTCCTGACCGTCCCGGACTTCATCCACGGCTCAGTGGCCCACGTCCCCGAATGCGCCGCCCACGTCGTGGCCTACTTCGAAACCGGCCACCCGGACAGCGGAACGTGCCCGGGAGCGCAGCCGGACCCGGCGGCGGGGGCGGCTGGGGCGGCGGCGACCGCCACGGACCGGCATGATGCTCAGCCTTACGTGTATGACAGGGCGAAGCGGTACTCGTTCCAGTAGCTGGAGCTAATAACGGGGAAGGTGACAAGCCGTCAGGCAGCGCCGCGAGGTGCCGCCTGACGGTCAGCGCTGGGGATACCACCCTGGGAAGGGACATAGGCCTTCCGCGACCGGACACCGTGAGTATCATTGCGACTACCGCCGGGGGTAAATCAGGCGTCGTATTCACTGTCGAATTCGGGCCTGACGCCTCACCTCGGCGGCTGCCAGCCGAGCCGGAACCGGATTCGGAAAGATCCTCAGCACCAATCCGCTCCAGCGGCACCTGAGCCGGGGGTCCGCACGAGCGCGCGTCAATAGTCGAATATCGGTCATTACGTTTGATTTGGATCGGTATAGGGCAGAAAGCGTCAGCGGGGTCTTGGGGGTGGAGATGTCTCGCCAACTGCGTCTCGGTACTCTTGCGGTCCTGGCGGCGCTGGCGGCAGCGGTGCCGTCGGTCATGATCGGCATCCATGTCCAGGCGGTCTACGCCGTCGTCGCTGGAGCTTCGATAGCCAGCGTCACCGCTGTGTTCGCGGGCTACTGGCGCGACTCCCTGCTTGAGACGTTCAAGCAGGACCGCAGCGTGAAGCTCGCCGTGCGCAACGGCTGTCTCACGGCAGGGGACGGTTTCGCCCTGCCGCGGATCCGCCAGATCAAGGATCCGACGGCCCTCGGCGTCCATCCCGCGATCAGCTCTTCAACGGCCGATGGCGGACAGGGTCCGCAGCCCGTTTACGTGGGGCGGGACGTTGACTCGGATCTGCGGGACCTTCTGTATCGTCCGGCTTTCGTCGTGGTGAAAGGCGACTCCAAGGCTGGTAAGACGCGGACCGCGTTCGAAGCCATGGCGGCCATGCTGCCGGAACACGAGTTGCTGGCGGTTCAGGACCGGAAGATCCTTGAGCAGGCGCTGCAGCGTATGGAACAGGGCAATCACATCGTCCTGTTCCTTGACGACCTGGAGAAGTACCTCGATGAGGGAGTTCTCCTGGCACCGCGGGTTGATCGCCTTTTCAAAGATGAGGAGAAGAGCCGCTTCATCGTCGCCACGATCCGCTCCCAGCAACTGGCCGCGTATGAGGACACGGAGCCGGCGTCCCGGCCCGCTGCCAGTGATGCGCTCGCAGTTCTGGCGAAGGCTCAGCAGATCCAGCTGGATCGATTGTTCACCCGGCAAGAACAGGAACGCGCAAAGGTCCAAGCCCGCAGTGACCAACGGATCGCGCGCGCGGTCAAGAGTGCAGACCGGTTCGGCATCGCCGAGTATCTGGCCGCCGCGCCGGAGCTGATGCGCCGCTGGACCAACGCCCGGGACGGCGGCGACCACGTCGCGGGCGCCGCATTGGTCAGCGCGGCCGTTGAGTGTCGGCGTGCCGGACTGATCGGACCACTGCCCAGAAAACTGTTGGAGAGCCTCTGCGGTTCGTTCATCCGGAGCCGCGGCGGCACGTCGGCGAACTGCGAGGCCCTCGACAAGGCCTGGCAGTGGGCGACGGCGGCAGTGTCGACAACGGCCCTGCTGACCGTGTGCGACAGCACCCCTGACAGCCCCGTCGACGTCTTCGACTATCTGGTGGACGAGGCAAGCCGGACCGCGGGCGGACCGGTCCCGGACGTAGTTCTGCGCGCCTGCCTCAAGACCACCGATACGACGGTTCTGATGCGGGTCGGAGCGACGGCGCGGCTGCAAGCCCGATACGAAATCGCCCTGGACGCCTTTCGGGAAGCATGGCGACTCCTCGCTGACGAACAGGGTCAGGACAGTGAAGCCTCCCTCGCCGCTCACGGCCACCACGCAGCGATGCTTCGGGCCCTGGGGGACTTTCAGAACGCCGAGGCCGAACACCGCGCCGTCCTGGAAGCGCGGCTACGGACTCTGGGCGCCGACCATCCGGGAACCCTCGCCAGCCGCAACAACCTCGCCCTCGTATTGCACGACCTCGGCAGATTCGACGAAGCAGAAGCCGAGCACCGGGCGGTCCACAACGCGCGGGCCCGCAAACTGGGCTCGGACAGCCCGGCCACTTTGACCAACCGCAACAACCTGGCCATGGTCCTGCACGACCTCGGGAGATTCGACGACGCCGAGCGGGAGCACTGCGCGGTATTGATCGCCTACGACCGGCTGCTTCGCGATGTCGTCGAGCACCGCAGCGCCGAGAAGTCGACCAATACGGCCGCGGTCCTGGCCTCGCTGGGCCGCCTCGAGGACGCCGAGGCCGAGCACCGGACAGTCCTCGACACCAGTACCCGGGTCTATGGCCGCGACCACCCGGACGCTCTGACCAGCAAGGGCAGTCCCACCTTGGTGCTGCACGCGCCAGAACGGCTCGAAGAAGCCGAGCGGCTGCACGAGCACGTGGAGTGGGGGCTTCGGATGGTGCTTGGAGAGCTCCACCCCACCGCCTTGACAGCCCTGTCGAACCTGGCGGTGGTACGTCACGCGCTCGGCAAATACGAACTCGCTGAGCAAGGGCACCAGGCCACCGCTGTGGGATTCGCCCGGGTGCTGGGCGAAGACCATCCCTCCACCTTGACCTGTCTGTCGAACCACGCCGTCGCTCTGCAGGCGCTGAATCGGATCGACGAGGCGGAGGCGGAACATCGTCTGGTCATCGAGCGTGTCACTAGAACCCTGGGCGCCAGGCATCCCTCTACCCTGACCGCGCGGAATTACTTAGCTTCACTGCTCTACACGCTAGGGCGGCTGGAAGAGGCCGAGGCCGAACAAGAGGACGTTCTCAGGGGCTTCATAGACACGTTCGGCGACGATCACCCTTCTACGCTGACCAGCCAGGGCAACCTAGCCGTCACCTATGCCGCACAGAAGCGCTTCCCGGAGGCGCTGGAGAAGCAGACGCAGGTCCTTGCCAAGTGTGAGCAGCTCCGTGGTGCCGACCATCCGGCCACCCTCACCAGCCGAGCAAATCGCGCAGTGGTGCTGATAGAGGTGGGGCAGCGGGCCGAAGCGCTCGCCGAAGGCGAGGCCGTCTATCAGGGCTTCAACAGGGTGCTCGGGTCCGAGCATCCACGGACCATGATGGCTTTGCAGCTGCTGGAGACGATACGGGGAACCTCATGAGCAGCCGGCCCGTGACCCCGCTTGTTCGCGAGTCTGAAAATCTCTTTCTCAAATGCGAGTTCCTCCACCCCGGCCGCAGCCACAAGGCGCGAGTGGCGGTCAGCCTCATCGACGATGCCGAGCGATCCGGTGCCCTCGCTGGAAATGGAGCGAAGGTTCTGCTTGAGCGGACTGGAGGCAATCTCGGCGTGGGTCTCGCTCTTGAGGCAGGCGCCCGGGGCTATGCTCTGACCTTGGTGGCCGAGGCGGCGTATTCCCAGGTCAAGAAAGCGATAGCGCGCCAGCTCGGCGCCACGGTGATCGTCCGCGAGTCCGCTTTTCCAGGATGCCGGGACAGTGGCGAGGCAATCGCCATGCTCTTGGCTGAGGACGGCGAAAAGTATCACTACCTCAACCAGTTCGAAAACCCAGCCAACCCCCAGACGCACGAAACACGAACCGGCCCGGAGATAGCCGACCAGCTGCGGGATGCGGGCGTCCCGCCATCCGCTGTCGTCACTCTTGTCACCGGCATGGGTACAGGCGCCACCATGTACGGCGTCTCCACAGCGCTTCGCAAGCATTTTGCCCAGGTGGAGACGGTCGCCGTGCAGCCGGCCAACTGCGACCTGCGCGCCGGCGTCTACGGCGACCATCCGTTGCAGGGGGTCGCCGTCGGCCAACCAGCGCCCTTCTTCGACGTGTCGTCGCTGGACACGATCGTCGATGTCGCCGACGCCGACGTCGTCGCGGCCCGCACCGCGCTGTTGCGATCGTTGCGGTTCCACGTGGGCCCGACCAGTCTCGCCAACTATGCGGCCACGCACAAAGTCCGGGATCGCCAAAGCGATCGCCGGGAGCGGGTCTATGTCAGCCTGCTGTTCGATCGGGGGGAAGACTATGTTTGATCGCGGAATCCCGCGGCCCGAGATCGAAGTCGGTGTCAGAACCAGCCTGGCGAGCGTCGAGGATCTGTTGCGCCGGGCAACCGTCCGGAGCCGGGACAACGATTCCGTTGTCGCCTCGGCCACCGAGTTGATCGCCGAAGACCTGCTCGCCTTGTCGGGGCGCGATCCGGCTGCCCATGGCGACCCCTGGTACTGCTATCACAGCAGTTCGAGTTTTGCGGCGGTCGCGGCCCACCGGGTCGCCCACGCGCTCCTCGGGCTGCGGTCAGGTGTCGAGGAGCCGGGTCGACGGGACAGGTTGATCGCTTGTGCGGCGCGGCGGATCTCGGAGGACGCGAAGGTACGGACCGGCGTGGAGATCCATCCCGCGGCCTGCATCGGCCGGCGGATCGTCGTCGATCATGGCTGGGGAACGGTGATCGGCGAGCACACGCGAATCGGCGACGACTGCTATTTCCTCCAGAACGTCGTACTCGGTTCTCGGAACATCGGCCGCCAGTGCGCGCAGGGGAAGCGGCGTCATCCCACGGTCGGAGACCGGGTGGTCATCGCCGGCGACGTCTACGTCTTCGGCGCCGTGACCATCGGCGACGACTGCTTCCTCGAGGCCGGTGCACGGATCACCGAGGATGTCCCCGGGGGGACACGAGTACGGGTGGTCGCGAAACTGCAATTGACGGAGCATACGTCGACGCCTCGATCTGTGGCGGTGCTCTCACCATGAGCCTGGCGTTGACGGCGCTTACCGAGCGGCAGCTCCGGGCCCGGTCCAGTCTGAAGTGGAGCCGTTCGGCGGCGGACGAGACCCCCATGGACATCGCCGAGGCCGATTTCGCGGTCGCTGGGCCGATCCGGGAGGCACTTCGCGCGGCGGTGCGCGAGTCTGACCTTGGCTACCCGGATTTCGACAGCCCCCACGGGAGCCCCACTCGCCTTGCTCACCAGTTCGTGCGCCGGATGTCGGAGCGCCATAACGTCACCGTGGACGTCGACACGGTCGAGATCTGTGCCCAAGTCGTGCAAGCCTTGTGCTGCGCCTTGTTAGCCTTCACTGCTCCAGGCGATGTCGTCCTTTTGCATGCGCCGGCATATCCGCCGATGTTGAGCGCGATCCGCAGCTTGGGAAGGGTGCCGCTCGCTGTGCCGATGCCCGTGGGCTCGGACGACGATGTGCCTGACGAAGCCAGGGCAGTCCGCGTTGCGATGATCGTTCTCTGCCAGCCCCACAACCCGACCGGACGCATCCTGGAGACCGCTCGCCTTGAGGCTCTGGCCGAAATCGCCGAACGGAACGACGCCGTCATCTTCTGCGACGAGATCCACCATGATGTGACCTACGACAGACCACATCTGTCCATCGCGTCCTGCGAACGGGCCCGCCGACGTTCCGTCGTCTTCACCTCGGCAGCGAAGTCGTTCAATATAGCCGGTCTGCGATGCGCCGTCGGCTCGTTCGGTTCTCGCCGGCTTCACGAGCAGTTCCGGAGGTTGCCCTGGCACCTTCGGAGCGGGGCCAGCGTGCCGGGCATCATCGCCACATATACCGCATGGGCCGAGTGCGACCCGTGGTTGCTACAGTTTCAAAAGATTCTTCACCAGAATCGGAAAGCGATTGTTGCTGCATTTGGCCAACAATGCTTCGGCGGGGGTCCGGACGCGACATATTTGGCGTGGATCACCGGAAACGTCTCGGCATCAGGCGAGTTTTCGTTCGGAGGCCAGGCGGGACAGAGCCCTGGCAAACGGCCAAAAATCCGGCTCCAGCCTGGTAGCGTCTACGGTACGGACTTCTCCGGATACTTCCGGATCAACTTCGCAACGCCGCCTGCTCGGCTGCGCCGGGCTATCTCCCGGCTGATCGAGGGATCAGCGCGAGCGGGCGCCGAGCGGAACGTTCACACTTCGTCAAAGGAGACAACCATATGAAGACAGTGGGTTTGCTGGGCGGGATGAGCTGGGAATCCACGCTCACGTATTACCAGGGTCTCAACCGCGGGATCCGCGACCGTCTGGGCGGCCTGCACTCGGCGCGCTGTCTGCTCGCTTCCGTCGACTTCGCGGAAGTGGAGCGGATGCAGGAGCGCGGCGACTGGGCGGAAGCCGGCGGCTACCTGGCCAACTGGGCGCGGCACCTGGAAGCCGGCGGGGCCGAATGCCTGGTTCTGTGCACCAACACCATGCACCGGGTCATCGACGATATCGGGGCGGCAGTCAGCATTCCGATCCTGCACATCGCCGAGGGCACGGCCGATGCACTGCAAGCGGACGGTATCGATACCGTCGGTTTGCTTGGTACTCGCTACACCATGGAGCAGGACTTCTATCGGTCGGTCCTGGAAGAACGGGGTCTGACTGTGTTGGTCCCGGACGAGCATGGGCGCACTGTCGTCCACGACATCATCTACAACGAGCTGTGTCTGGGTAAAGTACTCGATCATTCACGACAGCAGTACATTTCGATCGTCGAAACACTGAAGCAGAACGGCGCCCAAGCAGTCATCCTCGGTTGCACCGAGATCGGCCTGCTCCTCGATGAGCAGACCAGTCCGCTGCCGGTGTACGACACAACACTGCTGCACGTCGAGGCGGCATTGGACTGGGCTCTCAAGCCGACCGAACCAGCTTGTGCATAACCTGGTCTTCCAGGAGCTGGACCGACTCGAACAGACCCTCGCGACCGTCCCGATGCTGCGGCTGAGAGTGGTTTGCCCATCGCAGGAGTTCAGCCAGGAGGAGATGCAGCACGGGGTCGGCCGATGGCTGTCCGGCTCCCGCGGGCTTTGGGAGTCGCTTACTCTCGGAACGCAGACCGACCTCGCGATCATCGCGATTCAGGCGCCGCCGGTCGGCAGCCGAGTTGTGGAGCACCTCTTCGGCCTGTTGGGCGCTGCTGTAGCCCGAGACGCCACACGACGGCATGCACTGGTCGAACTGGACGACAGCAGGCCCTTGCATCTAAGCGAGAAGTTGCTGGCGAACGGTGCCGTCCTCGATCGGCTGCGGTCGACGATCGCAGTCGCCCGGAAGCTGGGCCACCGCGTGGAAGGCGTGTCTTGTTACGCCACGAGCCCACGTATGGCCGATGTGGCGCAGGCGCTGGGTGTCTCTCTCGTGGACACCCAGCCCGAACACCTGCGATGGGGTACCAAGTCAGGCAGCCGAGGCATCTTCCGCCAGGCTGGCGTCCCCCACCTCGCCGGCACCTATTCGCCGGTGTACAGCCAGACCGACATCATCGACGCCGCCCGGTCTGTGACGCAGGGCGCCGAAGACGGCGTCGTGATGGTCAAGGTCGACCACGGCTTCGGCAGCGGTCACGGCAACGCGGTTCTGACCCTGCCGGCAGTCAGCGGCAACGGGCCGCTACGAGCCGAGACACTCGCGCGGGTATGGCAGCCTTGCGCCCCCGGCATATCGCCACAGGACTTCCTGCGGCGTGTCGCGGCGAATGGCGCGATCGTCGAGAAGTTCGTCCGCCCGCAACCTTGCCAGGTCATATCGTTCCCTAGCGCGCTGGCCTATCTCGACCCGT
The DNA here is from genome assembly GCA_013362315.1 of Catenulispora sp. Classification (GTDB taxonomy): domain Bacteria; phylum Actinomycetota; class Actinomycetes; order Streptomycetales; family Catenulisporaceae; genus Catenulispora. Next base: position 27,093 of record JABFWL010000638.1, on the reverse strand, counting down.
CCAGAGGCCCTGGCGGCGTCTCGTTGCTGGCGATCCATGACCAGGTCCTGGGCCCCGCCGGGGACTACGTCGCATGCAGATTTCCGGCGCACCCGGCTTACCGCGATTCGGTCGCGACCTTGTCGCGGGCGGTCCTGGACCGGCTGGCCCGCCGGGGCGTCTCGGGACACATCGGCGTGGACTTCATCGTCACAGGCACAGCCGAGAAACCCGAAGTCTGGGACATCTACGCGACCGAAATCAACATGCGACAGACCGGGAGCACCCATCCGCACCGAACGGCCAGGGCAGTACTCGATGCGGACTGGCACGCGGACGGCACCTCTGCCGCGCATGGCGACCAGCCCGTGCACTACAAGGGTACTGATTCCATCATTTCGGAGCGCTACGTGGGACTCCCCGCTGAAACGCTGATCACGGCGATTGAAGCCGAGCCGGCGCTTGCCTATAGCAGAGGCACCGGGCGCGGGGTCATTCCGCATCTGTGGTCGGCGCTTGAGCCCTTCGGCAAGATCGGGGCGACCATCATCGGATCCTCCGTTGCCGACTGTGATCGGCTCGAGCAGCGCTTCGTCGGTCTCATCGAGCGGTTGGCTGCTCGCTGAGTCCTGTCGCGTAGTTCCGGAGCAAAACTGATTATCCGCGCCGCCGCGCTCAACGACCTGAAAGTTTCGCCGACGGTGATCGGGCGGCGCGCGAGTCCTGCGTAGCGAATCGATTCGATGCGTGCTGGTCAGGTCCTTGCGAAGGGGGCTGACATTCCGCAGCTCGCCTCCGGAGCCACAGCGGATCATGGGAAGGCTGTGGCAGTTGTTGCTTGTCCGCCGACCTCCTGCCATCTTCTGCCGCGCGGGCGGTAAGTGCTGCGCTGTCACGAGGAGGTCGGGTCATGCGCCGACAGATTTCAGCTTCGTCCACTTCGCCTCAGCAGGGGCTGACGCGTCGGCGGCTGTTGGCTACCGGTGCGGGTGCGGCCGCTGCGTTCGGCGTGCCGCGCTTCGCTGCAGCGTCCACGGCCGTCAGGGGTTCCGCGGCCTCCGCTGCTTCCGCGAATGCCGGCCCGCTGGGCTTCAGCGCCGGGAATGCCGCGCTCCAATCGGTGGATCTGTCCGGGCCGTGGAGCTTTACGCCGGCGGGGCAGGGTACGACGTCGATCGGTGTGCCGGGTGGCGGGTGGTACAAGCAGGGCTTCACCAGTGTTTCGGAAGCGGTGTACTCGCGGAGCGTCGTGGTGCCGGATTCGGGGCAGCCGCAGGCGGTGTGGGTTGAGTTCGGGGCCATCAACCACCAGGCGACGCTTTCGGTGGACGGGCGTGTGGTCGCCACCCAGACGACGGCCTTCACTCCTTCGGTGTTCGACATCACGGCGTATGTGACGCCGGGGAGCACGCATACGATCAGCGTTGACGTCAAAGGCCGTAACGCGCTGAAGAACTCGTCCAATGGCAGGTACCTGGTGCCGGATGCCGCCGAGTGGTGCGAAGCGATTCCGCAGGGCATCTACCGATCTGCGTTCCTCCGCGTGTATCCCGCGGTGTATATCAGCGACGCGTTTGTGCGGACCTCGGTGGCCAACCAGACTCTCACCTACGACGTGTCCGTCACCAACAGCTCGAGCAGCGCTCGGTCGGTGACGCTGACTGGCACGCTCGCCTCCGACAACGGCACGTCGTTCAGCTATCCGACGCTGCCGAGTGCCACTGTCACGGTGGCTGCGCACTCGACTGCCAAGGTGACGGTGGGACCGGTGGCGTGGAGCCTCGGCGCCGCCTCGTACTGGTGGCCGAACGTTCCGTACCACTCCGGCTATCGCGCGCAGTTGCACGATCTGGCAGTGCACGCATCCGCTGATGACGGCCACACCAGCGACGCCACTTATCGGTTCGGGTTTCGGGAGTCCACGCAGAACGGCTCCTACTACTACCTCAATGGTGTGCGGGTGAACCTGCGGGGCGACAACTTGCAGGGTGCTGACTTCGATCGGGTCAACAACGGTGGCCCGGGTGACGCCTACGACACGCTGCCCGGCTTCCTCGCGCCTTCGAGTATGAACGGTGGTTGGCCACAGGCGGTGGACAACTATCAGCGGCTCAACTACAACGTGGTGCGCATCCACCAGGAGCCGGCCAGTCCGTACATGCTGGACGTGGCCGACGAGATGGGCCTGATGATCATTGACGAGACCGCGATTCGGGGTGGCAGCGGGCAGGACTTCTCCGCCGGGCACGACAACATGGTCAACCACGCGCGCGCCTTGGTGCTGCGCGACCGCAACCATCCGGCGATCATCCGGTGGAGCCAGGCGAACGAGCCGAACCTGGGCGGTGGCGACTCCGTGCAGTTCGAGCAGGACCTGTACGCGGCGGTGAACGGCAATGACGGGACCCGGCCGATCAGCGTCGACGTCGGCCCCGGGGCGTCTCCGAATCAATACCCTGGCATCACGTACGGCAACTTCAACCTCCTGCCGCACTATCTGGACGGCACGGGCAACTACGGCGAGCAGCTCTGGTCGGGAACCGGGCGGCCGATCGGCGAGGGCGAGTACATCTGGCCGGCGTGCAGCACCAAGCAGGGCTTCGAATGGTTCGCCACGGCGACCGCCGCCAAGCGGGGTAAGGACGCCAGTGATCTGCGCCCCTACACTCTGCTGTCCGGCTGGGCCGGCTTCGTGCCCGGCGTGCGCACCACCGACTTCACCACGGAGGAAGGCCGCCACCCCGTGTATGGCGCGGACAACCTCACCGATCCCTGGAGCAACCCGCAGATCCAGCGGATCCAGGCCGCGTTCAACCCGATCGCCGCGATCGATCTGCCGTACTGGTCCGCATCCGGCGTCTCGGACGCCAATGGCGACTTCCCACTCGCCCAGGCGGTGCCGGCCTATTCGTACGGCAGCACGGTGACCCGCACCATCACCGTCTTCAACGACGACTTCAGCAACACCTCCGTCGGCTTCAGCTGGACGGCCTACCTGGACCAGGTGGGCGGCACCGTCATCGCCTCCGGCAGTACGACGCTCACCGTCCCGCTCGGTTCCCGGGTCGCCCAGCCGGTCACGTTCACCGCCGCGGCCAGCGGCTCGCGGATGTACCTGGTCCTGTCCACCTCCAAGGGCGGCACCACGACCTTCACCGACTCGGCCGAGTACTTCACCCTCGGATCCACCAGCGGTCCCACCCCGGGCACGTACCACATCGTCAACCGCAACAGCGGCAAGCCGCTGGCCATAACGAGCAACTCCACCGCTGACGGCGCCAAGGCGGTGCAGCAGAGCGGCGGCCTGGCGTGGACGGTCAGCACCGCGCCCGGCGGCACCTTCACGCTGGCCTACACGGGCAGCGGGAAGGTGCTCGACGTCAACGCCTCGTCCACGACCGCAGGCTTGCAGCTGCAGCAGTGGACCGCCAACGGCGGCACCAACCAGCAGTGGTACCTACGGCCTACCGGAGACGGCTACTACACCATCGTCAGCCACGCCAGTGGACTGGTCGCGGACGTGTACGGCCGGTCGACCAGCGACGGCGCCCAGGTCGTGCAGTGGACCGCCAACGGCGGCACCAACCAGCAGTGGCAGTTGGTGTCCGGATGACTCGATGAACGGATAGAGAGGGCTGTCAGGCAGTCTGGATCGTCGCGCCGGAAGCCACTCCCGAGCCCGGGACGTAGCCGTTGCAGTGCACTGACGAAGACGTCGCGAACGACGCGCTGGCCTGCACCCACGGGCCGTAGATGACGCCCTCGAACTGCAGGTTGCCGGTGGGGTAGGTGTCATAGCAGTTCGCTGCGACGCGGAAGGTGAAAGTCCCGGCGCCCGCCGGGCAGGTCGCCGTGGCCGTGGCCGAGTACTGGCCGGCGCCCGGGGTGGCCGAGCAGGCGCTGACGTCGGCGCGTGCGGGGCCGCTGGCGGCGGTCACCGGGGCGGCGACGGCCGCGACGGCGATGGCAATCCTGGCGATGCTTCGTGCATGCCCGCTCATAGGGTCCTCCGTATCTCTGGTGTTTACCAGCATCCTTATGATCGGCTTCCGCCCTCAGCCAGCCTCGTGTCGAACGTTTCGAAACACAAGAGGCGCCAGAATCGAATATGTTCGAAACCGGATACCCACCAGAGCGCCGTTTCGCGGCCTACTTCCGGGCGAACGTCAGCAGGTTGCGGGCACGCTCTTCGACGGCGGCCGACCGTTGTGGATGGTCGGCGGCGGACAGCAGAGTCTTGAGGACTTGGTGCGCCAGACAGGCGTGGAAGACGGATTCGTCGCTCGCGGCGATGGCCTGCTCGATGAGCAGATCGCTGACGGCGCGTTGTTCGGGCCTGGTGGTGGCCAGCATCGACACCAGGTCGATGGTGCGGGTGCCGCTGCCGAAGCCTTCGGCGTCGATGACCGCGCTGAGCCGGCCGGACCGGGTCAGCAGGTTGCGGGTGGTCAGGTCGCCGTGGACGAAGTCGCCGGTCGGCAGCGCCGGAACGGGATGCGGCACGAGGTCCCACGCCTGCTGCGCGAGGCCGGCCAGCCCGGGTGGGAACCGGTGGTCGGCGATCCCGCCGTTGAGGAACATGGTGATCATCGCCGACCAGTCGCGGATCGGCGACGGTCGCACGGCGGCGTGCAGGCCGATGGCCTGGAGCACGTCCCTCGCCAACTCCATGTCCAAGGCGGCGGGCTGGGACCCGGCGGTGTGCTCGGTGGCCAGATAGAACCGGTCCTCCCCCAGCGGGCCGAAGCCCAGAACCGGCGGTGTGGGGTAGCCGGCGGTCCGCAAGGCCGCCACCAGTTCGGCGAATCTGGCCAGCTGACCCTCCCACCAGGCACCGCGCTTGATCTTCAGCACCATGCGGGCCGGGCCGGAGCCCAGGAGTTGGACGCTGTCGGACCGACCGCCGGAGAGCCGGCCCAGTACGCTCCACCGCTGCCCAGTCGCGCGGTTCACCACGGCCAGGTCATCCGCGGTCAGGGCGTCCTGCGGCCGGCGCCGGGGCGGTGCCGTGACGTGCAGCAGCCGGTAGCCCTGCTTCGAGGCCGACCGAACGGTCGGGTACCCGGCCTCGGTCAGCCACCTGCCGAGCCCGTCGGCGCCCATCGACTGCTTGACGACCAGGTAGGCGTCGCCGTCGGTGGCCAGCCGCCCCAGCCAGCCGCCGAGCAGGGAGTGCAGCTCCTCCCTGCCGATCTTGACCGGCGGATTCGAGTACAGCCGGTCGAACCGCAGCGCCGCCGGCACCTGCTCCGGCTCGACGGCGACGACGTTGGCCAGCGCCGCCGACGCGGCGTTGCGCCGGGTCAGCTCCAGGGCCCGCCGGTTCACGTCCACCGCCCACACCCCGGCGGAAGGCTGACGCAGGCCCATCGCCACCGCGATGGGGCCGTATCCGGTGCCCACGTCCACGACTCCGGAACACGCCGCGGGAATCGGCGCCCGGCGGAGCAGCACCATCGTCCCGTGATCGACGCGCTGCGCCCCGAAGACACCTGACGCCGTCGCCAGTTCCAGCGAAATCCCCGGCAGGTCCAGTGCGACCATGCGCTCCCGCGCCAGGCCCGACGGCTCACGCTGCCAGTACTCTCCAGCCACCCGCGCATTGTCCAAGACCGGGACTTGCTCCGCACCTGTAATTCGCCACCACCGAGTCCGGAGGTTTGCCTCGGCCAGGGCAGGTCACCAGGACTTCATCGGAAAGGAGTCCGGCCGACGCCTCAAGCATGCCCGCCGGGGCTCTGGCCGCGAACTAGGAGGAAACATGAAACGCGCACTGACCCTGGCCACCGGCTTTGCCGCCGGCTACGTCGTCGGCACCAGAGCGGGCCGGGAGAAATACGAGCAGCTGAAGGACAAGGTGCACGAGGTCAGCCACCAGCCGGCCGTCGTCGACATGCGGGAGAACCTCCAGGAGCAGGTCGGCACCGCGACCAAGGCCGTCGTCGAGAAGGTCACCGACGTCGCGTCGGGCCTGTCGAAGAAGCTGCACTCCTCTTCGGACGGCGAGACCGAGTCCAGCCGCCACAGCACGACGGAGCCCGCTACTGGCGAGTACCCGTCCGCGCCCACGGGCTTGCCGGGCAGCGTCTGAGGTCTACGTTCCGGACGAAAGGAGACCGCCTGGCCTAAAAGGAGAGCGCCGGTTTTAAAGGTGAGTCCGGAGGAATACCGGGGTAAACCACCCTTGAGGTCAAAGCCGCGGCCGGGGGGTGGTGGAGGTGGCCGACCGCCTGCGGGAGCAGCTGCCCGCGCATCTCGCTGGTCCGATTCGAGTGGCGTTCGCGCTGGTGGGCGTCGTCAGCCTGATCCTCGGCTATATCGGGCTACGTACCTACCTTCTCGCGCATCCGTCGCACTTCAGCCACGCTCCTGGCGACGTCTTCTACTACGACATCGAGCTCATCCTCGTCCAGTCGCCGCCACTTGCCGACGGGGGCCCGTATCCCTGGCCGCTGACGATCGCGCGGTTCTCGGCACCCTCGGTGTTGGCCTTCGGGTTGGCCGAGATCATCGCGGCCCTGTCTGCGAAGCGGCTCTACCACGCGCGCGTCCATCGGTACCGCGGACACGTCATCGTGTACGGATCCACTCGCATGGCAGATGTGCTGGCCCGCCGGTTGAGGCGGGCGCAGCAATCCGTCGTGGCGGTCGGCGCGGCCGGCGATGGCGGCACGCTCGGCGGCGACACGGTGCTGGCAAGCCTGCGGATAGCCGGGGTGGCTCGGGCCACCGCGGTCTACAGCTGTCTGGCGGACAGCCACCGCAACGTCCAAGTGGCCAACGACGTGGAGCGGCTGCTGGCCGGACGGCGACTGCCGGTGCGGGTCCACGCGCTGGTCGCCGATCCGGATCTGTGCCTGGCGCTGAAAGCGCGGCGATGGACGGCAGCTGGTCCCGACGGGCTGCGGGTGGACTTCTTCAACGCCGACGAACTCGCGGCGCAGCAGGTGGTCCGCAGCGACGAGACCGTCTTCAGCTCCGGTGCGCCTCGCGTCGCCGTGGTCGGCACGGAGGCGTTCGGACGCTCGGTGGTGGTGGAACTCGGCCGGCAGTGGCTGGCCAGAAGGGACAAGTCCGATGAGCCTACGCACGCCGTTCTGGTCGGTGCGCAGGCGAGGAGCGCCGCCGCCCTGATCACTGCCCGATATCCCTTCCTCGGCGAAGCCTGCGAGCTGCACGCCTATACCGGCGGCATCGAGGATCTCCTCACCGAACGCTCGACAGCCGGCCTTCCGCCGCTGCACCGCCTCTACCTCTGCCAGGAGGACGAAGGGGAGGCGCTTCAGACAGCGCTGTATTCGGTGGCGCACCTGGCGACGGCGGTCGAGGCGATCGTCGTGCGCCTGGACCGACTGTCCGGCATGGCGGAGACCTTCGACCGCGGCCCGGGCGGCGAAGCGTTGTTCGACGCGCTCGGCGGTCGGCTGCGCGTGGTCGACGTCGTGGAAGCCGCCTGCGACCCGGCCGTGATCGGCTTCGATCTGGCCGAGGCGCTGGCCCGCACCGGGCACCAGCGCTACCTGCGCGACCGGCTGGCCGACGGCATCGCCATGGGCGGCACCGCCGCCATGGTCGGGTGGGACCTGCTGCCCGAGGAGTTCCGAGCGGCCTCCCGTGCCCAGGCGCTCGACATCGGCCGGAAGGTCGCAGCCCTCGGAGCCCTGCTGGCTCCGCGTCGCGCAACCGGCCTGGACGATTTTCAGTTCAAACCCTGGGAGGTCGACTTCCTCGCGCGTCAGGAGCACCACCGCTGGTGGGCCGAGCGGGTGGACCGGGGCTGGCGCTACGGTGCGCAGCGCGATGAACGCACCCGTCACCACCCGGCCCTGGTCCCGTGGTCCGCGCTCACCGACGACGGCCGCGAACCAGACCTCGAAGCGGTGCGCGCCATCCCGAGCCTGCTTGCCGAGGTCGGACTGGCGATCGTCCGCGTCGGGCCGCCCGTTGCGCGCGGAGAGGTGCCGGCCGATGGGACGGATCCAGTCTGGTGAATCAGTGCTCCGAGCGGAGGCGCCTTGCCCCCTCCGGCCAGATAACGGTGACCGGAAGGTCGCGGCGCCTAGCTTCGCGCACGACCGCGGCCGTGCCGCCCGCGCCGCCGTTCGGGTTACCGTCCCAGACCGCGAGGAGCCGGTCGACAGATTCCAGCATCTCGCGGTTCGCCACTCGATAAGCTTCGTCACCGGCGTGCGGCGTGGCCATCCGCCGAACAGCCCAAGCCGTTTCGACGAGTGATCGATAAAGCGGCGCCTCTGCCGGGGAGACCTCCTGATCAAAATAATCAGGGGAAGGAATGATCACTACCAGCCGTCCCCCCATAGCGATCACCTGCTCGGCGAATAAAGTGTCCGCCCCCCTGGCCAGGCAAGTCACTCCGACGAGGTCGGATCCGCCCAGCCGGATGAGATGATCACGAATCTCGGCGGTGACAGATGCGCAGGTCGCAGCGGTCAGATCGAGATGGCCGGTGATACCGACTCGAAGCGCCTTACTCCACAAGAGTGAGACTTCCCTCAAACCCGTTTCGGAAACACTCCCCCCAGCGTTACTCGCTCGAATAGAGTGCTGCCACAAACTGTGGTTTGCAAGGCTCAAAGAAGAACTCAACAGCGGCTTCCCCGTGGCGGCGACTCCAGTGGCGGCGGCTCCAGATGCGTGTGGTAATTGATCTCGGGGCGCTACGACCCCAGGAGGAGCTTGTGATGAGCAACACGAGTGGTACGACCAAGACCAAGGTCGCAGATCGCCGCACCACCTCGCTCGAACGGCTCGCCACAGCATCCGGCCACGCCGCACCCGGTGCCAAGCGACCATCACGGACCCAGGAACCGCCCCCGGTGGCAGCTTTCGAGTCCGCGCTGTAGCAGGCAACTCCTGAACCATGCCCAGCGGTATGGCTTTTCCCTTCCGACAGTTCATCCTGAAGGTGCACAGTCGGTGCGATCTTGCTTGCGACCATTGCTATGTCTATCAACATGCTGACCAGAGCTGGGCGTCGCAACCGAAGATCATGAGCCTGGACACGGCAGCCCGCGTCGGCAGTCGTGTCGCGGAGCACGCGAGGGCGCACGGAGTGGATTCCGTGCGCTTCGTGCTGCACGGCGGCGAGCCCCTGCTATGCTCCGCGGGACATCTCGGCGCGATCATCACCAGCCTGAAAACGGCACTGGATGGTGTCGCGGAAGCGGACATCCGAGTACATACCAATGGCATTCGCCTGGGTCTGGACCAGAAGTACCTGGACCTCTTCGCTCAGGAGAACGTGCTGGTCGGGATCTCGCTCGACGGCGACCGGGCCGCCAACGACCTGCATCGCCGGTATGCCGACGGTCGCACCAGCCATCCTCAAGTCCTGCGGGCCCTCGCCCTGCTACGGAGGCCGGAGTACCGCCAGTTATACGCGGGCATCCTCTGCACCATCGATCTGGACAACGACCCAGTCGAGACTTATGAGGCCTTGGCCGCCGAAGAGCCGCCGAAGGTCGGGCTGCTGCTTCCACACGGAACGTGGGACGCTCCGCCAGCCGGGCTCGGTGTGCGGGCAGCGGCCGGGCCGCCGGCAGCGGGACCGGACGCCCGGCCAACCGCCGTGACCCCTTATGCCGACTGGCTGACCGCTTTCTGGCGGCGCTGGACTGATGACGGCCGGCCCATGGGGGTGCGGATCTTCGACTCGATCGCCTCGACACTGCGTGGCGGGCCGTCATTGAGCGAAGCGTTGAGCCTGGCACCCAGTGATGTGCTGGTGGTGGAGACCGACGGCGGTATCGAGATGGTCGACACCCTGAAGGTCACGTATCCCGGCGCAGCCGTGACCGGCCTCAACGTCCTGACGGACACGCTGGACGCCGCACTGACGCAGCCAGGAGTGCGTGCACGCCAAAGTGGGTTGGACGGGCTATGTCGCACGTGTCAGGAATGCAGCGTGGTCAGCAGCTGCGGTGGCGGCCTATATCCGCACCGGTACGGCGGTGGGTCAGACTTCGATAACCCGTCGGTCTACTGTGACGACCTCAAGAAACTGATCGGCTACCTCGCGGACCACGACGGCCCGGCCGCAGCGGAGCAGCACGTCATCGATGACGCGTTGCTGGCCCAGCTGGCGTCCGGCTTCGGAGGCCCGGAGGCGATCGCCGAGCTCGCTGCCGCGCAGGCGAGCATCTGTCGTGAGCTGTTGGCCGACGTCTACAAATTGCTGGCACCGCGATACCCGTCGGCCCACGACGCGTGGCGGGTGCTCACGCGGGTCGACGCCGTTGACACCGCCGCCTTGGCCGAGGTCCTCGCGCATCCGTACTTCCGGGCCTGGGCGGTCAAAACGCTCGATGGCGCGGAAACCGACGGTGCCGAGGAGTACCTGACCGCGATCGCGCTCGTCGCCGCCGTGCGGGCGGGAGTTCCGGCGCGCTTGCGGCTGACGCCCCTTGACGGCCAGGTGGTCCTGCCGACGCTTGGCACACTGCTCACCGAGAGTGCGACCTCGGGTGTGACGGTCGTGTCGACCGGCACGCCGGGTGAGTTCAGCGTCGGCTCAGCCAGCGTGCGCCTGGGCCACGAGGACCAGAAACGCTGGATTCCGGCGCTGACGGTGAGCAGTGGAGACTTCGTCGTCCGGCTGGAGGACGCCGATGGCGAGCGGGACTGCCACCAGTGGCCGGTCAGCGGGCCACTCCCGGAAGGCGAGCAGCGTCGCTGGCAGGACTCGTTCGATGCGGCGTGGCAACTGATCGTGCGGGACCACGCCGCCTACGCGCCGGGACTACGGGCTGGTCTCAGTACCCTCACTCCGCTGGCTCCGCATCCCGGCGGCCACGAGCTCAGCGCGACCGCGCGGCAGGCGCCCGGTGCCGTCGCCGCCGCCCTGCCTGCGACGCCGGAACTGTTGGCCCTGCTGATGATCCACGAGTTCCAGCATGTGAAGCTCGGAGCCGTGCTGGACTGCTTTGATCTCTACGACGAGTCCGAGAGCCGGCTCTTCTACGCGCCGTGGCGAGAGGATCCTCGACCGTTCGAGGGCCTGCTACAGGGGACGTATGCGCACATCGCGGTGGCCGACTTCTGGCGAGTGCGCCGTGGGCGGCTCACCGGTTCGGACCGGGACGCGGCGGAGGCGCACTTCGCGCGCTGGCGGACGCAGACCGCCGAGGCCATCGAAGTGCTCGCCGGATCCGGCGCGCTGACACCCCTGGGTGTGGCATTCGTCGGGCGCATGCGCGCGACGGTCGGGCCCTGGCTGGCCGAGCCGGTCGGCGTGCAGGCCACAGCCGCAGCCGAAGCCGCGTCCGCGAAGCATCGGGCTGCGCACGCTCCGCTGGCAGCGGATCTTGCGGCGAACCGTGCGAACGGCACCTCGGGGGGCGGCCCGGCGCAGGCCTGCGCCCCGGCGACCGCCGCCGCCACCCCGTCAGACCTCTGAGATGCTCGCGGCCTGGACCCGCGCGACCCTGGCCGAGCAGCTGGACCGGCTCGGTCTGGCACCGAGTGTCGACTCCCTGGTGCACGCGTCGATGCGGGCAGTGGGGTGGGTGGACGGCGGTCCGGCCGCGCTGCTCGGCGCGTTGCAGGACGTCCTCGGCCCCGCGGCGACAGTCGTGGTTCCGGCGCAGACGACGCAGTACTCGACGTCGTCGACGACGCACCGGGCCATGACCGCCGGCCTCGATGCCGCCGCGCGCCGGGCCCTGCTGAGCGCGCTGCCGCCCTTCGATCCGGCCCGGACTCCATCGGCTGGCATGGGGATCTTCGCCGAGTACGTCCGCACCCGCCCAGCCGCCCGCCGCAGCGCGCATCCGACCAGTTCCTTCGCCGCCCTGGGTCCGGCCGCCGAGGAGCTGACCGCGGTCCACCCCCGCGAATGCCACCTCGGAGAGTCGTCCCCGTTGGGTGCGCTCGCCCGCCGTGGCGCACAGGTACTGCTGCTCGGCGTCGGTTTCGACAAGGCGACGGCGTTCCATCTCGCCGAGTACCGGTTGACGCCGCGCCGGCGGGTCTACTACAGCAAGGTCCACCCGGCGAACACCTGGGAGCCGTACCCGGGAATCGTGCTGGACGCCTCCGACTTCGCCGCCATCGGAGCCGCCATGCGGGACGCGGATTGGGTACGGAGCGGCCAGGTCGGCGCGGGCGTCTCGGTGACGTTCCCGATGGCGCCGGCCGTCGAGTTCGCGCGAACCTGGATGCTGCGAATGCGAGTTCTGATTTAGCCGCTCATGTGCTTCTACCGGGAACCGGGCGCGGATATAGTGTTCGCTGAGTGGTCGGCTGATCACGGATTGCCAGGGGGCGTGGATGAGCCAGGCGATCGACCATGACGAAGGCCCGTCACGGCGAACCGAATACGGATCCTGCTTCTTCCTCAGCTACGCCCATACTCCGCGGGTCTTCCAGGACGGCCCCGATCTCAACTACTGGGTCCGCGAGTTCTTCCGCGACCTGTGCAACGAGCTTGTGTCCTGCGACCCGCGCTGGCATCGGCCCGACGGGCAGGGGCTGCCGGGTTTCATGGACGAGGAGATCCGCGAAGGACGGCTGTGGCGGCGGCGCCTGGTCACCGAGCTCGCCACCTGCCGGGTGTTCATCCCGCTGTACTGCGGCCCCTTCTTCGCCAGCGAGAACTGCGGCAAGGAGTGGGCGATCTTCCGCGCCCGGCAGATGGCACACATGGCGCAGACCGGGCAGCCGAACGAGGCGATCCTGCCGGTGATCTGGAAGCCGGTGCGCGGCGAGCTGCCACCGTTCGCCACGGCGCCGCAGATGGAGCGGCTGGGGGCCGCCGACGCCTACTTCGAGCGCGGGTTGTACGAGTTGATCCGGCTGGACCGGGACCGCGCTTACACAAGCGTGGTCCTGCGGCTGGCGGAACGTCTGGACGAGGCCGCCCGGAACGCCGCGCCGCCGCCCGGGCCGCCGGCCGATTTCGACGCCATGCACCCGATGTTCCCGCTCCGGGGCGAGAGCGGGAGCCCGGAGCCGGGAGAGGCCGGCGAACGCCGGCTGCGTATCACCGTCGCGGCGCCGCATCTGCTCAGCATGCCGCCGGGACGCGACCGGCTCTACTACGGCGCCCGGGGCGAGGACTGGCGGCCGTACCAGCCGCAGTCGTCGGTGCCACTGGCCAGCCGGGTCGAGGACGTGGCCCGCGGGCTGGGATACACCCCGCAGGTCAGCACCCTGAACGGCACCTCGCCGGAGCTGCACGAGCCTGGCTCTGACGGCCGGCCCGCCGATCCCGCCGACGGGCCGACGCTGCTGCTCGTCGATCCCTGGGTCGCGCACACGGACATGTCGGAGTCCGTGAAGGCCGTGGACGGGCGGCGCAAGGGGTGGGTGCGAGTCCTGGTCCCGTGGAGCCTCACCGACACGCAGACGGCCGAGCAGGCCCCGGTCCTGCGCAGCCTGCTGGAGCGGCTGCTCCCGTGGAGCCTCGCGGAATGGTCGCGGACGGCGCCGGCCGCGACCCGCGAGCTGGCCACCGTCAGCGACTTCGGCCACACCATGCCGGAGGTGGTGGAGCTGGCCTGGCGCAGCTATCGCCGGGCGGTGCGCTCCGGTGCCGGACGCGGTTACCCGCTGCGGCCCCTACTGCGAGAGCCCGGCGAGGGCGCCGGCCCGGCGTCCGGAAGCGACATAGCCGCTACAGAAGATTGAGACGGCCCGGAAGGGGGACGGCCATGGCGGACTACCAGGGCCGAGTCATCACGTTCTACTCGTACAAGGGCGGGTGCGGACGGACCATGGCGCTGGCCAACCTCGCCTGGATCCTGGCCGCCAACGGCAGACGCGTGGCCGTGATCGACTGGGACCTGGAATCGCCGGGCCTGCACCGCTACTTCCCCTCGACGGTCCTGGACCCGCTGGCGCTCGGCGCCACCCGCGGCGTCATCGACATGGTCCGCGACTTCGAGTGGGCCGCGGGTCAGGACTCTGATCTGGATCCGGGCCGCTGGTACCGGCAGAACTCCGCGATCCGGGACATGGCGATCAGCCTGCGCTGGCCGTTCCCGGGCGGGGGCCGCATCCACTTCGTCGGGGCAGGCCAGGCCAATCGGGCCTACTCGGCGGCGGTGGCGAGCCTGGACTGGGATCGCTTTTACGCCGACCTGGGCGGCGGGCTGCTGTTCGACGCCATGCGCGCGGACATGCGCGAGAACTACGACTACACCCTGATCGACAGCCGTACCGGCTACAGCGACGTGGCCGACATCTGCACTCTGCATCTTCCTGATGTGCTCGTGGACTGCTTCACGCTCAACAACCAGAGCATCGAGGGCGCGGCCGACGTCGCACGCTCTGTGCTCGCGCACAGCAGCCGCAATCCCGTCCGGGTGATGCCGGTGCCGATGCGGGTGGACGACGGGGAGAAGGAGAAGGCCGACGCCGGCCGGCTCGCGGCCCGGGCCCGGTTCCAGGGCGTCCCCGGATTCGCGGACCCGGCCGACGAAGTGCGCTACTGGGGAGCGGTCGAGATCCCCTACCGGCCGTTCTACGCCTACGAGGAGACCCTTGCGGTGTTCGGCGACTCGCCGGGGCTCACCACGTCGCTGCTGTCCGCCTATGAGCGGCTGGCCGCGGAGCTGACCGGCGGCGCGGTGCGGTTCCTGCCGCCGCTGGAGGAGGCCGACCGGATCGCCGCCCTGGAACTGGTCACGCGCAAGCGGCAGTCCGCACCGGACGAGCTGGTCGTCACCTACGTCGCCGAAGACCGGATGTGGGCGGACTGGATCGGCGCGCTGCTGCGCCGCGCCGGGTTCACGGTCGGGGTCCGGACGTTCGGCGCCGACGCGGTCCGGCATGTCGCCGCCGACCAGCGGCGCCGGGCCGTGGTCATCGTCTCCTCCAGTTCCGCGCGGTCGGCGCGCGTCACGCAGGAGACGCGGGCGCTGGTGGAGACCGGCCAACTGATCGCCGTGCCGGTGTCGGAGCTGCGGGTGGACGAACGGCTCGGCGTCCCGCAGACGGTCGAGCTGGCCGGGCTGTCGGAGCCGCAGGCGGCGATCCGCCTGCTGCGCGTCGTCGGCCTGACCGAGGCCGAGGCGTCGGCGGTCGATCTGGCCAGCGGGCCGCGGTTCCCCGGGATCAGTCCCCGGATCTGGGACGTCCCGGGCCGCAACGCCACGTTCACCGGCCGCGGCGAAGTGCTCGAGCGGCTGCGCGACGGGATAGCCGGCA
The DNA here is from genome assembly GCA_013362315.1 of Catenulispora sp. Taxonomy (GTDB): domain Bacteria; phylum Actinomycetota; class Actinomycetes; order Streptomycetales; family Catenulisporaceae; genus Catenulispora. The sequence goes on along the minus strand of JABFWL010000638.1, from coordinate 11,946 downwards.
GCTCGCCCACGGTGATCCTGCCGGTCGCGCTGCACGGGCTCGGTGGCGTCGGCAAGACCCAGGTCGCCTTGGAGTACGCGCACCGTTTCAAGGCCGACTACGACCTGGTGTGGTGGATCAACGCCGAACAGCCGGACTTCATCGACACCTCGTTGGCCGAGCTGGCCGCGCGGTTGAACCTGCGGCCGCTGGACAGCGTCCCGGAAGCCGCGGAGGCGGCGCGCGAAGCGCTGCGGCGCGGCGAACCGGTCGGCCGATGGCTGCTGATCTTCGACAACTCGCTGGAGCCGGAGGTACTCAAGCCGTTCCTGCCCGATCCGCCGAGTTCGGGCACCGGCCACATCCTGATCACCTCGCGGATCCAGGCCTGGTCGCGGGAGGCGACCTCGCTGGAGGTCGACGTGTTCACCCGGGAGGAGAGCATCGCGCACCTGACCGCGAGCGTGCCGGGGCTGGCCGCGCAGGACGCCGGCGCCATCGCGGACCTGGTCGGGAACCTGCCGTTGGCGGTGGAGAGCGCGGCGTCGTGGCTGGCGACCACCGGCACGTCTCCGGCGCGGTACCTGGAGTCCCTGGCCGAGCAGACCACCAAGGTGCTGTCGTACCGGCGGCCGGAGAACTATCCGGTGGCCCTGGCCGCGACCTGGAGCCTGGCCATCGAGCGGCTGCGGGAGCGGGAGCCGGCCGCCGCGCGGCTGTTGGAGCTGGTCGCGTTCATGAGTCCGGACGGCATCGCCATGGACCTGGTGCTCTCCGACGCGATGGTGAAGGCGCTGGAGCCCTACAACGCGTTCGTGACCGAGCCCATGGTGATCGGCAAGGTGGTGCGGGAGGTGGTCATGCTCTCGCTGCTGAAGGTGGACTCGAATACCAACACGCTGCGAATCCACCGACTGGTCCAGGAAGCGGTCAAGGACCAGATGGACGAAGACCGCCGCATCGACACCAAGCACGAGGTGCATCGGTTCCTGGCCAGCAGCCGGCCGCCGGGCGGCGACACCGACAACCCGGAGAACTGGCCGCTGTACCAGATCATCTGGCCGCACCTGCAGCCGTCCGAGGCGATCGAGTGCAATGACGAACCGGGTCGGCAACTGCTGATCGACCGGGTGCGGTTCCTGTGGAAGACCGGCGACTACGCGCACGGCTTGGAACTGGGGCGCACGCTGGAGAAGCGCTGGGCCGAACGGCTGGACGAAGCCAGGGGCCGCGAGGACCAGAGTCAACTGAACCGGCAACAGCTCTTCCTGCGGAGCCAGCTCGCGAACATCCTGCGCTCGCAGGGTGAGTTCGCGTACGCGTATGACCTTGACGTCTTGGTGTTGAACCTGCAACAAAGGGATCTGCCGCCGAGGCATCCGCACACGCTGCAGACTGCTATAGGGCTGGCAGGCGACCTGCGCGGACTCGGGCGCTTCGAAGAGGCGCTGGCGATGGACAGCATCACCTACGAGGACTACAAGAACACGTTCTGGGTGGAGCATCCACGAACCCTTGTGGCCGCCAACAACCTCGCCGTCTCGCACCGGCTGGTCGGCAACTTCGACCGAGCTCGCGAGATCGACCAAGACGTACTGACTCACCGCCGCTCGGTGCACGGCGAGAAGCACCCGGCCACCCTGAACAGCGCTGCGCACCTGGCAGCCGACCTGCGGGAGGCAGGCTTGTACCAGCAGTCCGTCGAACTGTTGCGGACGACGCTCGCCGACTTCCGCGACACCCTCAGCGAGAACGCGCCTGAGACACAGCAGACTGCGAAGAGCCTGGCCCTGTCACTGCGCAAAGCTTGGCAACTGGAAGAAGCGCTTGCCCTGAGCCGGGACACGTACGAGCGCTATCTCGCGGACTACCCGGAGCGGAATCCCGACGTGCTGGCCTGTGCTGTGAACCTGGCCGCGGACCTCGCCACGGCCGGCGACGCGCCGGCGGCGGTACGGATCCTGGAAGACCTGAGGACGGCGTATCGGGCCAAGTTGGGGCCGGATCACCCTTATACGCTCGTGTGCCTGAACAACCTCGGGATCTATGTACGGCGGACCGGGGACCGGACTCGAGCGCGAGCGCAGATCCAGACGGCACGCGACGCCTTCCTCGCCGGGCTCGGACCGCAGCACCCGTATACCCTCGCTGTGACCGCCAACCTGGCGAACTGCTTGGCCGACGATTCGGAGTTCGAGGCGGCGCTCGCCTTGGAGGACGAGGTCATCGATGCGCTGCGGATCGGCTTGGGCAGCGGTCACCCGGACACCCTGGCCGTCATGGGCAACCGGGCCGTGACGCTGTCGGCGTTGGACCGGCGGGTCGAGGCGGAGGACGAGCGAGCCCGGCTGCTGACCACCGTGCAGGGGGTGCTCGGGGAGCACCATGGGCGGACGCAGGCGCTGCGGGAGTGGCGGCGGGTGGACTTCGATTTGGAGCCGCAGCCGACCTGAGGTGGCGGCCGGGCTCGGGCAGCTGGCTCAGGGCACCGGCTCGGGCGGCCGGGGGTCCAGGTCGCCGACTCAGGCTGCTGTTTCAGGCTGCTGCCTCAAGCCGCCGGCCAGACCCGGTCGCCGGCGTCGACCAGCCAGGCCAGCGCTGCGGGCAGCACTTCCAAGGCGCCGAAGTGCGCCGTACCGTCGGCGACCACCAGTCGGCTGCCCCGGATCCGCTCGGCCAGCCACGCCATGTGCGACACCGGCGAGTGGACGTCCTCGGCCCCGTGCCAGAACAGCACCGGCACCGCGACGGCGGCCGGGTCGAATCCCCAGGCGGAGGCCAGGGCCCGCACATCGTCGACCCAGCCCACCCCAGAGGTCTTCACCGCCTCGGCGAAGTTCTGCAGCAGCATCGCCCTGATCCCGGCGTCCCCGACGACGCGCCGATCGGTGACCGACAGCTCCGCGTCGCGGAACGGCAGGTTGGCGGCTGGATCGCGGCGCAGCAGCGCGGCCCGCGCTTCCAGGCGCACACCGAAGGTCCCCGCGTCGGTCCCGGCGTCGGTCTCGGCGGCGAGGAAGGCCGCCACGTTGGACGCGGTCATGCCCGCGTACCAGTCCAGGCCGTCGGCGTCGCGCGGCGCCAGCGTCGTCAGCACCGCCACCCGGGTCACGCGGTCCGGCAGCAGTCCGGCGCAGGCCAGGGCGTGCGGCCCGCCGCCGGAGCGTCCCAGCACGGCGAACCGCGGCAGGCCCAGCTCATCGGCGATGGCGGCGACGTCGGGGGCGGCGTCGGCGACCGCACGCCGCCGCAGCCGGTCCGACTCCCCGTACCCGGGCCGGTCGTAAGCGATCAGCCGTGCCCCGAGCCGGTACAGCAACGACTCCCGCGGCCGGGGCCCCACCCGGCTGCCCGGCATCCCGTGCAGAAGGAACACCGGCACGCCATGCTCCGGCCCCCAGGACTCGACCGCGAGCCGGCGACCGTCCCGCGTCCGCACGATGATCGTCACCGGGCACCCCCTCCCATCCAGGAAAGCACTGCGGACGGGACAGGACCAGTATCGACGGCATGACCCGGGCCGGGGATCACCTGCAATCGCACAGAGGCCCACGGCCCGCCCGATGGGCGGATCGCAGGCCTCTGTTCCTCGTGCGCTGAGACGTCAGCTACAGGCTGCCCCGTTGAGGGTGAAGCCGGTCGGGGCCGCGTCGCTGGAGCCCCATGTGCCCTGGACGCCCACGCCGGTCAGGGTTTGGCCGGCGCCGATGGATCCGTTGTAGGACATGTTGCTCAGGGTCACGTTCTTTCCGGACTGCGTGTGGTTCGCGTTCCAGGAGTTGGTGATCTGCTGGTCGCCGTTGTAGGTGAAGCCGACGGTCCAGTTGCTCAGGGCCTTGCTGGTGGTGATGTCGACGTTCGCGGTGAAGCCGCCGGCCCACTCGTTCGTCTTCGTGTAGGTGATGTGGCAGCCGGTTCCGCCGGGGGAGGAGCTGGGCGGGCTGCTCGGCGACGTCGAGGACGAAGGCGGAGTGCTCGGCGACGTCGAGGACGAAGGCGGGGTGCTGGGTGACGACGAGGACGACGTCGGGGGCGGGCCGCCGTTGGTGATCAGCGCGTAGGCGAGCGCCGGGTCGAAGGTGCCGGCCGCGTCGGCGCAGCCGTCGGACTCGCCCGGGGGCTTGATCCACAGGAAGGCGTCGACGGCCGAGTCGCCGGTGTTGGCGGTCGGGTTCTGGCCCAGCGCGCGGCCGGACGGGTCACACCAGGGGTTGCCCGCGGCGGGACCGTTGCCGTTGCGGCTGGTGTCGACCACGATGTGCAGGTTCGACGGGTTGCCCAGGGCTCCCAGGACCTGCTTGTCGTAGGAGACCTCGGATGCCGTCGTCATGAAGTTGGAGACGTTGGAGAAGATCCCGTCCGACGAGGTCCTCACGCCCGCCGCGTTCAGCGTCGCGGCCTGTGCCGACGGCGAGTTCCAGGACGAGTGGCCGGCGTCCAGGTAGACCTTCGCGGCCGGGTCGGCGGACTTCAGGCGCGCGCCGGCGAACGCGATCGCGTTGTCCCGGTCGGTGGCCTGCTGGGCGCTCAGGCACGTCTGCAGCGCCAGGGAGTCCGGTTCCAGGATGACGATCACCTGGTGGTTGCCGAGTCCGTTGGCGAAGCTCTGGATGTAGTTCTCGTAGCTCCCGATGTCGGGGGCACCGCCGGCCGAGGCGCCGCCGCAGTCCCGGTTGGGGATCTCGTAGACGACCAGGACCGGCGTCTTTCCGGCGGCGGCCGCGGCCGCGGTCACCGCGGAGACGTCGGACTGCACGGTTGACGGCCGGTAGTTGGAGAACCAGATGCCCTGGGGGATCGCGGCGATCCTGGAGGCGATGGCGGGCTCGCGGGAGTCGCCGGGGTGGGCGGCGTCCCACTTGACGACTTGGGAGTTCGGGTCGGCGTAGAACTGCGTTCCCGAGGCGATCGTGCCGGCCATCGCCACGCCACCCATCTGGGTGACGAGCAGCAGCCCGGCCACTGCGGCGCCGGCGGCTGCGGCCGCAGCCGCACCGAGCCCGCGGCGGCGCGCAGGATCCACGGAAGAGGAGTCGGAGAACAACGGGCCTCCCAGTTGGGACAGAAAACGACCTTGGGGATGAGGGTGCGTTAACCGTGCGGCCACTTGCGCCGGGGCGTCAATCCTCGCCGGCGCCCGATGCGCTCGGTTCCCCGGTCAGTTCGCGAACGGCGGGTTCGACCGCGCGAAAGTTCCACGCGCGCACCGCGGCCGGCGCCTCCGGGGCGTCCGACCGTGGAGCGGACGATCGGACGCCCTTGTGCGCGAGCGGTCAGGAAGCCCCAAGCAGTTCCGCGTAGGAGCGTTCCAGCACCTTCGAGGCGCCGTCGGCCCAGGCGGCGGTGAGCTGCTGCGCGGCCGGGTCGGGGAAGATCTCCTCCTGGCCGGCGGCGAGGCCGTCGAAGATCGCCGCCGCGACGGACCGCGGCGAGGCCTTGGCCGCCTGGAAGTCCTTCGACATCTCGGTGTCGACCGGGCCGGCGAGGACCGCGTGGACGCGGACGCCGGATGGCGCCAGCAAGGCCCGGTGGGCCTGGGTGAGGGCCAGCACCGCCGCCTTCGAGATCGAGTAGGAGGGGATGAACGGCAGCGGCGCGAGGCCGGCCGTCGAGGAGACGGTCACGATGGCGCCGCGCGAGCGGGTGAGCGCCGGCACGAACGCGTTGGTGACTTCGAGCGGGCCGAACACGTTGACCGCCAGCTGCTGCCGCAGGACCTCGGGATCGCTGAGGTCGTCATAGGCCGCGATGCCGGCGTTGTTCACCAGGACGTCGAGCTCGTCGATGCCCTTGGCGGCGGCCCGGATGCCGTCGGGGTCGGCCAGGTCGATCGTCACCGGCCGGACCCGCGGGTCGGCGTGGCTGAACGGCTTGCGGGTGCCCGCGTACACGACGGCGGCGCCCCGTTGCAGCGCCTCCTCGGTGAGTGCCCGGCCGATGCCGCGGTTGGCACCGGTGATGAGGACAGTCTTGCCTTCCAAGGACGTGGACGGTGACAAAGAAGCTGACAAGGACTCTGACATTGTCGTGCCTTTCGTGGTTGTCGCGGTCGCGACGGCTCGGCGTCGCTCCCTGCCGAACGGCTTCGGCCTGGCACTTGTGTGACGCGCGCAGTACGCCCCAGTCATCGGCGACCGGCTCCCCAGCCGGTGGCCTGTTCGCGTGCCAACGCGCTCAGCACCAGCGCGACGGCGCCCACACTGTGCAGCCGCCGCACCGGCAACGCGGTGAACGCCAGCACCGCTCCCTCACCGAAGCGGGCATGCTCGCCGCTGCGGCATTCGACGTCGAGCTCCCCGCGTTCCACCACGACGAGTGCGTCCGGCCAGTCAGAGAACTGATAGCCCACCGAGTCGCCGGGCTCCAGAATCACCAGCTGCACGTGAAAGCCCCGCGGGCACGGCCGGCCGAGGAAGGAGACCCGGTCCGGACCGTCCATCACAGCTCCGCGGGCAGCGCGAACGACGCGAACAGCTCCGGTTGCTGGAACAGCGCCATCTCGACGATCTCGCCGCCGACGACCGTCAGGACGCCGATCCCGAAGCTCCGGTGCGCCCGGTCGCCTTCGCCGCGGTAGTACACCGCGAACGCGGGCTGGCGGTTCGCGGCGGTCGGGACCAGGCGCCAGCCCGGACCCATCAGGCCGAACACGTGGTCGCGGAAGAATCCCGCGACGGTTTCCCGGCCCGCCAGCCACAGCGCCGCGGGCGGCATGACCAGCCGGGCGTCCGCGCGCAGCAGGTCGATCAGCGCCGCGGTGTCCGCACGCTCCCAGGCCGAGATCAGCCGCCGCACCAGCGCCCGCTCCCCCGCCCGCGGCCGTGACGGCCACTGCGCGCGGCCGGGCGACAGGCGCTCGGACAGGCTCGCGTGCGCCCGCTGTAGCGCGCTGTTCACGGCGGCCTGGGTCATGTCCAGCGCGGCCGCGGTGTCCTTCGCCGACCAGTCGACGACGTCCCGCAGGATCAGCACGGCCCGTTGCCGCGCCGGCAGGTGCTGGATGGCGGCCAGGAACGCCAGCTCGATCGTCTCCCGCGACGTGACCACCGCCTCCGGCTCGGCCTCGGCCGGCGCCGGCGTCTCCAACAGCCGGTCCGGATACGGCGACAGCCACGGCAGTTCGGCCTCCGCCAGCGCGTAGTCACCGGGCCGCGCCGCTTCGGCCACCTCCGTGGGCCACAGCCGCGACTTCTGCCGGCGCAGCGCGTCCAGGCAGGTGTGGGTGGCGATCCCGTACAGCCAGGCCCGGAACGGCGCGCGGCCGGCGAAGCTGTCCAGCCGGCTCCAGGCCCGCAGGAACGTCTCCTGCACCGCGTCCTCGGCGTCCTCGACCGACCCGAGCATCCGATAGCAGTGCACCTGCAACTCGCGCCGGTGACGCTCGGAAAGCCGCTCGAAGGCGCCGGGGTCACCGCGCCGCGCCGCCTCCACCGTGTGATCGACCATATTGGTATGACGCGGCCGGCGGCCTCGATTCATCGGCGTGCTCGTCCAGCACCTTCCGCACGGCTGCCGCCTCGCGCGTGCCCGGCCGCAGCGCGGGCAGCGCCGCCCGCCAGGCGTCCGTCGCCGCCGCCAGGTCGCCGAGGTGCTGCTGCGCGAAGCCGATGTCGGCGCGGAACACCGCGACGGCGTTGGGGTCGCCGAGGGCCTGGAACAGCTCCACGGCCTCCTCGAACTTCGCCAGGGCTTCGGGCGCCCGGCCCGCGCGCAGCAGGGCACGGCCCAGCTCGGCGACGGCGAAGGCCTCGCCTTCGCGCAGGCCGTGTTCGCGGATGAAGACCAGGCAGGCTTCCTGCGCGGGGATGGCCGTGTCCTGGTCGCCGAGTTCGGAGTGGCAGGCGGCCAGGTGGTGCCGGGCCATGATCGCGTTCTCGGATTCACCCAGCTCCGCGCTGAGCGCCAGAGCCTGTTCCAGGTGAGCCAGAGCCCGCGCCGGTTCGCCGCCCTGCCGCAGGCACTTGCCGATGTTCACCAAGGAGACGCATTCGCCCAGCCGGTTGCCGAGCCGCTTGAACAGGGCGGCCGCCGCCTCGTGGTCCGCCACCGCCTTACGGTAGAAACCACGCTGGGCGGCGAGCAGGCCGCGCCGGTTGAGCACCCGGGCCATCTCCAGGGAGTCGCCGAGCCGCTCGGCGAGCCGGACGGCCGCCGACAAGTTCTCGTCGGACTCGTCGAATCTGCCGGTCAGCAGACCGAGCAGGCCGCTGCTCTGGCGGCCGACGAGCTCGGCGGCCGCGTCGCCGCTGCGGACCGCGCCGTCGACCACCGCGGCCGCCACGTCACGCCACAGCCGCCAGTGGCCTCGGGACCGCAGGTACCACTGGACGCGGTACAGCATGTCCGCGGCGACGCGGACCGCTTCGGCCGGGCCGGAGCCGGCCTGGACGATCAGCCCGCCGACGGCGCGGAACTCCTGATCCAGCCAGTCCAGCGCCGCCTCGGCGGTGCCGAACCGGAGCTCCGCCGGGGCTTCGTCGAGGTAGCCGGGCCGGGCCGCGGCGGCGGCGTGCACCAGCAGCTCCGCGTACGCCGTCTTGGTCCGTCCGGCAGCGGCCGTCAACGCCTCGGGCGACTCGGTCAGGTACGCCAGTTCGCGGGCGAACATCCGGGTCAGATCGTGGTAGCGGTAGCGCTCGGGACCGGCCGGCTCCAGCAGGAAGGCGTCCACCAGGTTCTCCAGAAGCGTCTCAGCCTTCCGCGCCGGCACGTCGAGGTTCACCGCCGCGTGCCAGACCGACAGCGAGTCGACATTGGGAACGGCGAGCATCCGGAAGGCCCGCGCCTGGTCCTCGGTCAGGTGCCGATAGCTCATATCGAGGGTCGCCCGCACCTGGAGGTCGTCCGTCTGGAGCTCGTCGAGGCGGCGTGCGGTGTCCTCCAGGCGGGCCGCCAGAGACTCCAGCCGCCAGTTCCGCCGCACCGCGAGCCGCGAGCCGGCGATGCGGATCGCCAGCGGCAGCCCACCGCAGAGTTCGACGATGCGGGTCGCCGCGGCCGGCTCGGATCGCGGCCGCTCGTCGCCGACGACTTTGGCGAACAGGCTCGCGCCGTCCTGCGGCGACAGCGAGCCGAGTTCCAACCGCGCACAGTCCTCCAGACCGGAAAGCCGGCTGCGGCTGGTGATGATGACGCAGCATCGGGACTCGGCCGGCAGCAGCGGCCGCACCTGCCGGATATCGGCCACGTTGTCGAGCAACACCAGCACGCGCCGGCCGGCCAGCAGGGTGCGGTAGACGGCGGAGCGGCCCGCGACCTCCTCCGGCAGTGCGACACCATCGCCGCCGAGGCCGCGGATGAACTCCGCGAGCGCGTGGCCGGGGTCGAGCGGGTGCCGATCGGCGCCGCGCAGGTCCAGGTAGAGCTGACCGTCGGGGAACCGGTCCCGGAGGGCGTGCGCGGCCTGGACGGCGAGCGCCGATTTGCCGGTGCCGCCGGCTCCGGCGATGACGCAGACTGCCGGGCCCGGGGCGCCGCCGGCCGGGTCGTGGGAGAGCAGGGTCTTGATGCGGTCCAGCTCATGGTCGCGGCCGGTGAAGTCGCGAACGCCGCGCGGCAACTGCGCGGGCACGGAGACAGGGACGGGGACAGGTTCAGGGACGAGGCCAGGAACAGGGGCAGAGCCGGGTACGGAGCCAGACACAGAGTCAGGCAAGGCGGCGGCCGGGTCGGCTTTGAGAATCTGCCCGTGCAGCCGCTGCAGGTCCCGGCCCGGCTCGATCCCCAGTTCCTCGGCGAGCACGCGCCGCGCCGACCGGAAGGCGGCCAATGCGTCGGCGCGCCGGCTCGCGCGGTAGAGCGCGAGCATGAGGAAGGCGTGTGCGCGTTCCAGGAGCGGCTGCCGGACCACCAGGTCGCGCAGCTCGGGCACGAGCAGTTCGTGCCGGCCGAGGTGCAGATCCGCATCGATCCGGGCCAGCAGCGCGTCCAGCCGGAGCTCGGCGAGCCGGTCGACCTCGCCGCTCAGGGCGGCGGACTGGACACCCTGCAACGGCTGCCCGCGCCACACTTCCAGGGCGCTGCGTAAGAGGTCTGCCGTAGTTCCCCAGTCCTGCTCCGCACTGCTGGCCTTGGCTGCTTCGGCGAGGGCGGTGAAACGGTGCAGATCCAGTTCACCGTCCTGCACCACGAAGCGATAGCCCCGGGCCTCTGTACGCAGCCGGTCAGCCGCCGCGCCGAGCGACCGCCGAAGCCTCATGACATAGGTGTGCAGCGTCTTGTGCGCGCCGGCCGGTGCGGCGTCGGCCCATAAGTTCTCGGCGATGCGCTCGACCGGGACCACTCGGTTCGCGTCCAGGAGCAGCGTGGCGAGGATGACTTGTTGTTTCGGCGCGACGACCCGCCTGTCGGCCGAACCATCGTGCGCCAGGAGCGGCCCGAGGACCCCGAAACGCATGGACAAGTATCGCTCCCTGGTGTGCCACCGAAACGTGACCGGAATGCCAGCCCCTTGAGTCACCATCCAAACACGGGCGCCCGCCCGAGAATTTCACCGTTATTCGACAGTCTGGGGATCCGCATGAAGTCGATCATCAGCCGCCTGAGCGACAAGGCGCTCTCCGCTCTGCTCCGTGAGGAGACAGCCGGAGCGTGCATTCCGGAGCAGGGCCAGCCCTGTACGAAGAGCTACTGCTCCGCGAGCGGAGCTTGGTACACGTGCTCGAGCTACTACTCCTGCACCGGCGCCTGCCCCTGCACGCCGCACTACACCCAGAACCGCTGCTGACCGACGTCCGAACGGCGGCGGTGCCGCGCCCGCGGCCCGCCGCCCCGACACCGCAGGCGGTGCCGAACCCATGACATTCCTGGCCATCTCCCTGCGCACGCTGCTCGGGGTCGTCTTCGCCGTGGCCCTCGGCGGCAAGGTGCGAAGCCGCCGGTCGTTCGCCGACTTCGCGGCGTCCCTGCACGAACTCCGCTGGCTGCCCGGCCCGGCGCGCGCCGCGGCCCCCGTCGCGGTCGTCGCCGTCGAGGCGGCGAGCATCGTGCTGCTGGCTGTTCCGGCGACCGTCCCGTGGGGTTTCGGTCTGACGTTCCTGACCCTGGCGGTGTTCACCGCCTCCGTCGGCTGGTCGCTGCGCCGCGGTGAGACGGTGCGCTGTCGGTGTTTCGGCACGGACAGCGGCCCCATGGGCGGCTGGGAGCTGGCCCGGAACGGCGTCCTGCTGGTCGCCGCCGGGGCCGGGCTCCTCGCCTCGGCGACCGGCCCGGCGTCGGGCGCCGCGGCCGGGTCCGCCGTGGCCGCGGTCGCCGGAGCCCTCGCCGCCGCCTTGATCGTCCGCTGGGACGACCTGCGTTTCGTGTTCTCTTCTCCGACGGCCGGCCGCTGAGCCGGTACTCCGTCCGAAGCCTTCCGTCCGCGTCCTAAGGAAGATCCCATGCTCGGTACGCTCGCCGCCGTTGTCGCACTCCTCACCGTCCTCACTCTGATCAACATAGCTCTGCTGTTCGCCGTCATCAGGAGGCTGCGAGGCGTGGAGCAGCAGCACGGCGCCGGATCACTCGCCGACCAGCTGCCCGCGGTCGGCCACCGCGTCGCAGAGTTCGAAGCCTCGGCGCTCGACGGCTCGGTGCTCACCTCTGCCGAAGTCACCGGGACGACGGACGGCGCCGATCGGCTCGTGGCGTTCGTGATGACAGGCTGCGGCCCCTGCACGCAGTTCATCTCGACGCTGCAGGACGGTTCCCCGGCCGGTTTCGACCGGACCTTCTTCTTCATCACCGGCGATCCCCGGACCGAGGACACGGCCGCGCTCGTCGCCGAGCTCAGCGATCTGGGCCGGGTCGCGATGCTGGCCGAGGAGGGCCCGGTCGGCCCGGCCGTCGGCGGCATCGGGAGCTACCCGACGGTGCTGCGGATCAGTGACGGCGTGGTCGCCGCGGCGGGCCGGAAGCTGGACGAGGTGTTCCCCGGCGTGCCCGTCCCGGCGGGCCGGTGACCTACGCGGCGCGCCGCGCGCCGGTCCG
>JABFWL010000602.1 GCA_013362315.1 Catenulispora sp. | reverse complement strand
CTGGGCGGCCGTCGCCGAAGAGATCACCGCACGTCACCCCGTGGTACACGGCCTGGTGGCGAACGCCGGCGTCACGTGGCGCGCCCGGCTGACGGGTCTCGATCCCGCCGACCTCGCCCGCGTCCACGACGTCAACGTCACCGGCACTCTGCTCGGCATCCAGACTCTCAGCCCGCACATGACCGAGGGCGGTTCCATCGTCGTGGTCGGCTCCGTGGCAGCGCTCACCGGACACTTCCCGGCCGCCTACACGGCGAGCAAGTGGGCGCTGCGCGGCCTGGCCAAGGTCGCCTGCCTGGAACTCGGCCCGCGCGCCATCCGCGTCAACACGGTCCACCCCGGCTACATCGAGACCCCCATGACCGCCTCAGCCGCCCCCGCGTTCCGCGAGGCAAACATCGCCGAGACCCCACTGGGGCGCACCGGCACCGTCGACGAAGTCGCGCCGCTGATCGCCTTCCTGCTCAGCGACGACGCCGTGTTCATCTCCGGCGCCGAGATCCCGGTGGACGGCGGCATGACCGCGCACGGCGGTGTGAAGTCGATCAGCGACACAGTGCGCTGACTGGTGGAAAGCTACCTGCTCAAGACCCCGTTGGCTTCCCGCTGAACCGCAGCGACGGTACTGGCCAAGCCGTTCAGGTCCGGCAGGACGGCATGGGCGATCGCCGGGTCATCACTGTCACCGAGCCGGTTGATCCATACCCTGGTGATGCCGAGCTCATGAGCGGGGACCATATCGTGGAAGTGGCTTTGCGCAACGTGCACCCATGCCGCATTCCTCCACGGCCTTGGGTCATGCATGATCACGCCAGGCCTGGGCATGGCCGAACAATCGCCGAAACCGACAGCGGGCGGGAGGTGCGGGATCTGCGGCTGATTCCCAGCGCAGGTCCGGCATACCCGGGCTGCGTGGGCTTTCCGTGGGACGCGAGTGAGCAGCCGGGCTCGTGCGATCTGCGTGAGGGATGGATATGCGTTTCCAAGACCGTATCGAGGCAGGCCGGACGTTGGCCGAGCTGCTGGCGTCGATGGATCTGCATGATCCGGTGGTGCTGGCGCTGCCACGTGGCGGCGTCCCGGTGGCCGTACAGGTCGGTGCGAGACTCGGCGCGCCGGTGGACGTGTTCGTGGCCCGCAAGATCGGTTACCCCGGGCACGAGGAGTTCGGGATCGGCGCGATCGCCGAGGGCAGTGACGAGGTGCTGGTCGGAGAGGCCGCGGAGCGCCTGGGGCTGGACCGTTGGCTGGTGGCCGAGCTGGCCCCGCGTGAGCGGCTGGAGGTGCAGCGGCGGGTGCTGGCCTACCGCGGAGGGCGCCAGTTGCCGGAGCTGACCGGACGGGATGTGGTCTTGGTCGATGACGGCTTGGCGACCGGCGTCACCGCCGAGGCCGCGCTGGAGGCCCTGCGCAGCCGTCAGCCACGGCGGCTTGTTTTGGCCGTGCCGGTATGCGCCGGTGATACGGCACGGCGGCTGCGCGATATCGCAGACGATGTCGTCTGTGCCTCGGCGCAAGAGAACTTGGGCGCCGTTGGAGTCTGGTACACCGACTTCCACCCGGTCACCGACCAGGAAGTCGTCGGACTGCTGAGTGACGCCTCCCGACCTGCGGGAAAGCGAGAGTGAACCGGTGCCGAAGCCGTCCTGCTGAAGTCGCTGGGCGTAGGCGTTGCGTTGGTCGTCCAGGTACAGGCGTCCGCGCCGGGGCTGTTCGCGGGCCTCGGTGGATCCAGTCCGGGAAGTAGTCCGGGGTGTCCTTCTGCATGAAACGTCCGTCGTCGATGCCGTCGGGATGGCGCTCCAGCATCAGGGGTCTGCCACGCAGGTGCGGCAGCATCTTGCCGGCGACGGCGCGGTGGTACTCGGCGAGGTCGGCTTTGGTGATGTCGTCTTTGCCGAACAGCACCTTGTCCGGTCGGCTGATCTGCACGGTGTGGGAACCGGCGGGCATTTTCAGGGCGGAGAAGGGTTACAGGACGGGTGCCCCTGCCCGGTCGCCGGGTGGGGCGGGGACGATCCCGGCGCTCGACAGGTAGCCGTGGGCGAACTCGATGGCCTGCGGGGTGCTGGTGAACATGTGCCCTGCTTCCCGAAGGGCGTCCAGGGTGCCCAGGGCGTCCAGCGGGCGGTGGTGTTCGGGGCGGACGCCGGAGACGAGGACCAGGGCGCCGCGCTTGGTGAGCTTGTCGATGGCATCGGTCAGGACGCGGGCGCCGGAGGAATCGATGACGCTGATCCGCGACATGCGCAGGATTACCACCTTCACCTCGGCGGTCTCGGTCAGCTCCAGCAGGAACCGGTGTGCGGCGGCGAACAGCAACGGGCCGTCGAGGCGGTAGGCGACGATGTGCTCACCGAGCAGCGCCTGCTCCTGCTCGTGGTGGTCGGCCGGGGGCAAGTCGGCGTGCAGCGGCACCTGTTCCAGGCGGGCCGCGGCGGACACCTTGGTGACGGCGATCACCGCGGCCACGATCATACCGACGATCACGGCGTTGACCAGCGTCGAGGCGAGGGTGACAGTGGCGGTCAGGACGAGCGTCGCGGTCTCGCCGCGGCTGGCCTTGGCCAGAGCCCTGATCGAACCGACCTCGACCATGCGGATCGCGGTGGCGATCAGGACGCCGGCCAGAGCGGCGCGCGGGATGTGCGCCACCAGCGGAGCGGCGGCGAAGACGATCACGGCCAGGACCGCGGCGTGCACCAGCGAGGCCAGCCGGGAGGCGGCGCCGGTGCGGACGTTCACCGCGGTGCGGGCGATCGCCCCGGTCGCGGCCACGCCGCCGAACAGCGGCGCGGCGATGTTGGCCAGGCCCTGGCCGAACAGCTCCCGGTTGGAGTCGTGGCGCTCGGACACGCTCATCGCGTCCGCCGCCGACGCCGACATCAGTGACTCCAGCGCCGCAAGCGCCGCGACTGCCAGAGCTGACGGCAGCAGCGAGGCAACGTGTGAGGCTTCGAAGAACGACGTCGACGGCACGGACAGTCCGGAGGGCAGGTGCCCGATGGGCGCGGTAGCCAGGCCCAGCCCCCACACCGCGGCGGTCGCTGCGGCCACGGCCGGCAGCGAGAACGGGACCGTCGGGCGCAGCCGGGCGCCGATCAGCATGACGGCGGCGACCGCGAGCGCGACCGCGATCGAGGTGAAGTGCGGGTGCTTGGCGAAGTCCCCAACCGCCTTCGCGGCGACGACCGCCGGATTGTTGCCGGAAGGGGTCTTGATCCCGAGCGCGCCGGGGATCTGCTGAAGCCCGATGACCCCGGCGATGCCCAGGGTGAAGCCCTCGATCACCGGCACCGGGACGTAGGACATGGCGCGGCCCACGCGCAGCAGCGACAAGGCGACGAGGATGACCCCGGCCATCAGCCCGACGGTCATCACGCCGTCGATGCCGTAGGAGTGGACGATCGGCACCAGCACCACGGTCATCGCCCCAGTAGGGCCGGTGACCTGCAGGTTGGAGCCTCCGAAGACGGCGGCCAGGGCGCCGGCGACCACCGCGGTGACCAGCCCCGCCTGGGCTCCGGCGCCGGAGGTGATACCGAACCCGAGGGCCAACGGCAGCGCCACCACGGCGACGGTCAAGCCGGAGACCAGGTCCCGCCGCGGGGAGCGGCGCATCGTGCCGAGGGTTCCGGCATTGGGCAGGACGTCCTTGAAGCGGCCCACGGCGGCGTGGGCGAGGGACTCGGTGCTCACGCGGTGGCGCTCGCTATCCCGTCGGCCTCGCGCAGTTCAGCCAGCAGGTCCTGCTGGCCGGTGATCAGCTCGGTGAGGATCCGGCGGGCGGCGCGCAGCAGCTCGACCACGTCGGGTCCGGCCAGGGAGTAGATGACGGTGTCACCGTCACGTACCGAGGCGACGATGCCGGAGCGGCGCAGCACCGCCAGTTGCTGGGACAGGTTGGACCGCTCGACCTCGATGTTGGCCAGGAGCTCGCGCACCGGCATCGGCCCGTCTGACAGCAGCTCCAGGACCCGGATCCGCACCGGGTGGCCGAGCATGCGGAAGAACTCCGCCTTGGCCTGATACAGGGGTACCGTCATCGGCTTCACGGTCGCGTCTCTTCTCTGTCCGCGCCCGGCCGCGCGATCTCGACACCGAGCTCGCGGGCCTGGCCGTGAGCGTGCTCCAGCTCGTCCAGCGAGGCGGCGATGCCCGGCAGATCGGCGGTCGCGGCGGCCTCGGCCAGGCGTGTCCGCGCTTGCACGATCCGGGCGATCAGCGCCTCGGCGGTCTCCTGCGTCACCGTCACGACCAACTCTCATCCATTCAGCCGTCGGGAGGCAGGCGGACCCGGAGCCTGCGACGTCCATCATGCATCCAATTGAAGGAATCATCAATTCGCTATGTGTGCTCGGCCAAGATCACGCACGTGGCAGAGACCCTGCCGTCGTGCCCCGAATGTTCCAGCGTCCACGGTTATCGGGACGGAACCGGGTCAGTGGGATGACGGAAGGGTCTAAGGTCCCGCTGTTTGAGGGCCGCTGACCTATATCAGGACCGGTGCACGTTCCGGATGCTTAGGGGTAGTCCGTGAACGTTCTGTGTCTTCCCTGAAAGGCTCGCCCGCGATGACCGATACCGTCTCAGCCTCGTCTTCCGCCCCACTGTCCCGAGCCGAGTTGGACCTTACGGACGCCTACTGGCGCGCGGCGAACTACCTGTCGGTGGGGCAGATCTACCTGCTGGCCAACCCGTTGCTGCGGGAGCCGTTGCGCAAGGAGCACGTCAAGACCAGACTGCTTGGGCACTGGGGCACCACCCCGGGCCTGAACCTGATCTATGCGCACATGAATCGTGCGATCAAAGCCAGAGACCTGGACGCGATCTACATAGCCGGCCCCGGGCACGGCGGCCCCGGCCTGGTGGCCAACACCTATTTGGAGGGCTCCTACAGCGAGTTCTATCCCGCGATCGGCCGGGACGAGGACGGCCTGCGCAAGCTGTTCCGCCAGTTCTCCTTCCCGGGCGGCATTCCCAGCCATGTGGCACCGGAGACGCCGGGATCGATCCACGAGGGCGGCGAGCTGGGCTACTCCTTGTCGCACGCGTTCGGGGCCGCCTTCGACAACCCCGATCTGCTGGCGTGCTGCGTCGTGGGCGACGGCGAGGCTGAGACTGGGCCGCTGGCCGCGTCATGGCACTCCAACAAGTTCCTCAATCCAGCCCGTGACGGGGCTGTGCTGCCGATCCTGCAGCTGAACGGCTTCAAGATCGCCAACCCGACGGTGCTGGCTCGGATCCCCCACGAGGAGTTGGACCGGCTTTTCGAAGGGTACGGATACCGGCCGATCACGGTGGAGATCACCGATCCGGAGGACCACGACGCGGCGCACCAGGCGTTCGCCGCGGCCCTCGATGACGCCCTCGACGACATCGCGCGGATCCAGCAAGCCGCTCGTGCCGGTGCCGGTGCCGGTGCCGGAGGCGGCGACGGCAACGGCAACGGCGCGGCGGAGGCCGAACGTCCCCGCTGGCCGATGATCATCCTGCGCTCGCCGAAGGGCTGGACGGGCCCGAAGACCGTGGACGGCAAGCGCACCGAGGGCAACTGGCGCTCCCACCAGGTGCCGCTGAGCAACCTTCACGAAGATCCGGCACACCTGCGGCAGTTGGAGGATTGGCTGCGCTCCTACGACCCGGACAGCCTGTTCGACGAGCGCGGAGCCCTGCGCCCGGAACTGGCGGCGCTGGCACCGGCCGGCAACCGTCGCATGGGCGCCAACCCGCACGCCAATGGCGGGGTCCTGCTGCGGGAGCTGGATCTGCCGGACTTCAAAGACTATGCGGTCGAGGTCAAGCAGCACGGTGTGGAGTCCAGTGAGGCGTGCCGAGTGCTCGGTGGGTTTCTGCGGGACGTGATGACCGACAACGAGTCGTCCGCGAACTTCCGGGTCTTCGGCCCGGACGAGACCGCCTCGAACCGCCTCGGCGCCGTGCTGGAGGTTACCGGCCGGACCTGGCTTGCCGACGCCGAGCCCGACGACGACGCGGAGCTGACTCCGGACGGCCGGGTCATGGAGATCCTGTCGGAGCACACCTGCCAGGGCTGGCTGGAGGGCTACCTGCTGACCGGCCGGCACGGCTTCTTCTCCTGTTACGAGGCCTTCATCCACCTGGTCGACTCGATGTTCAACCAGCACGCCAAGTGGCTGAAGACGACCCGCGGCATCCCGTGGCGGGCGCCGATCGCCTCGCTGAACTACCTGCTGACGTCGCACGTGTGGCGCCAGGACCACAACGGCTTCTCCCACCAGGATCCGGGGTTCATCGACCACGTGGTGAACAAGAAGTCCGACATCATCCGGGTCTACCTGCCGCCGGACACCAACACCCTGCTATCGGTCGGCGACCACGTCCTGCGCTCCAAGCACTACGTCAACGTCATCGTCGCCGGCAAACAGCCCGCGCTGAACTGGCTGTCGATGGACGAGGCCGTACTGCACTGCACGCGCGGCATCGGTATCTGGGACTGGGCCAGCACAGACGACGGAGCCGAGCCGGACCTGGTGTTGGCCTGCGCCGGGGACATTCCGACCCTGGAGACCCTGGCCGCCACCGCCATCTTGCGCCAGAACTTCCCCGAACTGCGCATCCGCGTGGTCAACGTGGTGGACCTGATGCGCCTGCAGCCCGAATCCGAGCACCCCCACGGCCTGTCCGACCGCGAGTTCGACTCCTTGTTCACTTGTGACAAGCCGGTTGTGTTCGCCTACCACGGCTATCCGTGGTTGATTCACCGCCTGACCTACCGTCGCACGAACCACCACAACATCCACGTCCGCGGCTACAAGGAGGAGGGCACCACCACCACACCCTTCGACATGGTCATGCTCAACGACCTGGACCGCTACCACCTGGTCATCGACGCCATCGATCGGGTCCCCGGCCTGGCCGACCGCGGCGCGCACCTGCGCCAGCAGATGACCGACGCCCGGCTGCGGGCCCGCGCCCACACCCGCGAGACCGGCGATGACCTGCCCGAGGTCCGTGACTGGGTCTGGCCGTTCGACTGACCGTCCGAGCCGGTCACAGAGCGCCGCCGGCGGCCGCGGTGGATGCCGCTGCCGTCTTGCGGCTGCCCGGCGGTTGAAGCCTCAGTCTTGGTGCGACAGGTAATCTCTGAGATTGCCGAGCACCATTTGCCAGGTCTTCTCGGCTTCGGCGATCTCATCGCGGCTCCGGTTGGAACCCTGCGTGATCGTTACCTGGGTGCCATTGCCGGCTTCCGCGAGTTCATACGTCACCGTGTGATAGTTCTCCGGGAGGTCGGGTAGTCCGGTCAGCGGGCTGAAGTGGGTGACCCGCAGGCGCCGCGGGGGGTCGAACTCGACGACGCGACCGTGATCCTCGTACCGCTTTCCCCGCCACTCACCGCGCCACACGATGGGTCCGCCCACTCTCCACTCGGTGACGACGTTGGTTCCGAAGAAGTACTTGTTGATCTCTGCGGGGTCGGTCAGCGCCTTCCATACGCGATCCACCGGAAACGGGACCTCCACGGAAGCAACCGCATCCGGGATGGCTTCGCTCATCATCAGCTCCTTCGCACACGAGTCTGGCTACGGCTACCGCAAGAAGAAGGCAGGGCCGGGAAAGTGGCGGCTCCACCACACTGCCACCAGTTCGCGATGTCGGCATGGTGGTGGTGCACCCCGCCCGTACTGAGCGCCCAGGGGATACCCGATCCGGACAGTGCGGGGCTCTCAAGCAATGCGGAATCGCGGGGGCGCTCGTGTGCATGGCTATTGCACGGGGTCGGCGGTAGGTGCGCTGCCCAGGGCCGTGCGCCTTGAAGGGGCCGGGTCCAAGGTCCTGATCCGGGGAGAGCCGAATGGCCTCGATCGGCTTAGTGGCCGGGTCGCCACCGCGGCCCGTCCTGCGGAACAGGGTCCTTCGGCCCTACCGACGCGCCGACGTCCACCGGACGATCGCTCGGTAAGGACTTCGGTCTACCAAGCGTGAGAGGAGAGAGCGGTACGTGGCTCAGGAGCTGACCGGCTACGGCAGGCCGACCATGCGCGATGCCGCCATCCTGCCCGTCGCCCAGGCCGCCGCACTGTTCGACGTCGTCACCGATGATCTGCGGGTTCGGCTGTCGGAGGCCGGCGGGCGGGTGGTGGCTCAGGCCAACGCGTGCGCCGCAGGCCGGCCGATCCGCGTGCAAGTCGCCGCGGCCGGCCTCGGCGAGGCCGTCGCCGACCTGGCCGAGCGGCTGAGCTGCCGCATCCTGGAAGCAGCCGCCTGCTGGTCGGCGCGGGCGTGGCCGGACACCGACGACGCCTCCGTGCCTTCCCGCATACCGCCGGGTGAGCGCGTGGTCGGCCCCGCGCTACTGGCCCGGGTGAAAGCGGTTCCGCTGGCGGCGTGCTCTCCGGAGGTCGCCGTGACGGTCATGGACCTGATGGACTACCCGGTTCATCTGTTCGTCGATGCCGACACCGGCCTCGATGCGGTGGTGTACCGGGCCGGACCGACCGGCTACCGCCTGGCCCGGCTGCGCCCCGTGCCGCCACCGACTCCCAACACCGTCCGGCTGACCGTGGACCCGCGACCGGCTCCCACCCTGGAAGCGGCACAAGCCATGGCCCGGCTGGACCAGACCGGATTGGGCCACCTGTTCTTCATCGACTCCGGCACCGGACGCGGACAGCTGATCTACCGCCGGTTCGACACCCGCTATGCGCTCATCAAGGACACGCGATGAACACGACCACCGGTTCGACGGCAAGCCGCGACCCGGACGCCCGCTCGATGGTCGAACTGGACCGTGACGAAGCCCTCGCGCTGCTCGCCAGCGTGAACCTGGGCCGGATCGTGTTCACCCGCAACGCGCTGCCCGCCATCCGCCCCGTCAACCACGCCATCGTGGGCGACCACCTGGTCATCCGTACTCACGAAGGCGCAGCCCTGGCGGCGGCGACCGGCGGTGCCGGAACCGTCGTCGCCTACGAAGCCGACCTGATCGACCCCGACACCCACCTGGGCTGGTCCGTCGTGGTCACCGGCTTCGCCAGACTCGTCTGCGACCCCGACCAGCTCGCTCGCTACCAGGAACTCGTCGCTCCCTGGATCAGCCGCACCATGGAACACGCGGTCCTGATACAGCTCGACATGGTCAGCGGCTTCCGCATGACTGAAGGACTCGATCAGGAATCGTGAGCGGGCCTGGAGCCCCTCATCGCGGAGCGAGAACGCTCCGGCTCTGGCGATCTCGCGAGGCCGAGCCGTCCAGGGAAGTGCCCAGGAACGACAGGAGGACCGCCAAAGCACCGCCGCAGACAATGGCCGAATCGGCGAGGTTGAACACCGCGAAGTGCTGAACGGAGATGAAGTCGACGACGTGGCCTCGGAAGACCCCGGGCGCCCGGAAGATCCGGTCAGTCAGGTTGCCGAGTGCACCCCCAAGCAACAGGCCCAGAGCGAGAGCCCACGGAAGGCTCTGAAGCCTGCGCGCGACACGCGCGATGACCACGACAACCGTGACCGAGATCGCCGTGAACATGACGGTGTAAGCCTGGCCCGAACTGAAAGCCGCACCCGAGTTACGGAACATCTGAAGCGTGAGCACGCGGCCCGCTATGGCGACGGGCGCCTGGCCTTCCAACCGTGAGACAGCCACAAGCTTGCTGCCGAGATCCAAAGCGTAGGTGAGAACAGCCGCCACCAGCAGAGCGATCAGAGAGCCCTGAGCCAGTGCCCGCTCATCAACACCACGCGTTGTTGTCTCGGGCTGGGATTGCGAGGCGTTGTCGGTAGAGATGATCTGCTCCATGGATGCCGAGCCAGCCTGGACGAGCTCATATTACAAGAGCGTGTCGGGGGAACCGCAGTGAGGCGGCCCGCGACTCGCTAACCGGTGCCACTTCCACGGTCGTCCAGTGGCACCTGCCAGGTCAGCACGGTGCCGCCGTCATCCCCTGCGCGGATGGTGGCGGACCCGTGCAGGGCCTGGGCCCGGTCGGTGATGTTGCCCAGTCCGCTGCGCCGGGTGACGTCGTCGCCGATGCCGACGCCGTTGTCGGAAACCCGCAGGGTCAGGTATCCGTCAGCGGTTTCCAGGTCCACCGAGACCCTGGTCGCGGCGGCATGACGCGCCGCGTTCGACAGCGCCTCGCGGGTCACCGCCAGACAGTGCTCGACGGCCTCATCGGGGACCTCATAATCGACCGGCCCGGTGAAGCGCACGGCGGGCGCGAAGCCGAGCGGCCCCGTGGCGTCCTGGCAGACTTCGAGCACCTGAGCGCGCAGGCTCGGGATACGCTCGACGGCGTCGTGTTCCGACAGCGCGAAGATCGTCGAACGGATGACCTTGATCGTGTCGTCGAGGTCGGCGACGGCGTTGGTGACCCGCTCGCGCACCGACTGCTTCTCGGTGATCTTCAGGACCGACTGCAGCGTCATACCGGTCGCGAACAGCCGCTGGATCGCCAGGTCGTGCAGGTCCCGGCCGATGCGGTCGCGGTCGGCGAACAGTGCCAGCCGCTCGCTGTCGGCGCGGCGCTCGGCCACCTCCAGCGCGACGGCGGCCTGCCCGGCGACGTCGGAGATCATGCGGACCACGGCGCTGTCGAAAGGCAGTTCGCCGAACCGGCGGGCCGCCACCATGATGCCCTTCACCCGACCTTGCGCGGTGCCTAGCGGTGCGATGTAGGCCGGGCCGAGCCCGAGTTCCCGCCATTCCGGGCGGTCGTCCCACTCGCGGTCCACGACTGCGCGGCCGGCGCCGGTCCGGTAGACCTGGCCTGTCACGGTGTCCTCGAGGCGGACCACGTGTCCGTGGAACTTCTCGGCGCCAAGCCCCCCGGCGACCTGGACGACAAGTCGCTCACCGGCCTCCGGCAGAGCCACATACACCAGGTCGGCGCCGGTGATGACCCGGATCCGGTTGATCAGGACGGTGAGTACGTCGCGGGCATCGGCGCCCGACAGCAGTCCCCGGGTGAGCTCGGCGGTGGCCTCCATCCACTGCTGGCGACGCTGCGCCTCGTCGTAGAGCCGGGCGTTGTCGATCGCGACGCCGGCCGCGGCGGCCAGGGTGACCAGCAGAGCTTCGTCGTCGGCGTCGAAGGCCGCCCCGCCCACCTTCTCGGTGATGTAGAGGTTGCCGTAGACCTCGTCGCGCACCCGGATCGGCACGCCGAGGAAGGCCTTCATCGGCGGGTGGTTGTCGGGGAAGCCGAACGACGCCTCGTGGGCGGAGATGTCGTCGGCGCGCAGCGGCACCGGATGCCGGATCAGCTGACCCAGCAGCCCCATGCCGGTCGGATAGGGGCCGATCGCGGCGATCTCCTGGGGGCTCAGGCCCACGGTGACGAAGCGCTCCAGCCGGTCGGCACGGTCGCCGCCGATCACTCCGAGCGCGCCGTAGCGGGCCTCGACCAGCTCGGTGGCGGTCTTGATGATCGTCGTCAGGACCTGGTCGAGGTCGAGTCCGCCGCTGACCGCCAGGACCCCCTGCAGCAGCTGCTGGACCCGGTCCCGGGTGTTCTTGACCTGCTGGACCCGGCTGATCAACTCGTCCAGCAGCTCGTCGAACCGCAGCTGCGGCAGCCGCGCGTCCCGCCGATCCTCCGGTTCCAGCGCACTCATGCTCCGAGCCTGCCTTCCGTGTCCGATCGGCCTGGAAAACGCCTCTGACGTGCTGACGCCTCCAGCGTAGTGGGCGCGGTCGCCGGTGTCAGAGGCGGGCACGGCGAGCCGGGCGACCTGGCGCGGCCGGGTCCTTCGACTCTGCCGCGACGTGTGGAGCGGACCGACGCTGACAGCAGGCTGATTCACAGGACGCGCAGGGAACGATCACCGGCCGACCCGGCCGCGCTGCGTGCCATGTACGCGGCGCTGAGCGCTGACAGCGTCGACCTGGCCGCCCTGGCGCGCGCAGGTCCACGCCTCGCGCCGGTACGTGCTGCACGCCCCGCCCGCCTGAGCGCCCTGGTACCGGCCGTGTGAGACCAAATGCCTCATGTTCGACCGGCGGACTGGATGTTGACCGAGGACTGAAGTCGCCGCTAGCTTCAGGCCTTGTGAAACTTTCGCTCTTCGCGGAGAAAGTTTCTTAGCGGTCAGGCGTTCGCGGTTGGCCGAACAGTCCACGGATCCTCACTCCTGGAGGCCTCATGCCTGAACCTGCCGGAAATCGGCTCGTCCGCCTCGCCGCGCCGGCCGC
>JABFWL010000230.1 GCA_013362315.1 Catenulispora sp. | reverse complement strand
CGGACACAAGCGTGTTGGCCACCGCAGATGGGGAGCTGGACATAGAGCAGGCTTATGCAGCCGTGCGGCAAGGAGTCACAGTAGAGGTCGCAGGAAACTGCGGGAGTAGCGCGTTCCCCGGAACGTTCTCGGGGTTGGCCGCACTAAGCAGAGCGCATAAGGCGGTCGGACGCGCCAACCACATGGTTTCGCTGGTAGGACACGGTTCACTGCGGGCGGCTGTCATCGGTCATGAGGCGCGGGCTGCTTCGGAAGCTGAGATAGCTCGGATGGCCGAAGTACTCGATGCGGCTCTAGCCGCCGGCGCAGTGGGGCTCTCTACAGGGCTGATCTATACGCCGGGCACCTATGCGAGTACTGCGGAGGTGACTGCTTTAGCGCGCGTCGCCGCACAGCATCGGAAGCCCTATGTGACGCACTTGCGCGACGAGATGTCAGGGGTGGAGGACGCTCTCAAGGAGGCGGTCGCTATTGCGCGCGACAGCGGTGCGGCTCTCCATGTGTCGCATCATAAGACCGCCGGTAAGTACGCCTGGGGACGGACCGAGACGACCCTGGCAACGTTGGCGGAGCTTCGGGAGTCCGGCATGGACGTCACTTGCGACGTCTACCCCTACACCGCCGGCAGCACCGGACTGGCCGCGATGCTCCCTCCGTGGGCGCACGACGGCGGACCGGCCCGCCTGCTGGACCGGCTGCGGGACCCGGCGCAGCGGGACCTGATGCGAACGGCGATCCGCGACGGCGTGCCCGGCTGGGAGAACACGGTCGGCAACGGCGGCTGGGACCGGATCTCCGTGGCCTGCGCGCGCAACCACCCGCATTACCAGGGCCGGACCATCGCCGAGATCGCCGCGTCGCGCGGCACGGACGCCCTGGATCTGGTCGCGGAGCTCCTGGTGGGCGAAGATGGCGACGTGTCGATCATCAGCCATTCGATGTGCGAGGACGACGTCCGGCGGGTGCTGGCCGCGCCCTTCGCGATGATCGGGTCGGACGGCGTGCCCAAGCGCGGTCTGCCGCATCCCCGCTGGGCCGGGACGTTCAGCCGGGTGCTGGGGCACTACTCGCGCGAGGCCGGGCTGTTCGGGCTCGCCGAAGCGGTGCGGAAGATGACCGGCGCCACCGCCGCGCGGTTCGGGCTCGCGGGCCGCGGGGTGGTGCACGACGGGGCGCACGCGGACCTGGTGGTGTTCGATCCGGAGCGGATCGCCGACCGGGCCACGTTCGAGGAGCCGCTGGCGGCGCCGGACGGCGTGCGGCTGGTGGTGGTCGGCGGTGCGATGGTGGTGCGGGACGGGGAGGTGCTCGGGGCGCGGCCGGGGCGGGTGCTGGCGTGCTGAGCGCGGAGCCGGCCGGTGTCGGCCTTCCCGAGCTGGAGCGCGTCCCGGGGACGGTGGCGTTCTCGGTTCCGGGCTGGGGCGAGTGCCGGGCCGACGAGGTGCTGCCGCTGGCGAGCGTCGGCAAGCTGCTGCTGCTGGCCACGGTGGCGCGCGGGTTCGCGGACGGCGAGCTCGACCCCGAGGAGGCGCTGGTCCTGCGGGACCACGACTACTGCGCGGGCTCCGGATTGCTGCTGAAGCTGTCCGCTCGCCGGTGGACGCTGGACGACCTGGCGCGGCTCACCGCGGCGGTCAGCGACAACACCGCGACCAACGCGCTGCTGCGGCGGGTCGGCCTGGACCGGGTCGCCGAGAACACGGCGCGGCTGGGCTTGGAGCACACCCGGATCCTCGACCGGATCCGGGAGCCGCGGCTGCCGGAGCATCCGCCGACGTTCGCCGTGGGCACCGCGCGCGAGCTGGCCGCACTGGCCGGGACGGCCGCCCGGGATCCGCTGATGCTGGAGTGGATGGCGTCCTGCGTCGACCGCAGCATGGTGCCGGCGGCGATCCCGCACGATCCCGAGGACTCCGCGGTCCGCGAGCTCCCGGTCGCCGGGCTCTGCGCCACCGACAAAATCTGGGTCGCGAACAAGACCGGTACCGACGTCGGCGTGCGCGGCGACGTCGGCGTCGTGCGCGGCGTCCGTCAGGTCTGCTACGCCGTCCTGACCCGCTGCGAGCCGGGGCGTGAGTTCGAGATGGTGTTGGCGATGCGGGCGATCGGGGCTCGGGTGGCGGAGCTCGCGGGTCAGGAGTACGCGGGTCAGTAGAGCGCTGCTTAATAGTGCGCGGCTCAGTAGTGCCCGGCGCGCAGGTTCGCCGCCGTCGAAGCCAGATACGCCAGGAACGAGGGCAGCACCGGGTTCGGGTTCGCAGGCCGGGACGCCACGCCGATCTTGCGGTAGAGCCGCGGCCCGGAGATGCGGGTGGTCTCCACGCCGCTGGTGTCGTTGATGCCCAGGCTCGGTATCAGCGCTATGCCGAGCCCGGCGCGCACCAGGCCGATGATGACCTCGTAGTGGTCGCTGCGGCAGCGGATGTTGGGGACGAAGCCCTCCAGCGCGCACGCGCGTTCCAGGACCGACAGCACCGGCGACCCGGTGCCGTAGGACGTGATCCACTGCTCGCCCGCGAGCTCGTCGAGCCGGACCTGGCCGCGCCGCCCGGCGGGGTGCCCGGTCGGCACCACGAGCAGCTGCGGATCGTGGAACAGCTCGCGGACGTCGACGCCCTCCGGCGGGGTCCACGGGTCCAGGGCGTGTTCGAAGACCACGAGCACGTCGATCTCGCCCTGCTGCACGGCCGGAGCGAGCTCGTGCGGCTGTCCTTCGACCAGCTCGAGCTCCACCGACGGGTAGCGGTGTGCGAACCGGGACAGGGCCTGCGGCACCAGGCGGTGGCCGGCGGAGGCGAAGAAGCCTATGCACAGGTGCCCGGTGTCGGCGCGGGAGTGCGCCAGCAGATCCTTCTCGGCGGCGTCCAGCAGGGCCAGGATCTCCTGGCCGCGCAGCGACAGCCGGCGGCCGGCGGCGGTGAGCCGCAGGCTCTGCGCGCCGCGCTCGACGAGGCTGACGCCGGCTTCCTTCTCCAGCTGCGACAGCTGGTGCGACACCGCCGACGGCGACAGCTTCAACTCGCGCGCCGCGCCCGCGATGCTGCCGGTCCGGTGGATCTCGGCGAGGATGCGGAGGCGGTGCGTGTTGAGCATGCGGGCAGGCTACCCCTCACCGGCGTTCACCAGGACGGGGGAACGGCTGGCCGGATCCAGGCCGGGTGCGTCCGGACGGGCGATTTTGTTAGGTCGCCGACGGCGTGTCCCGTCGCTGCCGGAGCTCCCGGTCCCGTCTGATGGTGGCGTTCCTGCCATGGAAGGGATCTCTCGATATGCGCTCCATCCCAGAGCGGTTCCGCACC
>JABFWL010000248.1 GCA_013362315.1 Catenulispora sp. | reverse complement strand
GGCCGCCGAAAGCGCTGGTGGCTGCGGCGTGGCGGGCCACCGCAGGCCGGTGAGTTCATGGAAGCCGGCGATCTCCACGACCCCGGATACCTGCTCGGGCAGGAGCTTGACAACGGCTCCGAACCATTCGTGCCGGAGCAGGCGCTGGATGAGATGCGCAAGGCTGTAGAGCGGCTTCGCCGACAGTTGCACAAAGGTGTTTCAGGCTCCGCCGCCGGCACGTCGGAGGATCGGCTCTTGGCAGCCGCAGAAGAGGGTGAAGACGGCGGTTGACAGGGGGTCGACCGCCGCATCGTGCTTCCCCGGGCCGTCGGCCCGCCGCCAGCCGCCGTCCGATGATCGGCGATCTGCGGTAGCTCAGGCAGGGTCGCGGTGGACCGCCGCCAGAACCGCCTGATGAGTGATCCACCCGGACAGTCCAGTACCAGCACCGTTCAGCACCGGCAGACCGGAAGGATCGGCCGCGACCAACTCGGTCAGAGCGCCGGCGAGATCGCTGTCGGCGCGCACCGGCTTGGCGGTCAAGACGACTTCGCGGACCGGTTCGTCATCGCGTCCCCCTTCAGACAGTATTTCGGCCACCGCCCGGGCCGTGGCGATGCCGAGGTACGCCCCGTCGACGTCGGTGACCGGCAGCGCGCCATGGCGGGAGACCGCCAGGGTGTCGGCCGCTTGCGACAGCGGGGTGGCCGCTATAAGCGGAGCTGGGACCGGTTCCATCACGTCGCCCACGGTGATCCCGGCGAAGGGCGAAGCGGGAGCGGGGGCGGACAGGTCGATGCCGCGGCGGCGCAGCTTCAGGGTGTAGATGGTGTCTCCGGTGATGGCCTTGCTGGTCAACGTGGCCAGCACGATCGCTGCCATGAGCGGCAGGATGATGGAGTACTCGCCGGTGAGCTCGAACAGAATCACCACGGCGGTGATCGGTGCCCGGGCGGCCCCGGCGAACACCGCGCCCATTCCCACCAGCGCGTAGGAGCCGACCGGTCCGGCGCTGCTCCCGAAGACGTCGTGGGCTGCCAGCCCGAACGCCGATCCGGCCATCGCGCCCATGAATAAACTGGGGGCGAAGACCCCGCCGGAGCCGCCGATCCCGATGGTCACACTGGTGGCGGCGATCTTCCCGATCAGCAGAACCAGTAGGAACCCGATCGCGTACTTGCCGGCGACCGCATTCTCCAGCACCGGGTATCCGACTCCGTACATCTCCGGAAGCAGCAGGAGGACGACGCCCAACAGCAACCCGCCGACCGCAGGACGGGCCCATTCCGGCCAGCGCCATGCCCAGTCGCACGCGTCCTCGATGAGGTAGAGGACCTTTGAGAAGGCGACGCCGATCACGCCGGCGCCTACACCCAGTGCCGCAAACAAAGTGAGCTGTGAGACCTGCGCGGCATGGAACGGAGGCAAGCTCAAAAAGGGCACATCGCCGAACGCGGCCCGGCCGATCACCGAAGCCGTGACCGACGAGAGCACGATCATCCCGAAGCCCTCGGCGGCGAAGGAGGTGAGAATCAGCTCCATCGCGAAGAACACGCCGGCCAGCGGGGCGTTGAACGTCGCCGCGATCCCGCCGGCCGCGCCGCAGGCGACCAGCAGCCGCATCCGGTCCTCCCCGGCCCCGACGACGCGGCCGAGCGTCGAGCCGAGGGCCGAGCCGATCTGCACGATCGGGCCTTCGCGGCCCACCGATCCGCCGGAGCCGATGCACAGCGCCGAAGCCAGAGACTTCACCACTGCGACTTGCGGAGCGATACGGCCACCTTTGCGTGCTACCGCGTACATCACCTCTGGCACGCCATGCCCGCGCGCCTCGGGCGCGAACTTATATACGAGCGGACCGTATATCGCCCCGGCGACGGCGGGGGCGAAGAGCACGAACCACATTCCGAGACCAGGCAGGTGCGGGTTGGCTGCGTGTCCGGCGGCGGAATAGTCGGCGTGGCCGGAGAACGCCTGGGTGAAGGTCTCGATCAGTCGGCGGAACACGATTGCGCCGAGCCCAGCCCCGGATCCCACTGTCAACGCGAGCGCCAGCAAACCGCCTCGCGTGACTGCCAGGGCGTTCACCAAGCGATTCAGGCCCCGACGGCTTGGCACCGGCAGCGTTCGGGAGGACGTCCCAGCGTGGGCATCGGCGACGGAGCTCATGGTTTGCATTATGCAAATAGTAGCCCATCGCTCGTCAAGCCGGTCTCAGCTGTAAGCGGCCAGTAGGCTGGCTGGGCACGCAAACGGTCACATAACTTTCATGGTGCGCCGGTTGGCCGTCTGTGTGGCTTGTGGCGCGGTAGAACAGTGGTCATGAGCCCGCGAAAGACCGAAACCGACGACACCGCGTCGCTTTCCTCGATGTCCATGCGGACCCCCGACGAGCCGGCCGGCGACATCGACCGGGTCACCGAGGCAGTGTTGACCGCGTCCCGTCTGCTTGTCGCGGTCTCTGCGCGTTCGCTGAGCGAGGTCCAGGAAAGCGTTACCCTCCCGCAGTTCCGCGCTCTGGTCGTGCTGGCGTCTCGAGGCCCGTTGCGGCTGACGCATCTGGCCGAACATCTGGCGGTCAACCCCTCGACCGCCATGCGGATGGCCGAGCGCCTTAATGCGGCCGGTATGATCGACCGCGCTCCCAACCCTGGCAATCGTCGGGAATCGATTCTGTCGTTGACGAGTACCGGACGACAGGTGGTCGAACGGGTGACTGATCGACGGCGCCAGGAGATCGCCGCCATCGTCGGACGCATGCCGATGGTGCACCGCGACCGTCTCGTCGAGGCTTTGGAGGCTTTCAACGCCGCTGGCGGCGAGCCGTCCGCTGGGCACGATCCGATTCCACTGGGCTGGCATGAATCAGCGCCCCAGCAAGTTTCGGGAGATCAGTCGCCGTCCGAGCAGTAGGCTGTGCCATGCCCGAGTGCGTTGCGTCCACTGGCGTCCTGGGCTAGGTGAGTCAACCCTGCGCGCGGCATGCCAAATGCCGCCTCTTGGTCATGCGGCACAAAAGGATCCGCCATGTCGTCCCGACTTCGCTGTCAGGGCTACAGCGAAGGACGAACCTCTCGAAGATCGTCGACCGGTCTGCAGCGTCTGCACCAAGCGCGTCGTCGTCGGCTTCGACGCGGCTCGCTACGTCTGAAGTTCAGTTTGATGTCGTCGACAGAGCCGCCGCCGTGCCGGAAGGGCGTTCTCGACCAAGTCGGCCACCGCCTGTTCCAACCTGGCGGACGCGGCCATGGTCGCACCGCCGGAGTTCCACCGGACCTGGTGGGACAGCTATGTCAAGGTCAACCGGAGATTCGCCGACGCCGCTGCCGCCATCAC
>JABFWL010000235.1 GCA_013362315.1 Catenulispora sp. | reverse complement strand
ACCGACGGCGCGACGTCCCTCGGCGGCTGACCGAGGCCTCTCCCGGGGGGCGGGATACGACGTGGGAGACCAGATGAATCCGCCTTCGACCTCTGTGACGCCGGATTCCGGCGCGACCTCCGACACCACGCATGTGATGTCCGCCGCGGAACACGAGGAGTACGTGCGGCTCAGGGGCGCCGCCAAGGTACGTCACCGCAGGGCCCGCCGCGCGGGCGCCGTCGTCCTGCTGGTGCTGACGCTGGTGCTCGCCCCGCTCGCGCTCGTCGCGGCCTGGGTGCACGACGAGGTCGCCGACACCGGCCGGTACGTGCAGACGGTCAAGCCGCTCGCCTCGGAGCCGGCCGTGCAGAAGGTCCTCGTCAACCGGCTCACCGACCGGGTCGTGGCCAACATCGACGTCTCGGCGGTGACGAACGCGATCACCGACACGCTGAAGAAGAACGGCGCTCCCCCGCGCGTGGTGCAGGGCTCCGAGTCCCTGAACGGCCCGCTGCGGTCCGCGGTGCGCACCGTCGTGCAGCGCAACGTGAACCGCGTGATCACCAGCGACGTGTTCCAGGAGGCCTGGCTGGGGGCCAACCGGCGGGCGCACGCCGCCGTGGTGAACATGCTCACCGGATCACGCTCGGGCGCCCTGCAGGCCAACGGCGACACCATCCAGCTCGACGTCGGAACCGTCGTCGACCAGGTCCGCCAGCGCCTCGTCGACGCGGGCTTCCAGAAGGCCTCGGCCATCCCGAACGTCGACCGCACCATCACCCTCTTCAAGACGCAGCAGCTGCACAAGGCGCAGAACGGCATGCGGCTGCTGGACATCGTCGGCACCTGGCTGCCCATCCTGACGCTGGCCTTCGCGGCCCTCACCGTGTGGACCGCGCCGAACCACCGGCTGATGGTGATCATCGTCGGCATCGGTGTCGCCGTGATGGCGGTGCTGCTGCTGGTCGCCCTGGCCCTGGCCCGGCGGGTCTATCTCGACTCCGTGCCTTCGGCCACGCTGCCACCCGACGCGGCGGCGGTGATCTTCGACACCTTCATCCGCTTCCTGCGCTCCAGTACCCGCACGCTGCTCGTCGTCTCCCTGCTCGCGGCCCTCACCGCGTACCTCTACGGCCCCGGCCGGGTCGCCAAGGGTGTGCGGAGCCTGTCCGGGCGCGGTGCGGCGGCCGCCGGACGCGGGCTGCGCCACGTCGGGATGAACACCGGCCTCACGGGCCGCTGGCTGGCCGCCCACCAGTCCTGGACCGTCGGCGTCACCATCGGCGCGGGCGCCCTGGCCCTCGTCCTGTGGAACCGGCCCACCGTGGGCGCGGTGGTGCTCGTCCTCGTCCTGGTCCTGGTCGCGCTGGCGATCGCCGCCGTGCTCGCGGCCGCGGGTCCCGGGCGCGACGCCGACGAACCGGAGCACGCGGTCACGTGAGCCATGGCCAAGGACACCGCACCGGCCACCCGCAGGGAACGCGCGGTCCAGGCGGCGGCACAGCTCAGGGCCGGCCCACTGGGCCGGCTCCTGCCCCGGCTGGCCGCGCTCAACCTCGTGGAAGGCGCCATGCGGCTGGCCGCGCAGGCCTTCCTGGCGGCGCTCCCGCTGCTGATGACGGTGGCCGCGTTCGCGCCCCCGAGCATGCAGCGCCTGCTGGCCGACTCGCTGAGCTCGGTCCTGGGCGTGCGCGGCGACACGCTCGACGAGGTGAGACGCACCTACAAGGCGGGCGACTCGGCGCGGCAGTCCGTCGGTGTCCTGGGCGCGCTGCTGACCCTCGCGTCGGCGACCGCGTTCAGCAGGGCCCTCCAGGCGGTGTGCGAGCGCTGCTGGCACCTGCCCCGGGCGCCGTTGCGGGCGGCGGCCTGGCGCTGGCTGATCTGGCTGGTGGTGTGGCTGGCCTTCATGCTCGTGCAGGCACCGCTGCGGCGGGGCTTCGGCATCGGCCCCGCGACCGGCCTGGCCCTGTCCCTGGTGGGGGCCGTCCTGCTGTGGTGGTGGTCCCAGCACCTGCTGCTGGGCGGCCGGATCGGCTGGCTGGACCTGCTGCCGGGGGCGGTCCTGGCGGGCGTCGGCACGATCACGCTGAGCTCGGCCGGCCATCTGGTGCTCTCCAACGCCATGCAGCGCAGCCTCGACGAGTTCGGGCCCCTCGGACCGGTCTTCACGCTCCTGTCCTGGCTGATCAGCATCTTCCTCGTCGCCATCTCGGGCATGGCGCTGGGCGAGGCCGTCGCGACCAGCTCCTGGTACCGGCACGTCGTGGCCCTCCTCAGTCCCCCGAAGGCCGGGGGGTGACGGGGGCCGGCGGCCGCTCACCCGTGCCGGGTGAGGCCGCGCGCGGCTTGCCGTGCGCACGCTGAGAAGTGCAGAAGCAGGTCGCCGGGCGCATGCCCGGGACGGAGGGAGAGACATGAGCACGCCCACGTACCTCGCGTACGACTATCCGATGCTGAGCATCTTCTGGTCCATGCTGGTGTTCTTCCTGTGGATCATGTGGTTCATCCTGCTCTTCCGGATCATCGTCGACATCTTCCGCGACGACGCCATGAGCGGCTGGGGCAAGGCCGGCTGGCTGGCCTTCGTGATCCTGCTGCCCTTCCTGGGCGTGTTCGTCTACGTGATCGCACGCGGCAAGAACATGGGGCGCCGGGAGATCGCGGAGCACCAGGCTCAGCAGCGCGCGTTCGACTCCTACGTCCGCGAGACGGCCAAGGGCGGGGCGCCGAGCAGCGCCGACGAGCTCGCCAAGCTGTCCGAGATCCGCGCCCGCGGCGACATCACCGACGAGGAGTTCGCGAGGGCGAAGGACCTGGTCCTCAGTGGCCACGGCAGCGGGACCCGTCCCGACGCGGCCACCACGTCCGGGCACTGAGCACGCCGGGCCGAACGAAACGAGGTATTGAGGATGACCGCCACACACCCCACACAGCCCACGCAGAGGGATTCGGCGAAGCAGCAGTGGGCCTCCGGCCTGGTGACCTTCGGCGCCGTCATGCTGACGATCGCGGGCCTGCTCGGCATCTTCCGCGGCATCATGGCGATCGCCGAGGACGACGTCTTCGTCACCACGCGCAACTACGTCTTCCAGTTCGACCTGACCAGCTGGGGCTGGATCCATCTCGTCCTGGGCGTCATCGCCGTGGGTGTCAGCTTCGGGCTGTTCACGGCGGCCACGTGGGCGCGCGTCTCCGGCGTGGCGATCGCAGGACTGATCATCATCGCCAACTTCCTTTCGCTGCCGTACTACCCGGTCTGGTCCGTCGTGATGATCGCCTTCTCGGGCTTCATCATCTGGGCCCTGTGCGTGGTCAAGCGGGACGAGTACTAGTC
>JABFWL010000137.1 GCA_013362315.1 Catenulispora sp. | reverse complement strand
CCAGCACCGGCCAGTCCGACCAGCACAGCTCAGCTGGACGAGCCAGACCAGCCGGACCACCTCGTGACGGTGACCGCCACCGCCGGTCCGTCCGGCGGTACCGCGCGATACTGCGGGTACTTCGCCTGGAGCACCGCCAACACCGGTGGGGTCAGCGGGCCGACCTGCGCCGTGCCGTCCGCCCGGGCCCACCACAGCGTGGTCCAGTCGGCGGCGTACTGCTCCGTCAAAAGACAGACGTGCGGGTTCGCCTCGATGTTCCGGAGCCGCTTCAGATCCGTCGTGCGCTTCGGTTTGTGGTCCACGACCAGCGCCAAGCCGTCGCCGGTCGCCGCGAAGACCACCGGGACCAGATGCGGCACGCCTGAAGCGTCCGCGGTGGCCAGGATCGCGTGGGCCTGGCGCAGGAAGATCGCGCGGGCTTCCTCGGGACTCATGCCTGCACTCATGCCATCCGAGGGTAGGCGGTGGTCAGAGCAATCCCTGTGCCATCGCCTTGGTGACGGCGGCCGTCCGGTCGTCCACGCCGAGCTTGCCGAACGCGCGCACCAGGTGCGTCTTCACCGTCGCCTCGCTGATGAACAGCTGCCGGCCGATCTCGGCGTTGGCCAGGCCGCGGGCCACCAGGGCCAGCACCTCGCGCTCGCGCGGGGTCAGCGGCTGCGGCGCGGGCCGGCGGATCCGGCTGACCAGTTTCGCGGCCACCGCCGGGGCCAGCACCGTCTCGCCGCGCGCGGCCAGCCGCACCGCCTCGGCCAGCTCCGCCCGCGGCGTGTCCTTCAGCAGGTAGCCGGTGGCGCCGGCCTCGACCGCGCGAACGATGTCGGCGTCGGTGTCGTAGGTGGTCAGGATCAGCACCCTGATCGCGGGCGCCTCGGCGGCCAGCCGCGCGGTGGCCTCGACGCCGTCCATCCCGGTCATCCGCAGGTCCATCAGCACCACGTCCGGCGCCAGCTCCAGGGCCAGCCGCACCGCCTGCGCGCCGTCGGCGGCCTCGCCGACCACGTCCAGGTCCGGCTCGGCCGCCAGCATGCCGTGCAGCCCGGCCCGGACCACCGGGTGGTCGTCGACGATCAGGACCCGCAGCTGCGCACCCATGACGCGCGACTCCTCACTCATAAGGCACCTCCGCCAGCACCCGCGTCCCGGCGCCGGGCGCGCTGGTGACCGTCACCGTCCCCCCGACTTGTCCCACCCGCTCGCGCATCGACCGCAGGCCGAAACCAGTACCGGCTGGTGCGGCGCTCGTCGAGTCGGACGCGAGGCCGGAGCCGTAGCTTGAGCCCGACCCGAAGTCGGAGCCGGAGCCGGAGTCCGAGCTCGAACCGGATCCCACCGCCGCACCATCGCGGCCGGCGGTCTCCATCCCGACACCGTCATCGGCGACGCTCAGCGTCAGCCCGTCGACGCCGTAGACCAGGCACACCGTGGCCGAGCCGGCCCGCGCGTGCTTCCGGACGTTCGCCAGCGCCTCCTGCGCCACCCGCAGCGTCACCACCTGGATGTTCGCCGACAGCGGCTGCGGACTGCCCTCGATCATGACCGAGGTCGTGATGCCCAGCTCTTCGCCGATCCGGGCCGCCGCCCGCTGCAGCGCGGCGTCGAGCGGAAGTCCCGCCGTGGGGTCGCCGCCGATCAGCGCTCGCGCCTCGGCCAGGTTCTCGCGCGCGGTGCGGGCGGCCAGCTCCAGCCGCTGCCGGGTGGTCGCCGGGTCGGTGTCCAGCGTCGCCTCCGCGGCCTGGACCAGCATCAGCAGGCTGGTGAAGCCCTGGGCCAGGGTGTCGTGGATCTCCCGGGCCAGGCGTTCGCGCTCCTCGCGCACCCCGGCGTCGTGGTTCGCCCGCTCCAGCTGCGCCCGGGTGCTCTCCAGCTCGCGGATCAGCGCGCCGCGCCGGTCGTGGTCGTTCAGCATCTCCACGAAGAACCCGCCGATGAACAGGTTGAACAGCAGCGCCGACCCGGCGCTCAGCGCCCAGCCGACCAGCGAGCCGCCGTCGAAGCCGCTGCGCAGCGCGATCGGGAAGGTGAGTGCCGCGGCGCCCATGGCCAGGACGGCCAGGCCGCGAGGCCGGTAGCCGGTCAGCGGCGAGAACTGGGACAGCGCGATGCTCGCCATGAACGTCAGGTCCGGGTCGGCCCAGACAAGCACGAAGCTCAGTACAGAGGTGATCGCCAGGTGGTAGAAGACCACGTGGAACGAGCGCGCGCGGTCTACGAGCCACGGGTACTCCAGGAACACCCACGTCGCCGACAACCCGGCCAGCGGCAGCAGCAGCCACAGCGGCTTGTGGCCGCCGACTACCAGCAGCACGCCGACCATCACCGCGAAGTGCCAGGCCAGGCCCCAGATCAGCGCGATACGGCGCCAGGAGCGGGTGGATTCGCGGACGTCCTCGGCGATCGTCTCGGACACCGGGGCTGCGAGTGCGTCCGGCGCGGCGTCCGGCTCGGCGCCGCCCTGCTCGACGTCCGCGTCGTCGGCCGGTGCGGAGGTCACCCGTCGTCCCGCCCCCGCCAGCTGAAGGTCCTCAGGCACAGCACCAAGCCGACCACACACCACAGCCCCAGCACCAGGGCGAGCCGTCCGTGTTCCCAGCTGTGCGCCGGCTCGGAGTACTTGAAGTCCTCCGGCAGGAACACCGACCGCATCCCCTGGCAGAGCCACTTCACCGGGAACACCGCCCCGATCTCCTGGACCGCCTTGGGCAGCGTGGAGAACACGATGAAGACCCCGGAGATGAACTGCAGGACCATGATCGGCAGCCAGACGATCGCCGAGCCCTGCTCGGACCGGATCAGGCTGCTCATCCCGATGCCGAGCAGGCTGCACGCCGTCGCGCCCAGGACCAGCACCCAGGCGAAGGTGAACCAGCGGCCCGCGTCGGCCGGCAGCCGCAGCCCCATCACCATCACCCCGACCAGCAGCATCACGGCGACCTGCGCGAGGGTCGCGGCCAGCACCGAGGCCACCTTGCCGAGGAAGTACGAGGCGGCGGGCATCGGCGTGGTCCGCAGCCGCTTCAGCGCCTTGGTGTGCCGCTCGATGGCCACCGCGTAGGCCAGGTTCTGCAGCGCGCCGTTGATCACGCACATGCCGATCATGCCGGTGGCGTAGACCTGCTGGTAGGTGGCCGAAGTCCCGGCGATCTCGCCGCGGAAGATGGTGCCGAACAGCAGCAGCATCACCACCGGCAGCGCGAAGGTGTAGATCAGCAGGCTGCTGTTGCGGGTGAGCTGGCGGATCTCCACCCGCATCCGGACCTTGCCGATCCGCCACACCTCGCCGGCCGGCGCGCGTCCCGGCCGGCCGGCTTCGGCGCCGGTAGCGGCGGCCGCCGTCTCGACCACGCCCTCGGTCGTCATCGTGCTCACCGTTCCCCCTCCTGACCCGACCCGATCAGGTCGAGGTAGATGTCCTCCAGCGACGGCCGCACCACCGACAGCCCCGGGATCTCGCCGCGGAACCGGGTGGCCAGCTCGCCGATGAGCCGGGTCGGTTCCGCGGTCGACTCGCTTCGGCGCTTCCCGTCCTGCTCCCAGGCCACGACCGCCTCGGCCCGGTCCCGGCCGCCGAGCCGGTCCGGTGTGGCCACGTCGACCAGCCGGCCGTGGGAGAGCACTCCCACCCGGTCGGCCAGCGCCTCGGCCTCGTCCAAATAGTGCGTGGTCAGCAGGACCGTGGTCCCGGCGCTGCGCAGCGACCGGATCAGCTCCCAGAACTGCCGCCGCGCGGCCGGGTCGAACCCGGTGGTCGGCTCGTCCAGGAACAGCAGCTCCGGATCGCCGACGATGCCCAGCGCCACGTCCAGGCGCCGCCGTTGGCCGCCGGACAGCCGCGAGGTGAGTGTGCGGGTCTGCTCGGTCAGCCCGACCGCGGCGATCACCTCGTCCGGGTCGCGGTGCGCCGGGTAGTACTCGCCGAACTGCCGCACCGCCTCGCCCACGCGCAGCATCGTGAAGTCGCGGGCCTCCTGGAGCACCACCCCGATCCGGGCGCGCCAGCGGTGGTCACCCCACGCCGGGTCGGTGCCGAGCACGCAGACATCGCCGCCGTCCCGGTCGCGCAGGCCCTCCAGGATCTCGACGGCGGTGCTCTTGCCGGCCCCGTTCGGTCCCAGCAATGCGAAGATCTCGCCGGTCGCGACGTCCAACTCGACGCCGTCGAGTGCCGCGGCGTCCCCGTAGTTCTTGCGCAGCCCCCTGGTGCGCAGTGCTGTGGTCATGCCTCCAGACTGGCCGTGCGGTCTGGGACGGCATGAGGTGCGACCGGTTGAGTCCCGGGGTCAACCGGTCGATGGACCCCGGCGGTTGACGGCGCACGCCGGTCGACTCCCGCAGGATGGCTCCCGCAGGTCAGGCCCCGCCGGTGCCGGACGCGGCGGTGACGCCGACCTTGACGCCGGCCTCGTCGAAGGCGAACAGCAGCCGGCCGCGCAGCTCCCGGGCGACCTCGGCGCTGCGGCGCGCCGCGGTCCGCACCGTCACCCGCATCATCATGTGGTCGCCCTCGATGGACTCGATGCCCGCGATGGTCGGCGCCTCGGTGAGGAAGCTGTCCTTCCACTGCGGGTCCTCGAACATCTGGTGCGCGGTCTCGACCATCACGTCCCGGACCCGGATCGGGTTCTCGGTGTAGGACACCGGGACGTCCACGATCGCCCGGGCGTAGCCCTGGGACTGGTTCCCGATCCGCTTGATGGTGCCGTTGCGGACGTACCAGACCACGCCGTCGATGTCCCGGAGCTGGGTGATCCGCAGGCCCACGTCCTCCACGGTGCCCTTGGCGTCGCCGGCGTCGATGTAGTCGCCGACCCCGTACTGGTCCTCCATGATCATGAAGATCCCGGCCAGCAGGTCGGTGACCACGTCCCGGGCGCCGAAGCCGATGGCCGCGGAGATCACGCCGACGCTGGCCAGGATCGGCCCGGTGGAGACGTGCAGCTGGTCTATGATCATCAGGGCCGCGATGATCATGATCGTCGCGCTGGCGATGCTGCTCAGCACCCCGCCCAGGGCTCGGGTGCGCTGTAGCCGGCGCTCGGCGCCCATCAGCAGGCCGGCCTCCAGGAACCGCCCCGGCTTGGTCTCGGCCCGCATCGCCGCCTTGTCCACCGCCCGGCGGATGAAGGTCAGCACGATCTTGCGCAGGACCAGTGCGCCGATGATGATCAGGATGATCGTCACCAGACCACCGAAGATCGCGCCGGAGTGGTCGCTGAACCAGGCTCCGACCCCCTTGGCCCGGTCCAGCGCCGTGGTCGGAGTCGGGGACGGCGACGGCGACGGGGTACCCGCGGTGGTCGGGCTGGCGAGGAGGTAGGCGGCGGGGAGGGCGGCGGACACGGGGCTGAGGACCTCACTGGTCGACGGGACGGTTCACGGAAACGGTGGACGGGGGCGGTTCGTCGGATCACCCGCCAGGTTAGAGGATCCCGGTACGCGGCAGGACCGCCGAGCCGATCAGCTCCAGCTGGTCCAGGTCGGCGAGGTCGAAGGTGCGCAGGTAGACGCGCCGGGTGCCGATGGCGTGATATTCGCCGAGCCGGTCCACCAGCTCCTGCGGCGTGAGGCGCCAGATCACCTGGTTCGGCGGCGTGATCCGGGCGATCGCCTCGGCCCGCCGACTGATCTCGGCCTCGGTGCGGCCGCAGGCCACCACCAGCGTCACCGACAACGTCAGGGAGTTGGGATCCCGGCCGATCGCCGCGCAGGCCTGGCGGACCCGGGTGTAGCTCTCGCCGACCTGGTCGGCCGGGCGGAAGTTGGAGTTGTACTCCGTGGCGTACGCCGCCGCCAGGCGCGGCGTCCGCTTCGGCCCCCGCCCGCCGACGATGATCGGCGGATGCGGCCGCTGCGCGGGCTTGGGCAGCGCGGGGGAGTCGGTGAGCTGATAGTGCTCGCCCTGGAACGAATAGGTGTCGCCGACCGGGGTGCCCCACAGGCCCTTGACGATCTGGAGCTGCTCCTCCAGCCGCTCGAACCGCTTCTCCGGGAAGGGGATCCCGTACGCGGCGTGCTCCGCGGCGTCCCAGCCGGTGCCCAGCCCCAGCTCGATCCGGCCGCCCGACATCTGGTCCACCTGCGCGACCTGGACCGCCAGCACTCCCGGCCACCGGAAGGTCACCGGCGTCACCAGCGAGCCCAGCCGGATGGTCGAGGTCTCCCGGGCCAGGCCGGCCAGGGTGGTCCAGCAGTCGGTGGGGCCGGGCAGCCCGTCGCTCTCGCCGCCGCGCATCACGTGGTCGGAGCGGAAGAAGCCGCCGAAGCCCAGGTCCTCGGCGGCACGGGCGACGCGCAGCAGCGTGTCGTAGGCGGCGCCTTGCTGCGGCTCGGTGAGAATGCGCAGATCCATGAAGGTCAGCCTCGCACGGCCGTGCAGGTGACCGGCAAGGGGCAGCCCGCTCAGGCGGATACCTCAAGTCAGACGTGCTTGGAGCGCACAAAATGTTGCGGACGATCTGCGTTAACCCCCGCGTGACCCATGATTTTGAAGATGTGCGTGAAATCTGGTAGCGCGGGAACCACAACAGCGGACAGACTGGATCTACCCGTGAGCCGATCCGAGGACACGTGCCCCGACATGCGCCGATGCACCCGCAGGCGTTGCCGGGGAATTGCGGCGCGTGAATGCGGACCGGCGACGTTAGCTCCGGCGCGAGCCACGCGTCGGACTCGGTCAGGAGGCCACCAGTGCCGCACGCACTACTTTTGAACGCTTCGTATGAGCCGTTATGCGTCGTGAGCCAACGCCGCGCAGTGGTTCTGATCCTCAGCGACAAGGCCGTCACCCTTGAGGGATCCGGCGACCTGCTCCACGCGGCCACCTGGTCGATGCCCGCGCCCTCGGTGATCCGGCTGACCCGCTACATCAGGGTCCCGAACCGCCGGGCGGTGCCGCTGACCCGCCGCGCGATCTTCGCGCGCGACGGCGGCCGGTGCGTCTACTGCGACGCCCCGGCGACCAGCATCGACCATGTGATACCGCGTTCGCGCGGCGGACAGCACGCCTGGGACAACGTGGTCTCGGCCTGCCGGCGCTGCAACCATGTGAAGGCGGACCGGCCGTTCACCGACCTGGGCTGGCGGATGCGCCGGGCCCCGGTCCAGCCGGCCGGTTCGGCTTGGCGGATTCTGTCCTCAGGAAGACAGGACCCGCGCTGGACGCCCTACCTGGAGGCGTATGGCGGCGACGCCAAGGGGTTCACGTTCGACGGCGCGTTCGCGGCCGCCTGACCTGCACCACTTGCGCACCCTCGTCGAAACAGCGGGCCGTCCCCGGCGGGCATGCCGGGGACGGCCCCTGCTTTTCCGGCGTGAGGCCACGTCAGATACGGTGGAGGCGTGAACACACCGACCACCCCCGAAGCGCATCTGCGGCGGGCGTTGCGGGCGGCGACGGTCGGCTCGCTGGCGGCGGTGCCGCTGCTGCTGGCGGCCCCGGCGTTCGCCCTGCACCGGGAAGCCGGCGACGACCCGGGCCCCGGCTTGTCCGCCGTCGCCACCATCCTGATCTACATCGGCATCCCGCTGGCGATCTTCACCGTGATCGCCCTGCTGGTGCTGGCCCCGTCCATCGCCCGCGGCAACCGCTACCGCCCGCACCAGCTCAGCTGGTGGGCCGCGCCGGTCTGGTTCGGCGGGCCGCAGGACGAGCACGGCGGCGCCGCCGACCGGGCGCTGACCGGCACCGCGCTGAAGGAGCTCACCGGGCTGACCTCGGTGGCAGGAACACAGACTGAAGGAGGCGCCAGTGCCCGCTGGTGACGCGTTCAGCGCCCGACAGGAGCAGGACATCGCCAAGGCGATCGCCACCGCCGAGGCGAGCAGCGGCCTG
This sequence comes from Catenulispora sp., assembly GCA_013362315.1. Lineage (GTDB taxonomy): Bacteria > Actinomycetota > Actinomycetes > Streptomycetales > Catenulisporaceae > Catenulispora. Next base: position 4,408 of record JABFWL010000137.1, on the reverse strand, counting down.
ACGTTCTCCGTGTACGTCGGCTCGGTCGAGGGCGAGCTGCGAGCCCAGGCGCTGCGGCTGCACCGGCAGCTGCCGGGCGCCGAGCGCGCGGTGCTGGTGGTCGTCGATCCGCGGCGCAACCAGCTCGAGATCGTGACCGGCGCCGAGGCCAAGCGCCGGGTCGACGACCGGGCCGCGGGCCTGGCGGCCGCCGCCATGGCCTCCACCTTCGCGCTCGGCGACCTGGCCGGCGGCATCGTCAACGGCCTTGGCTCGCTGATGGAGCACGCGCAGAAGGCGCCGGTGCTGCACGGCCAGCAGCCGTAAAGCGGCGAAGGACGGCAAGGCAGTAAGAGCACAGCAAGGCACAAGAACATCAGGACGGCCCGGGCGGATCTGCGCCCGGGCCGTCCTCGTACTGTGCGCCGGTCCGCGCGTGGGACGCGCGGACCGGTCAGCCGATCACGCGCCGATCACGCCGCCGACCGGTCCTTCTCCTGCGCCTTCAGGCACCGGGCGACGGTGTCCGCGGCCTCCACGATCAGCCGGCGCAGCGCCGGGACCGGCTGCGCGCCGTCCAGGAACCGCTCGGTGGCCGCCAGCGTCTCCGGCTCGATCACGAAGGTCGGGTAGAGCCCGGTCGCGATCTGCGTGGCGATCTCGTGCGTGCGGCTGTTCCACACGTCCTCGACCGCCCCGAAGTACTTCTCGACATAGGGCTTCAGCAGCTCCTCGCGGCGGTCGACCGGCGCCGCCTGGAACCCGCTGATCACCGAGGCCACCGTGTGGTTGGCGAGCGTGTCGCCCTCCACCACCGACGCCCAGGCCTCGGCCTTGGCCGCAGCGGTGGGCCGGGCGGCGCGCGCCTGCAGCGCGTAGCGCTCGCCGGTGGCGGTCTTGTCCCGCTCCAGCTCCGCCTCGATCTCCGGCAGGTCCGCGCGGCCGGCCGTGACCAGGGCCAGCAGCAGGGTCCAGCGCATCTCGGTGTCGACCGCCAGGCCCTCCAGTGTCTGCGAGCCGTCCAGCAGCGCCGCGACGTAGGCCAGCTGCTCGTCGGTCAGCGCGGCCCCGGCGAAGGCCCGGGTCCAGGCCAGCTGGAAGTCCGAGCCGGGCTCGGCGCCCCGCAGGTGCTCCCAGGAGGCGTCGGCCAGCGCCGCCTGCCCGGTCGGGCGCCAGGCCGGGTCGCCGAACAGCTCCACCGCGCTGCGGGCCTGCCGCTGCAGCAGCTGCGCCACGCCGATGTCGCTCTCCCGGCCGATGCCGCCGAGCACCAGCTTGAGGTAGTCGCGCGCGGCCAGCTCGGCGTTGCGCAGCATGTCCCAGGCCGCGCCCCAGCACAGCGTGCGCGGCAGCGGCTCGGCGAAGGCGCCGATGTGCTCCACCAGGGTCGCCATCGAGTGCTCGTCCAGGCGGATCTTGGCGTAGGTGAGGTCGTCGTCGTTGAGCAGCACCAGCGCCGGGCGCGGCTTGCCGACCAGCTCGGCGACCTCGGTGCGGGCGCCGGTGACGTCGAGCTCGACCCGGCCGGTGCGCACCAGGGCGCCGTCCACCAGGTTGTACAGGCCGATCGCCAGCCGGTGCGGGCGCAGCGTCGGGTACTGCTCGGAGAAGCCCTCCTGCTCCACCGCGAAGGCGGTGAAGTTCCCGGCGTCGTCGACCTCGTAGGCCGGCCGCAGCGTGTTCGGGCCGGCGGTCTCCAGCCAGAGCTTGGCCCACTCCTTCAGGTCCCGCCCGGAGGTCTCCTCCAGCGCGCCGAGCAGGTCGGCGAGCGTGGTGTTGCCCCAGGCGTGCCGGTCGAAGTAGGTGCGCACGCCCTCGAAGAAGTGGTCGTCGCCGACCCAGGCCACCAGCTGCTTGAGCACCGAGGCGCCCTTGGCGTAGGTGATGCCGTCGAAGTTCACCATCACGTCCTCGAGGTCGCGGATCTCCGCGACGATCGGGTGCGTGCTGGGCAGCTGGTCCTGGCGGTAGCCCCAGGTCTTCTCGCCGTTGGCGAAGGTGGTCCAGCCGTCCTTGAACCGGGTGGCCGCGACCATCGCGTAGAAGGCGGTGAAGGTGGCGAACGACTCGTTCAGCCACAGGTCGTTCCACCACTGCATGGTGACCAGGTCGCCGAACCACATGTGCGCCATCTCGTGCAGGATGACCTCGGCGCGCTGCTCGTAGGCGGCGTCGGTGACCTTCGAGCGGAAGATCATCTCCTCGCGGAAGGTGACGCAGCCGGCGTTCTCCATCGCCCCGGCGTTGAACTCCGGCACGAACAGCTGGTCGTACTTGGCGAACGGGTAGTCACGCTGGAACTTCTCGGTGAAGAAGTCGAAGCCCTGGCCGGTGACCTCGAAGATCTCCTCGGCACGCAGGTACTCGGCCAGCGAGGTGCGCACCGCCACCGCCATCGGGATCTTCTGGCCGCGCCGGGTCGTGTGCTCGGCCCGCGCCACGTGGTACTTCCCGGCCACCAGCGCGGTGATGTAGGAGGAGATGCGCGGGGTCGGGGAGAAGGACCAGGTCGCCACGCCGTCGCCGCGCGGCACCGGCTGCGGGGTCGCGGAGTTGGAGAAGATCTCCCAGCCCGCGGGCGCGTCGATGGTGAAGGTGAACGCCGCCTTCAGGTCCGGCTGCTCGAAGGCCGCGAAGACCCGGCGCGAGTCCGGCACCTCGAACTGGGTGTAGAGGTAGGCCTCCCCGTCCACCGGGTCGATCATCCGGTGCAGGCCCTCGCCGGTGTTCATGTAGGCGCAGTCGGCGACGACCCGCAGCACGTTGTCGGCCTGCAGGCCGCTCAGCGCGATGCGGCTGTCCTTGAACGCCTCGGCGGGGTCCACGGACTGGCCGTTCAGGGTGATCTCCCGCACGTTCGGGGCGATCAGGTCGATGAAGGTCGAGGCGCCGGGGGTCCGTGCCGTGAAGCGCACGGTCGTCTCGGACGTGTAGGTCTTCGCCTCCGGATCCGGGGCGTTGGACCAGTCCAGCTTCACCTCGTAGGACTGGACGTCCAGCAGCGCCGCGCGCTCCTGGGCCTCCTCGCGGGTCAGATTAGTACCGGGCACCCTTGCACGGCTCCTTGTCGCCTGGAGTTGAATGGTTTGCCATCGATCCTTGCACGCCGGCCTCCCCGGGCGCTTGCCGGGATTACGTGCAGCTCCACCGGTGTTGCACCGCGGCATGAGCTCACAAACCCCCGACGCCGCCGCGCCCCGCGATGTGGCCGACTTCTGGTTCGACCCGCTGTGCCCCTGGGCCTGGATGACCTCCCGCTGGATGCTGGAAGTGGAGAAGGTCCGTCCGGTGGACGTCCGCTGGCATGTGATGTCGCTGTCGGTTCTCAACGAGAACCGCGAAGACCTGCCGGCCAAGTACCGAGAGCTGATGGACCGCGGCTGGGGCCCGGTCCGCGTGGTGACCGCCGCGCAGCAGGAGCACGGCGACGAGTACGTGCTGCCGCTCTACACCGCCCTGGGCACCCGCCACCACCCCGGCGGCCGCGAGTACACGCGCGAGGTGATCGTGGAGGCACTGGAGGAGGTCGGGTTGCCTGCCTCGCTTGCCGACGCCGCTGACACCGACCACTACGACGAGGCTCTGCGTAAGTCCCACGCGGAAGGCATCGGCCTGGTCGGCCAGGACGTCGGCACCCCGGTGGTGGCGGTCAACGGCGTCGCGTTCTTCGGCCCGGTGGTCACCCCCGCCCCGAAGGGCGAAGCGGCGGCCAAGCTCTGGGACGGCTGCCTGCTGGTGGCCTCCACGCCCGGCTTCTTCGAGCTGAAGCGCACCCGCACTCAGGACCCGATCTTCGACTGACCCCACCGGCTGCCCCACCGCCCATCGCGAAAGTGTCAGGACTGAAGCCGGACCTCAGTGCTAACCTGTGGCGAGAACCGGGATGTGGCGCAGCTTGGTAGCGCGCGTGCTTTGGGGGCACGATGTCGCAGGTTCAAATCCTGTCATCCCGACTTGTTCGCGAAGGCCCGGCCACGAGGACTCCAACCGAGTGGTGCGGGCCTTCCGCGTGTCGGACGCCCCTTCTTCAGCCTGGCAGCACTGGCAATCCCCGTCCTACCAGTTGCTCGGGCGGGAGACGTCCCTGGCCCGCATGGCCTTGGCCGGACCCAGCCGGTTCGCGGACGGTGAACCGCCGTCGTAGAGCGAGCGGTCGCCGCTGCGGCTCTGGCCCTCGGTTTTGCCATCGCCGCGGCCGCGCTTCTGCATCGGCCCGGGGCTCTGCCCGGGGGTGCGCTCTCGGACGGTTCGGGCGTCTGTGGTTTTGGTGCCGTCCATCTCAGTCGTCGATGCCTGCGACTCGATGCCGGTACCGGTGCCATTGACCGTGCCGGTGCCACTGCCGTTCCCATTGCCCCCATTGCCGCCGCGTCGAGCCTCGGCGGTTCCGGGGACGGCTCCCGGGGCGGTCCGGGGCGGCGCCGGCTTG
>JABFWL010000463.1 GCA_013362315.1 Catenulispora sp. | reverse complement strand
GGGGCACCGGGGCCGGCGGCGGCCGGAAGCCGCCGCCGGCACCGGTGCGGCAGGCCGGGGCGGCCCGCCGCGGCTGTCATCGGCTCGCTGTCATCGGCTCTCCGGATTCGCCGCCGTGCCGGCCGGTTCCGGCTCGGGTGTGGCCGGCCCCGCGGTGCGGCCGGTGGACCGGCGTCCGCCGCAGCCGCGGATCCTCCGACAGGATCGCCTGCTGGAGGTCCCGCAGCCCGCGGCAGGGCTCCACGCCGAACTCGTCGCAGACCGCCGTCCTCGCGCTCTGATACACCCGCAGCGCGTGCGCCTGCCGGTTGGACCGGTACAGGGCGAGCATGAGCAGCCGGTAGAACGACTCCCGCAGCGGATGGCGGTCGACCAGCGAATACAGCTCGCCCACCGTCTCCCGGTGCCGCCCGGCCGCGATGGTGGCCTCGATCCGCAGCTCCAGGCATTCCAGGCGGGACTCCTGCAGCCAGGCCGCGAAGCCGTCCACCCGCGGCCCGCCGCGCAGCCCGCCCAAAGCCGAGACGCCGCGCCAGAGATCCAGCGCGGCGTCCGACTCGGCGGCGGCCTCGGCGGCGGCGCCGGAGGCGAGCAGGGCCCGGGCGGAGCGTATCCGCTCCCAGAACGCGACGAAGTCCAGCTCGTCGCTGCCGGTATGCAGGGCGTAGCCCGGTGAGCAGGCCTCTATCACACTGGTGGAGGAGCGCGGGCAGCGCAGAAGTTTACGCAACTGAGATATGTAGACGTGCATCGCGCCCATCGCTTGCGCCGGCGGCTCGTGCGGCCAGAGCTCGGTCATCAGCTGACTGGTGGGGACCACCTGGCCGGCCCGGATCAGCAGGGCCGTGAGCAGCACACCGGTTTTCGCCGAACCCACCGGGTAGTCGCCGTCCTGGTCGGTCAGCCGGACCGCCCCGAGTAACTCATAGCGCATCGGATCTCGTACTCCCCTCTTCGCCCGAGGCGCGGACCTGCAAGTGAGTCCGGTGGTGGGCCTGCTTCCGCGATCCCTGCCGTTAACCTACTCTTTCGTAGCGAATGGCCTGATCACCGAAAAGCGGGCCGCATAGTAGTAATTCGCTGGTAAACGTACTGGGCGTGCTGTCGGCGGTCAAGGAGATTAGCCCTATTAACGCAGTGTTCTCACATGCTCTGTACTACCCCGCCGCACCGCCTCGGCATTCCGGTCACGATTGAGCAGCGGCCTTGGTATCAGGGCCCGATCCACCGGTGCTGATGGGTTCCCTCGCCACGCCGGCCGGCGGGCGCCGGCGGACCCAAGCCCCGGCTTAGGCACGGCTAAAGAACCGGGTGCGAAAGTGGCCACAACCGAGCCCCGACCGAGCGAGGAGTGCCCATGAGTGTGGACGGCAGTTGGCAGCTGGTGGTGCGCAGCCCGATGGGCAAGCAGCACGTCACCGTGCTGCTGCGGGACGAGGCCGGCACGCTGACCGGCACCTTGACCAACGACACGAACCACAAGAGCGCCGAGATCTTCGACGGGTCGGTGGCCGGCGACGCCGTGCAGTGGAAGGTGACGCTCCAGGACATGCCGATGACGCTGGCGTTCCAGGCGACCGTCGACGGAGACACCCTGAACGGCAAGGTCAAGGCCGGCCGGTTCGGCCGGTTCGGCGTCTCCGGCCAGCGTGTGGTGTGACAGCTTCCCGGCTTCGTCCGGCGGCCGATTCCCGGCCGCCCCGGCGCCGATTCCCCGGCAGAACCCCCGCAGAACCCCCGAACGATCCCTCGACCAGGAGAGCAGGTACCCGAGCGATGGCACCCACACGCAGCATGCGATCGGATCTCAAAGGCGTCATGAGGGCGTTCCGGATGGGCGCCACGTGGCAGCTGGCCCAGCGGACCAAGGACCCGGAGCGGCGGATGGCGCGGATCTACTCCACGATCCCGTCCGACTATCTGTTCGCCGACAACAGCATGTACCTCAACTACGGATACTGGGACGCCGGCTGCACCACGCTGGACGACGCCAGCGAGGCCCTGGCCGCGCTGCTCGCCGACGCCGCCGGGATGACGGCCGGCGACGACGTCCTGGACGTCGGGTTCGGCTTCGGTGAGCAGGACGTGCTGTGGGCGCGCAAGTGGCAGCCGCGCCGGATCGTCGGGCTGAACGTGACGCCGATGCAGGTGGCCATCGCCAAGCAGCGGGCGCAGGACGAGCAGCTGACGGACGTGCTGGACTTCCGGCAGGGCTCGGCCACCGCCATGCCGCTGCCGGACGCCTCGTTCGACCGCGTGCTGGCCCTGGAGTGCGCGTTCCACTTCCACCCGCGGACCACGTTCTTCCAGGAGGCGTACCGGGTGCTCAAGCCCGGCGGCGTGCTCGCGGTGGCCGACATCATGCCGCGCTCGGCCGCCGTCCCGCGGACCGCCATCCAGTCCCCGCCGCTGGTCTGGGTGGCGGTCAGCTTCGACGACGAGAACTGGTACCCGCAGGACGCCTATCTCGACAAGCTCGCCGCCGCCGGATTCACCGACCTGACCACCCAGTCCATCAGCGAAGAGACGTTCGAGCCGTGGCGGCGGCATATCCTCGCCAAGATCGCCAGCCCGTCGTTCCGGCATCGCGTGGGCCCGGTCTATCAGCGGGTGCTGACTAAGCGCTGGAGCGACCAGGAGCAGCTGAAGAAGGATTTCGAGCTGCTGGACTATGTCGTGGTGACCGCGCGCAAGCCCGGCGCGGGGCGGTGATATGTAAGACCGTCCCCATCCTCGCGGATGCGCCGTCAGCGGGCCCGATCCTGCTCTCTCCATCGCCGAGAGCGGCAGATCGGGCCCCTTTTTGCTTATTTCGCGAATTTGGTCGGGGACGCGGTGGTGACCGAATGAGGACGCTGCGAAGACTCCGCTGCCTACACTTCGAAGTGTACTCTGCGGCGACATTGTCCGGCGGAGATCCCGTCCGGCCGATCGAGAAGTGGGCCATATATCAGCGGCTATCACTTTTCGGTAACGCAGCCCGTCGCCCCGCGTTAAATCGGAGTTTCCATGAGATACGAGATTCTCGGACCGATCCGGGTCGTCGAGGGCGGCCGCGCGTACACCCTCGGGGCCCCGAAGATGGAGGTGCTGCTGGCCGCGCTGCTGGTGAACGCCGACCAGGTCCTCACCGTCGACCAGCTGCGCACCGAGATCTGGGAGGACGACGCGCCGCGGCGTGCCCTTGCCACGTTCCAGGTGTACATCTCCCAGCTGCGCAAGTTCCTCCGGCAGGCCGGCGCCGCCGGCAACCCGATCGTGCGGCGGGAGGCCGGCTACCAGCTGGCCCTCGGTGCCGACGAGCTCGACGTACGGGTCTTCACCCAGCTGATGCGGCAGGGCCGGGAGCACGCGCGCGCCAAGCGCTACGAGGCCTCGAAGAGCGCGTTCCAGGCCGCGCTGCGGCTGCACCACGGACCCGTGGTCGGCGACCTGGGCTGCGGCCCGGTCATCAACCAGTTCCGCACCTGGTTCTCCGAGGCGGTGCTGGAGTGCCACGAGGCGCTCATCGACGCCGAGCTGGCCCTGGGCTGTCACCGGGAGACCGTGGGCCGGCTGTACAGCCTCACCACCGAGCACCCCTACAACGAGACGTTCTACGGCCAGCTGATGCGGGCGCTGGACCGCAGCGGGCGGCGCGCCGAGGCGCTGAAGGTCTACCGGTCGGCCGGCAGCAGGCTGATGGTGGACCTGGGCATCGGGCCCTCCCCGGGGCTGCGCGAGATCCACGATTCGATCCTCTGAACCCGCACTCGGCGGCGGGGCCGGCCGGGCTGTGGTTCGGGTCTGGTGCCCGCCGCCCGGCCCGAGTCCGGCTCGGGCCCGGCCGGACCGCGGCCGACTGACGGCTGCGCGCCACCGCCCGGATGTGTCGCAGAACCCTGGGTACGATGCCGGTGTTCAAAACCTCTCGGACCGTAGGCGGATGATCGCGGAAGGTGACGAGGGCGTTGTCGATCAACGATAGAGGAATGTCATGGAAATCGCTTCAACGTCAACGCGCAGATGGTGGGCCGTGGTCGCTATGTCGCTGGCGCTACTCGCCGGCGGCCTGGATCTCACGGTTCTGAATCTGGCGCTGCCCACCCTGGCCGAGTCGCTGCACGCCAAGACCTCGGCGCTGCAGTGGATCGTGGCCTCCTACAGCCTGGTGCTGTCGGCGCTGCTGCTGCCCGGCGGCCTGTTCGGCGACCGCTGGGGCCGTAAGAAGTTCCTGCTGCTCGCCCTGGTGCTGTTCGGCGGGGCGTCGCTGTGGTGCGCCTACTCGACCAGCCCGAACGAGCTGATCGCCGCGCGCGCCGCGCTCGGCGCCGGCGGCGCGCTGCTGGTACCGCTGTCCCTGGGCGTGCTGCCCTCGCTGTTCAGCGAGGCCGAGCGCCCCCGCGCGGTCAGCGTTCTGCTGGGCTCGACCGTCGTGGCCTATCCGCTGGGGCCGATCCTCGGCGGCTGGCTGCTGAAGAACTACTGGTGGGGCTCGGTGTTCCTGATCAACCTGCCGGTCACCCTCATCGCCCTGGTCGCCGTGGCGGTGCTGCTGCCGGAGTCCCGGGCCGAGAACCCCCCGTGGCTGGACGTCGGGGGCATCCTGCTGTCCAGCGCCGGCCTGACGCTGCTCACCTTCGCCACCATCGGCGCCGCCTGGGGCAGCCTGAAGACCTGGCTGGAGGTCGCCGGCGGCCTGCTGATCCTGGTGCTGCTCGTATTCTGGGAGCGCCGGGTGGGCCGCCAGGAAGGCCGGACCCCGCTGATCGAGATCGGCCTGTTCAGAAGCGCCAGCTTCTCCTGGGGCACCATCCTCGCCACGATGGTGTCCTTCGCCATGTTCGGCATCTTGTTCACCGTCCCCCAGTACTTCCAGGACGTCCGCGGCACCGATGCCATGGGCTCGGGCCTGCGCCTGCTCCCCATGATCCTCGGGCTGATCATCGGCGCCGCCGCGGCCGACCGGATGGTCGCCGCCATCGGCCCGCTGGGGCCCAAGACCGTGGTCACGGTCGGCTTCGTGGTGATGGCCGCCGGGCTGTTCATGGGCACCGCCATGAGCCGCACCAGCAGCGACACCTTCATGGGGGTGTGGATCGGGCTGACCGGCGCCGGCGTCGGCTTCTCGCTGCCCACCTCGATGGACGCGGCCCTGGGCAAGCTGTCCAAGGACGCCAGCGGGGTCGGTTCCGGCCTGATCCAGGCCGTCCGGCAGACCGGCGCCACCTTCGGCGTGGCGATCCTCGGCACCGTCGTCGCCAACGCCTACAGCAGCCGGCTCAACCTGGCCGGTCTGCCCGCCGCCGCCGCCGACGCGGCGAAGAAGGGAGTCGCCGGCGGAGTGGCGGTGGCTCACCGCACCGGGTCGAACAAGCTGCTGCAGAACGTCCTGGACGCGTTCTCCCACGGCACGACGGTGATGCTGTTGATCTGCGGCAGCCTCGCCGTCGTCGGCGCCCTGATGACGCTGGCGTTCCTGCCCCGGCAGGAGCGGTCTTCGGGGGACGAGGCGAAGAAGGGTTCCGCTGTGGCCTCGGGTGCATCGGGGGCTTCGGACCGGGGTGCCCCGGGCGCGGTGGGGATCTGAGCCCGGCCCGGCTCCGGTCAGCGTTCTGATCTGACAGGGTTCTGATTCAGCGAGGCCGAGTGAGGCGGCCGGCGGGATGATCCTTGATCAATCGACACCAGTGTCGTCAGTGTCGTCAAGGTGACGCCCCGCCGGCCGCCGGACCCTACCTCCCCGCTCCGAACCACTCGGTCAGCGCCGTGGCCAGGCTGTCCCCGCTGCCGTCCGCGTCCCCGTCCGGTCCGCCCGAGGCGACCCAGGCCACGAACCCGTCCGGCCGCACCAGCAACGCCGTGGCCGCCAACTCCGGGGTCGGCTGAGCCGTCACCACGTCCACTCGTCCAGCCCATCGCTGCACGACGCCCAGGTCCGCAGCCCCCTGCGACAGGTCGAACAACACTCCCCGTCCCGACCGCAGCGCCTCGAAGGTACTGGCCGGACCCTGCCCGGCGCCCGGTTCGCCGGCCCCGTCGCCGTCACTGGCTCCGGCACCCTCCGCCGCCAGCGCCGCGTCCGGCACCGGCCGCCCCAGCAGCGATCCCGGCTCGCCGCCGAGCCCCTTCGGCGGCATCGGATAGGCGACATCAGTGATCATCGTGATGATGTGCCGCTCGACGTTCTCGTACCGCATCAGCTCCTCGAACACCTCGCGCAGCGGCGCCATCCGCGACAGCGGGGAACCCAGGACCAGGGACGCCTCAGAGGCCAGACACGCCCGCCGCCCCACCGGGTACCGCTCGGCCGCGTAGCTGTCCAGCAGCCCGGGCGGGGCCCAGCCGTGGATCTCCGCCGCCAGCTTCCAGCCCAGGTTGGCCGCGTCGTGCAAGCTGGTGTTCAGGCCGTGGCCGGCGCCGTAGTAGTGCAGGTGCGCGGCGTCCCCGGCCAGGAAGACGTTGCCCTCGCGGTAACGCGTGGCCAGCCGGGTGCGATCGGTGTAACGCTGCGCCCAGCGCAGTTCGCCGGGCGGCGTGCCGTCGTCGGTGCCGGTGATCCGGCGCAGGCTGGCGCTGATCTCCTCGCGGGTGACGGGGATGTCGTCGGCCGGGGCGTCGGTGTCGAACTCGACACACATCAGGCGCAGCTGGTTCCAGTCCTGCGGATGCGGCGTGATGATGAACAGGCCGTTGGGGAAGTCGGGGGAGTCGAACTCCCACTCGTCGTCCTCGTCGGCGTCGAAGTCGGCCACGAAACCGTACCAGTTCGGCCCCTTCGGCGGCGCGTCGACGCCGATCAGGGAACGCACGGTGCTGTCGCCGCCGTCGCAGCCGACGAGGAAGCGGCCGCGCAGGTCGTATTCGCCGCCCGCGCCGCCGACCCGCACGCTCACCCCGTCCTCGTCCTGCTCCAGCCCGATCACGGCGTGGCCGCGCCGGATCTGCGCGCCGAGCCCGGTGGCCCGCTCGGCGAGGATGCGCTCAGTCGTGGTCTGGGGCAGGATCAGCGAGTACTCGCGGTCGATGACCGGGGTCAAGTCGACCCAGATGTTGCTGAAATGGACGCGCGGCCAGACCACGGTCTCCTCGGCGCGGACCGCGTCCATGAGGCCGCGGCGCTCGAACAGCTCGATGGAGCGCGCGTGCAGGGTGGAGCCGGGGGAGAAGCGGTCGGCGGCCGGGGTGGGGTCGCGCTCCAGGACGACGGCGGGCACGCCCGCGAGCCCCAGTTCGGCGGCGAGCATCAGGCCGGCCGGCCCCGCTCCGGCGATGACGACGGTGTCGGTCATGGCTTAGCTCCTTGTCGTGACGGCGGATGAGAGGGCGGATGAGACAGCGGAGGCGAGCGCCCCGCACAGGTAGCGAGCCAGTGCGCGGGGGTCGGCATGTTCGAAGACTGCGTCGGCCGGGATCTCATGGCCGGTGGCCGCCTGGAGTCGGCCGTTCAGTTCCAGGGCGGTGAAGGACGTGAATCCGAGGTCGACGAACGGCGCCTCCGGGTCGATCTCCGCCGGATCGTCGTGGCCCAGGACCGCCGCCGCGTGCGAGCTGACCAGCTCCAGCACCAGCTGCTCGGCCTCCGAAGCCGACGCCTCGGACAACCGTCGTAGCAGCTGCGCCCGATGTTCGGCTCCTTGACGGGCGTCTTGTCGGACGTCTTGTTCGGCGTCGTCAAGGGCACTGCCCTCGGCGTCGTCCACCGCCAGTGGGCTCGATCCCAAACGCGGCGCGGGAAGCCAGTAACGCTTCCCCTGGAAGGCATATGTCGGCAGCTCTACAGGCGGCGTAAGCGTAGAACGCGGCCCGTCGTGCACCGCCGACCAGTCGACCGAGACCCCGCTCGCATGAAGGTGCCCCAGCGCCGTCAGCATCGACACCGGCTCTGCGCGCCGCCGCCGCAGCACCGGCACACACACCCCGCCGGCCTCCGCCGGTCCGACGACCGCCGTGACCATCGTGCACAGCGTCGCCTCCGGTCCCAGCTCGACGTACCGCGTCACGCCCAGCTCGCGCAGCGCCGCGACGCCGTCGGCGAAGCGGACCGTGGCGCGGATGTGTTCGGTCCAGTACTCCGGCGAGGTCAGCTGCGCCTCGGTGGCCGGCTGTCCGGTGACATTGGAGACGATCGGAATGGTCGGCGGCCGGTAGGCGACCTTCTCTGCCTCCTCGCGGAACGCCGCCAGCACCGGTTCGACCCGCGGCGAGTGGAACGCGTGGCTGACCGTCAGCTTCTTGACCCGGCAGCCTTCGGCGGAAAGCCGCTCGGCGACAGCGCGGACCGCGTCCTCGTCTCCGGACACGACCACCGCGTCCGGGGCGTTCACCGCCGCGAGCGACGCGCCCGGCTCCGTGCCCGCCGAAGCCTCCCACTCGGCCAGCACCTCCAGCACCCGCTCCTCGGTCGTCCGCACCGCGATCATGGCGCCGCCGGCCGGCAGCCGCTGCATCAGCCCCGCGCGCGCGGCGACCAGCGCGGCGGCGTCGTCGAGGGTGAACACCTCGGCGACGTGCGCGGCCACCAGCTCCCCGAGCGAATGCCCGATCAGCTGGTCCGGCCGCACACCGGCCGATGCGGCCAGCCGGAACAGCGCGGTCTCGAGCGCGAACAGCGCCGGCTGGGTGCCGGCGGTCTGGTCCAGCAGCCGCGCCGCCGGGCTGTCCGGCGCGGCGAACACCACGTCGCGCAGCGGCCGGTCCAGGTCCAGGTGCGGGTCCAGGGCCTCGCAGACCTCGTCGAAGGCCTTCGCGAACACCGGATACGCGGCATGCAGCCCTGCTCCCATCCCCGGATACTGGCTGCCCTGCCCGGTGAACAGGAACGCCAGCCGCCCGGAGCCGCGCGCCGACCCGACGGCCACGGTGGTGGCGGGCTTGCCGTCGGCGAGCGCCGCCAGCCCGCGCTGGAAGCCGTCGGGGGTCTGGGCCACGACGGCGGCCCGGTGCTGGAACCGGGTCCGCGTCGTCAGCAGGCTGTGGGCGACGGCTACGGGGTCCAGGCCCGGGTGGTCCGCGGCGAAGTCCCGCAGCCGTGCGGCCTGGCCGCGCAACGCGGCCTCGGACCGGGCCGAGAGGATCCACGCCAGCGGGTTGCGGGTCGCGGTGTCGGTGTCGGTGTCGGTGTCGGTGTCGATGTCCGGGTCGGTGCCGGTCGCGGCGGCCGCGTGTTCGAAGCCTGACTCGGTGCTGTCGCCGTCGTCGGCGGAGTCGCCGCCGCCCCCGCGGGCGGCGGGTTCTTCCAGGATGACGTGCGCGTTCGTCCCCGAGATCCCGAACGAGGAGATCCCCGCCCGGCGTTTCCGGTCGCCGGCCGGCCACGCCACCGGCTCGGTGAGCAGCCGCACCGGGCCACCGCTCCAGTCGACGTGCGGCGTGGGGCGGTCGGCGTGCAGCGTGCGCGGCAGCTCCTCGTGCCGCAGCGCCTCGATCACCTTGATCATCCCGGCGATGCCGGCCGCCGCCTGGGTGTGTCCGATGTTGGATTTGACCGAGCCCAGCCACAGCGGCCGCTCCGCCGGCCGCCCGCGCCCGTAGACGGCCAGCAGCGCCTGCGCCTCGATCGGGTCGCCGAGCGTGGTCCCGGTGCCGTGCGCCTCCACGGCGTCGACGTCGTCGGCGGCCAGTCCGGCGTTCTCCAGCGCGTCGCGGATCACCCGCTGCTGCGCCGGGCCGTTCGGGGCGGTCATCCCGTTGCTGGCGCCGTCCTGGTTGACGGCGCTGCCGCGCACCAGCGCGTGCACGCGCCGGCCGTGCCGGCCGGCGTCGGAGGCGCGCTCCAGCAGCAGCAGCCCGACGCCCTCACCCCAGCCGGTGCCGTCCGCTTCGGCGGAGAACGACTTGCAGCGGCCGTCCGGGGACAGGCCGCGCTGCCGGCTGAACTCCACGAACAGCCCCGGGCTCGCCATCACGGTCGCGCCGCCGACCAGCGCGAGATCGCAGTCGCCGGCGCGCAGCGCCTGGGCCGCCAGGTGCACGGCGACCAGGGAGGAGGAGCATGCGGTGTCGACGGTGACCGCCGGGCCCTCCAAGCCGAGCGCGAAGGCCACCCGCCCGGAGGCGACGCCGCCGGAGCTGCCGATGCCCAGCAGGCCCTCGAACTGCGCGGGCATCGGGTTCAGGCGGGCGGCGTAGTCGCTGTACATGATGCCGACGAACACGCCGGTGCGGCTGCCGCGCAGCGTGGCCGGATCGATGCCGGCGCGCTCGACGGCCTCCCACGCGGTGTGCAGCAGCAGCCGCTGCTGCGGGTCGGTGGCCAGCGCCTCGCGCGGGCTCATGCCGAAGAAGGCCGCGTCGAAGTCGGCGACGTCGTCCAGGAAGCCGCCTTCCCGGGTGTAGCAGGTGCCGCGCTGTTCGGGGTCGGGATGGTAGAGCTCTTCGACGTCCCAGTCCCGGTCCCCGGGGAACGGCGTGACGGCGTCCTCGGCGCCGTCGACCAGCCGCCACAGGTCCTGCGGGCCGCGCACGCCGCCGGGGTAGCGGCAGGCCATGCCGACGACGGCGATCGGCTCCCGGCGGCGTGCCCGTTCCTGCTGGAGCTGCCGCCGCGTCTCGTGCAGGTCGGCGGTGACCCACTTGAGATAGTCGACCAGCTTCTCTTCGCTCGCCATGGCGGGTGTGCCTTTCGGTGGTGGGGGTCCCGCGAGGGACGCTCGGTGAGGGTCGATGGATCAGGTCGTGGCGCGGCCCAGCTCCCGGTCGATGAAGTCGAAGACCTCTTCGGTGCTCGCCGCCTGCAGGCGCGCCTGTGCGGTGGCCGTGCCGCCGGTGCCGTCGCCGTCGCCGCTGTCGCCGTCGCCGGTGCCGCCGGAGAGAGCGGCGAATCCGGAAGCCTCGGACAGGTCGGCGCCGTCGAGCGCCGCGACCACCGCCAGCAGCCGCCGGGTGAGGCGGTTGCGGGCGGCGGCGTCCGGCGGCGCCGCGGCGATCGCGGCTTCGAGGGTTTCGACGGCGTGCAGCGCCGTGGGTCCGGAGTCGGCCGGAACGGCCAGTTCCTGGTGCAGCGCCGCGGCCAGGGCGGTGGGGGACGGATAGTCGAAGATCAGGGAGACCGGCAGCCGCAGGCCGGTCGCGGCGTTGAGGCGGTTGCGCAGCTCGACGGCGGTGAGGGAGTCGAAGCCGAGGTCGCGGAAGCTGTTGTGGGCGGCCACGGCCGCCGGGTCGTCGTGGCCCAGGACGACCGCGGCGTGCCCGCACACCAGGTTCAGCAGCACTGCGGCCTGCTCCTGCTCGGACAGCTGCGCGAGCTGCTGCGGGAGTGCCGGGACGCTGGCGGCCGCGGTCCGGCGGCCGCGCGGCCGCAGCAGGCCGCGCAGGATCGGCGGTGCGGTTCCGGCGTCGACGTCGTCGCGCCACCGGGCCAGGTTCAGGCGGAACGGAACCAGCGCCGGGCGGTTCAGGGCGCAGGCTTCATCGAACAATGCCAAGCCCTGGTCGGTGGTGATCGGCCGGCTGCCGCTGCGCGCCATGCGGGCCAGTTCGGCGCGGCCCAAGCCGCCGGTCATGGTGCTCGGCTGCTGCCACAGGCCCCAGGCCAGGCTGGTGGCCGGCAGGCCTTGGGCTCGCCGGCGGTGGGCCAGGGCGTCGAGGAAGGTGTTCGCGGCGGCGTAGCCGGCCTGCCCCGGGTTGCCGAGGGTGCCGGCGGCGGAGGAGAACAGGACGAACGCCGACAGGTCCCGGCCCTTGGTGAGTTCGTGCAGGTGCCACGCGGCGTCGGCCTTCGGGGCCAGGACGGTTTCGAGGTGGTCGGGAGTAAGGGAGCTGACGGTCGCGTCGGCGAGAGCGCCGGCGGAGTGGACGACGGCGGTCAGCGGATGTTCGGCGGGGATCGCGGCCAGCAGGGCGGCCAGCGCGGTGCGGTCGGCGGCGTCGCAGGCCGCGATGCTGGCTTCGGCGCCGAGGTCGGTGAGCCGCTGGTGCAGCGCCGCCGCGCCGGACGCCTCCGGGCCGGAGCGGGATGTCAGGAGCAGGTGGCGGACGCCGTACCGGGTGACCAGGTGCTCGGCCAGGTGCGCACCGAGCAGGCCGGTGCCGCCGGTGATCAGGACCGTGCCGTCCGGGTCGGGGGCGAAGGCGGCGGGGTTGTCAGTGGGGTCGACCGGTTCGGTGCGTTGGGCGGGCTCGGCGCGTTCGGGCCGGGTGAGCCGAGGCGCGTGCGGGATCCCGTCGCGCAGTGCGAGCTGCGGTTCGCCACTGTTCATGGCGAGGACGACAGCGGCCTCGACCGCGGTCGCCGGGTCTGTGTCGTCCACCAAATCTGTGTCGTCCACCAAA
>JABFWL010000146.1 GCA_013362315.1 Catenulispora sp. | reverse complement strand
GGCGGCAGCGTGAAGGTCGGACAGTTCGCGCTGACCGCACCAGGCTCGAGCACCAACACGGTGACGGTGACCAACCCCGGCAGCCAGACCGGCACCGTCGGCACCGCGATCAGCGGTCTGCAGATCCACGCCACGGATTCGGCGTCCGGGCAGACTTTGACCTACAGTGCCACCGGTCTGCCCCCGGGTCTGTCGCTCAGTAGCAGTGGTCTGATCTCGGGTACCCCGACCACCGGCGGTAGTTACTCCACTGTCGTCACCGCAACCGACACCACTGGTGCTTCCGGTTCCGCCGGTTTCACCTGGACGGTCAGTGGAACGGGCACCGGCAACACCGGTCCGCTGCACGCGGTGGGGGCGGGCAAGTGCCTGGACGACCCGAACTCGACCACCACGCTGGGCACCCAGCAGCAGATCTACACCTGCAGCGGCGGGGCCGGCCAGACCTGGACGCACAACTCGTCGAACGAGCTGACGGTCACGATCGGCGGCACCACTTTGTGCCTGGACGCCAACGGCAAGGGCACCACCAACGGCACCAAGGTGATCGTCTACTCCTGCAACGGCGGCACCAATCAGCAGTGGAACCTCAACTCCAACGGCACCATCACCGGCGTCCAGTCGGGCCTGTGCCTGGACGTGACCGGAGCTTCCACCGCCAACGGCGCCCTGGTCGAACTCTGGGCGTGCAACGGCGGCAGCAACCAGCAGTGGAGCCTCGGATAGCGGTCCGACGCAGATAGGCGCTTGCCTCCCCAGTGTTAGCAGCTAATCCGTCAGCTACTAACACTGGGGGTGGATCATGCGGTCCGGCACATGATGGATGCTCGCCGTCCTGTGCCTCGCGCTGATCACGGTCAGCTTGGACATCACCATCCTGAACGTGGCGTTGCCGAGCGTCTCGGCGTCGCTGCACGCGCCGGACCTCTGAGGGATCGTCGAGAATCAGCGCTCCGCGTCGGCGAGTCGCGTCAGCAGCCTGATGAATTGACGCTGTTGGGCGGCCGTCAGGGGTGCGAGGAACTCCTCCTGGATGCCGTCGATGACCTTGTCGAGCTCAAGAAGCCGTTCGACGCCCGCCGGAGTGATCGTGACGATCTTCCGGCGGTTGTGCTCAGGGTCGGCTGAGCGTTCGACCAGGGTTCGCGACTCGAGTTCGACCAGCGCGGCGGTCACATCGCTGCGATCGATCCCGGTCCTGCGGCCGAGGTCGGCCTGACTCGCCGGCCCCCACTCCTCCAGCGCGGCGAGGAGTCGGTAGTGGTAACTGCGCAGCCCGTCGCCATGGTTCTCGAAACCGGCGCCGAGCAGCCCGGAGGAACGCAGGTAGGCCCGGCCGACCAGCCACGTCGCGCGTCCTTCGAGCCGGGTCGGAGCGCGGCCGGTGTCATGGCGGGGCAGAGGCACACGTCAAGTCTAACAGTTGTGGGTCGTGCCAACATTGGCTATGTTGGCAAGGCCAACACTGGATCGTGGCGCTTCCTCCCCATCACCAAGGAGATCTGAACAGTGAAACCCTCACCGAAGAGCGAGTCCCAACGCGTTCTCATCGTCGGCCGCAGCCCCCGCGTGCTCATCGACACGGTCGAGATCCTGCGGGCCAGGGGCTTCTTTGCGGACGCGACGAACCAGTTCGACCGCGTCCTCGACGACTACGACGTCACAGAGCTCGACCTACTGGTCTTCGGCGGCATGGTCCCCGCTGACACGAAGCAACGGCTGCGCGAGGACATCCTCGAACGCAATCCGCAGGTGACCTTCGTCCAGGGGCTCGCCGGCATCCCCGGCCTCATCGCCGCCCAAGTGGCAGCTGTCACTTCGGACGAAGCCCCCGAACTCGGCGAGGTCCGCTACGCCGCCGCACAGCGCTCGGTACGACTTACCCTCAACGATTCCACCCCCGTCATCGTCGAGGCGTGGTGGGGCACATCCTTCGTGCCCCCGGAACCCAAGAGCGCATCGATGTGTGTGTTCGACGACCGGCTCGACGTGGGGACCCACACCATTCCGCTTCCGGACCAGGTACCGACCGAAGCGTCCTTCGCCGCTGTCTCCGTAGGCTCGGCCACTCACGTGTTCACCGTCGGGCCCATGCCCAGCACCGTCACGCGGCTGGCGCCGACCTCGGCCACCGATGATCGGCTCCCTCAGGTCGACCAGGTCACGACGAAGAGCGATGGCCGTTAACGCATCACAGATGAGCGACGACTTCGCGCGTCTCAACACGGACGATGGTGACGCCCTCCATCGGAGTGCTGCCTTCCTGAACCATCTGCGCAGCGGCCCGGGCCTGCTCCTCGGTTTCGAAGACGATGACGGAGTGGCCCACATCGTCCTTGTCGAGGGGACTCATCCAGTAGCCGGCCACCACACCGGGTGTCTGCTTGACCTGGGGGACTACCTCCTCGTGCAGGCCCTTGAGCGCTTGGTCGAAGTCGATCTCGATGCGTACGTCAACGACGTTGGCATACATCCTCACCACGTCCTTTCGGGTAGATGGCCGTTTCCTCGCCAGCTTGGCCGCGTCCCTGGCGATGGGCAGCCCGTCCCGACCGTCCGGGTGATCGGACGAACGAAGGTTCCAAGATCCGAGCCGCTCGATGTCCTCGCCGGCCGAGATCCGCCCCACCGGCGCGTCGGTCCGAAACCGGCGGTTTCGACGAGGGCAGACCCGTGCCCGTCGGCGGAAATCTCAAGGTCTCGACAGACGGCAATCAAGTCCGGAGCGCGGGTCGTCGTGGTTGACGCCCGACGATCTCTCGACTAGACAGATTTGAGTCAGAACGCTGATGTTCTGCGCGACACGGAGGGACAGCTCATGACCGCTCTTCTGGAACTGGCGCCGCGCTTTGAGGGCGAGGCCGCGATCGACATCGACGTCGAGTTCGAGGCCGGCGTCGGTGCCGGCACCGACCCGAACTACTGCACTCACTGCTGTGGTGACGACTCCACCATCTTCGTTCCGAGCTCCTACTACTACGCTCCGGGCGACGAGGCCTGACCGGTTGTGGAGCCGCACTGATCGGCGCGGCTTGAGGTAGAGGTTCACGAAGGCAGCCCGGTTCCGGCGACCGAGCGATCACGAGGGGTCTTCGCCATGGCTGACATGGTTCACAGCGATGTCGTGGAAAGGCTCGTCCGCGAGCACGTCGGAACCGGGTTCCACCTGCGGGCGGACTCGACCTGGCTGACAGTCCGGCCCTACGGCGTCCGGCTGCAGGAGCAGGGCTGGAAGCTGCACGTCTCCTCCCGCGTCGCGACCTTCCCCGACCTGGTCGCGCGACTGCTTCCGGTACTGCTGGCCGAGGGCTGCGCCTTCAAGCTGGCCCGGGACACCCGGGTGCTCACCCGGCTCAACGACGGGATCAGCTCCCCGGCGGCAGTGGGCAAGGCGTTCACCGTGTACCCGGACGACGACCGGGTCCAGGACCTGGGGGAACGGCTTGTGCGGCTGCTCAGGGGGCACGAGGGGCCGCGGGTCCTCAGCGACCGCCGCGTCGATCCGCAGGCCCCGGTCTACTACCGGTACGGCCCGTTCGTCCAGTCCGCCGGCGCCCCGGTCATCGGCGGGCCGGCGGCGGTGCTGCACGGCCCTCAAGGCCAGGAGTTCGAGGGCCTGGCCACCATGAGATACCGGCAGCCGGCCTGGTCCCGGGACCCGTTCACCGGCGAGACCGCCGAGCAGGCCGAGGCGGCCGAGCGCGGGCGTGGCGGGCCCGTGGTGCTGGCGGGCCGCTATGAGATCGTCTCAGGGCTTTTCCAATCCGGACGGGGCGACCTGTTCCGCGCGGTCGACCGCAAGGACGCGGCGCCGGTGATCGTCAAGCAGGCCCGCGCGTTCGTGGACGAGAACGACGTCACCATGGACGTCAGGATGCGGATGCGCAACGAACGCAGGATCCTGACCGTGCTGGCCGGCGTCGAGGGCGTCCCGCGCTTCATCGACCACTTCCAGCTCGGTACGGACGAGTACCTGGTCACCGAGGACGTCGGCGCGTTCAACCTCGCGGACGACGTGACCCGGTACGGCCGGTATCTGCCGGCTGAGGCCGGCGCCATCGCCGATTCGGCGGGCGGGAAAGGCGCCGCAGCCGCACCCGTGGCCGGGGCCCGTTCCGGCCGCACCCTCGAACGCCTCGCCTCCGGACTCGCCCGCATCCTGCTCGACGTCCACGCCCGGGGCGTGACGGTCCGCGACCTCAGCCCGCGGAACATCGTCGTCGACGGCGACCGGTTCAGCCTCATCGACTTCGGGATGGCGGACCACGAGGGCCTGAACCTGCATGGCGGCACGCCCGGCTACATGTCCCCGCGGCAAGCCGGCGGCGGCGAGGCGCACCAGGGCGACGACCTGTACTCGCTGGGCATGGTCCTGGCTCACGCTGCGTCCGGACTGCCGCCGGTCATCCACGGCGAGGATCTGGAGGAGCCACGCCAGCGCGTGCTCGAGACCGTCAGCGCGCACTACGGACCCACTCGGCCGCCGGTCATGGGCCTGGTCTCGGACCTGCTCGGCCCGGATGACATCGCTTCGCAGGCCGTCCGGCGACTCGCGCAGGAGCGTCTTGGTGACGGCTATCGCTGCACCACGATCCGCCAGGCCGCGGAACTCGACGCCGATCTGATCGCGGCCATCAGCGACCATCTCCTGGAAGACCTCAAGCGGTCCGCGCGGGTGATCCTGAACGCGCCCGCCGATCACGAACTCCTCGAGAACGTGACCGTCTATGACGGCCTCGCGGGCATCGGCCTGGAACTGCTCGAGAACCTGCATTCCCCCGATGTCGTGGAGATCCTCGAAGGCCTGGTTCCCCTATGCGTGCGGACGGCTGAAGCAAGCGCCCTGCGACCGGGGCTGTTCACCGGACGCACCGGCGTGGACCTCTTCGTAGCCCGGGCCCGCCAGCGGGGGATCGGCACGGACCCGGACTGGACGGGAGCGCCCTTGCCTGACCCGGACTGGAAGCCGGAAGACTTCGACCTGATGGCCGGCGCCTCCGGTATCGGCCTGGGACACCTGGCCCTGCACGACGTCGACGGCCGCGTCGACCACCTCGCCGTCGCCCGCCGCTGCGCCGAACACGTCGCCGCCCTGCCGCCGCCGGACCAGACGACCATGCCCCCCACGCTGTTCGCCGAGGCAGCCGTAGACGCCTCCACAAGCCGCGCGCACGGACTCGCCGGAACCGTGGAGCTGCTTGTCCGCACCGGCAGCCGTCTGGGCGATGAGGAGATCCTGCGAATCGCCTTGGAAAGGGCGCTCACCCTCGCCGAACGCGCCCGCGAGTACGCGGACCTCTCCCGAGGCCTGCGCGCCGCGCCGCTGTCAGCCTCCTGGTGCCAGGGCATGGCAGGCTTCGCACAGACCCTGCTAGGCGCCGGCCGCCTCCTCGAGGAACCCGCGCTCATCGACGCGGCACACTACGCCGCCGAAGCGGCCAACGCCCACATCCCCCGCATGGACGGATCGATCCTGTGCTGCGGCCTCGCGGGCATCGGCACAATGGCGATCGACCTGGCGCTGCACGATCCGGCCGGCGGCGAAGCGTACTGGGACGCCGCCCACGCCGCGGGCGCCCAGATGCTGCTGCGCAGATCCGGCCCGCCGGACCGACCCACCTTCGTCCGCCCCAAGCTGACCGACCACAGTGCCTCCCTGGCCCTCGGAGTAGCCGGGATCCACTCGTTCTTCCGACGGCTCGGCCAGCGCGGCGGCGCCGACCCGATGCCGTTCCCGAGTTGGTGAGATCCCGAATCGCCTCGTGAAGGCGTCGGGCCGGCAGGCGGTGTGCGGGAGAGACGTGGCGCGATCAGCTACTCGACGTGCGATGCCGGAACGTCACGAAGCAGTGTGGTGACCATCAAGCTCGCCCGGCGGAGGCAGAATTCGATCAGCGAGTTTCCTTCGAACGTCTCCGCCGAAGAACTGATGTAATCCTCAAGCTCATGCGCGAGCTGGGAATTGTCGAAAGCTGTCGGCAGATCCGTTCTGCGGAAGCCACGCAAGAGGCGCGCCGAGTGCTTCTTGTAGAACAGCGCCGTTCCCGGGCCGGTGCCCTCTCGTTGGTCGAACAGGAACAGACTCTGACCGCTGATCATCTCAAGAGCCGGATCGAAGTCCGGGCTGCGCCTGATCTCGCTGCGCAGCTGCCGCAGGCTGCCCGCCTCGGCATACATGATCGCTGCGGCGCTCTCATCGGTGGCGAAGGTCAGGTATCCGTCTTCGTAACACCAGGCGCTGATCTTCTCGTGGGACCCAAGCAGCAGTTCGGTGGCCCCGAAGCGCGGCGGGATGAGCTGGACGATGCACTGGAAAGCGGTTTGGAGCGCCTCGGCCGCGGACTCGTGGAGCATGCCGGCAGCCTTGGGCAGCGCTATGTCCATGCCAGACTGTGAGAACATCTCCCAGTCTTCCACCGCCTGGTCGAGCGCCCGGCTCGCGCCGGAAAGCGCCAAGGCGTGCGCCACCTCGCCGAAGAACGTGGGTTGTACCGCGACGAGGAAGCCGAGACTGCCGACATGCACATAAAAGCGGCGACTTGCGGGCCTGGTCAGCGCGCACATCTCCGTAGAGCCGATGGCGCTGGCCATAGCGGATCCCTTCGTGAAACCTGACGCAGGCATCATGATGCGTCAGCGCCGCCGGATCCGGCAAGTCGCGGCTCATTCACAAAGCTCGCCGCAAAATACACATCTCATATGCAAACCCTACAAGGGTCACATTTCTTTAGGGGAACATGTCTCTGCTGACACCTGGAAGCTCCCACAAACAACCCTTGACGTTGCGTTCCTGCTTGCTCTCAATGAGTTCGGGCACGATGCCCGCCGGCAGCAACCGAGCCAGGTCAGCAGGGATGTCGGCGTCGTCCGGCCACTCGGCGGCGGGAGCCAAGCCGACCGCCAGCGCGGCGGCCAGTGCCCGGCTCCAGTACAGACCGACCCAGACTCCGCCGGGTCCCGGCGCCATCGGCTTGGCGGGAGTCATGGCGACGACGGGGATCGCGGAACTGAGGAGACGGGATACCAGCGAGTAAAGGGTCTGCACTCCACCCTTCGGAGAAAGCGCCGCCGTCAGGTCACCCTCGAAGAGCCACGGCTCCACGCTCGCTCCGAGGTTCGCCATCGGCGTGGTCTGGGACAGGCGCCGGGTTCCGGCCTGGTCCAGCAGCTCGCTGAGCTTGGCGATCACCGTGTGCGCCTCGTAGTTCTCCTTCATGTACGCCCAGTCGACGCCGTGATCACGCTGCGCCTTGGCCTGCAGGTCCATCCGATCGCCGCCCTGCCACCCGGTGACCAGGACGCACCGGGTGCCGCCGCCGTCCATTTCCCGGATCAGCTCGAGCACCCTGATACCGTCCGAGTTCAGCTGGTCGTCGGGGTCCAGGCCGACATCGAGAATCGCGACGTCGAACCTGGCACTTCGCAACGCCTCCTTGACCGCTTGCAGGTCTGCGCAGGCGATGACCTCGGAGGCACCGGCTCGGCGCGCCGCTCTTTCGAGGATCAGGACCCATGTGTCGTGGTCCTCGACGATCAGAGCTCTCGTGGGTGCCTTCACGTCGGTCCGCCTCCCTGGGGTTGCCGGTTGATGAGCTGGGGATCGATCTGGAATCGGATGTTCACGGTCGTTCCGACGCCCGGCTCGGATTCGATGTCGATGAGCCCCTGCGCGCGGCGAACCCAGCTGCGCACCCACATCATGCCGAACCCGAGACCGCTGCCCCGGTATCCGGCCTGCCGGGGCTCGAACAGCCGGCCCAGTTCATCCGGTGTCATCCCGACTCCGCTGTCCCGCACCGAGACCACGACGAACGGTTCTCTGGGCAGTCGCTGGTCCAGTCGGGAGCGCACGCACAGCGACCCGGGTTGGTCCTTCATCGCCTTCACGGCGTTGAGCAGCAGGTTCTCGACCACCAAGTCGAGCGCCGTACAGGGGATGTTGGGCAGCCCGGGAGCCAGGTCTGTCACCAGCTCGATGTGCTTGGGGATCCGGACGGCGGCCAGGCCTGCCGCCACCTGACCGTTGACGTCGACGCTCTCCTGCGGCGCGCCCATCCGCTTGCGCAGCTCGTTGGGGATCTCCAGGGCGTGATCGGCGTTGGATTCGATCATCCTGAGCTGGAGCGCCAGCTCGCCCGGGCTCGGCGGGTTCGGCGAGCCCAGGTCCTCCAGCAGATCCCGGGCCAGAGCCCTGATCGAGCCCACGTGGTTGTTGATGCGGTGGACCGCGTTGAGCACCTGGTCCGCCGCGAGCACCATGAGCTGGTCCTGAAGTCCGCTGTCGATGTCGGTGCGGATCTTGGTCATCGCGACGGCGTTGACGATCCGCCGGCTGAACCGCTCGGCCAGGACCTGTCCCACGCTGCTGAAGGCGTTCTCCCGCGAGCTCTCCAGGTTGAGCACGCCGATCGGAAACCTGTTGTTGCCGCCCAGGATGATGGGGATCGCCATCTCGCACCGCATCCCCTGGACGAGCGGCCGGTAGTCGCTGTGCTCGAACGCCCGGTTCAGCAGCACGGTTTCGCCACTGCGGAACGCCCTGCCGATGATGCTGGACCCGATGTCCACCCGGACCCCGATGTCCGCATTGTTGGTGCTGTATGCGACGACCAGTGACTGGCTGTCCTGCGGGTCCGTGAACAGGATGTCCGCGGCGTCCGGCTGCACGAAGGTCAGCGAGCTCAGGGTGCTCATGATGCGGTCCAGGACCTGGCGCATGACCGTGTCGCTGTCCCCGTTGGAGGCCTCCATGAGCAACCTGTCGGTGGCGGTCCGGAACAGGTCCTCGTCGAAGAGCGCCGCATGGGTGATCGCCAGCGAGATCTGTCTGGCCACGACCGTGACGAAGTCGAGGTGCGATTCGTCGAATCCGCGCTCCGGCGGCGCCTCGACATCGATGACACCGATCGGCTGCCCGTCGAGGGTGAGTTCGGCGCCGAGGAAGCCGAGTGCGGGCACGTGACCCGGAGGATCGGTTTCCAGGCGCGGAAAATACTTCTCGCGAAACAGTGGATCACTGTGGAGATCGTTCACCATGACCGGCTGGCGGTTCGTCAACACCAGCCCGGAAAGCGACCGGTCGAGCGGAACGAAGCGCCCGATCTCCGCCGCCGGATCCGAGGAGATCTCCACCCGCAAGCCGTCCGCGTACTGGAAGAGGATGTCCACATGCGAGGCGTTGAGCACTTCGCGGGTGCGGGTGATGATGAATCGAAGTGTCTCCTCGAGGGTGTTCGAATGATCGAGGATGAGCTGATCGGTCGCGTGGATCAGCACCAGCTGCTGTTCTCGCAGCAGCGAATGGACTTCTCCGGGATCCGGGCGCGACTGCTGAAGACCGTTCATGAGCCGCCACCAGGTTTCTCGATGGGCGGGGAGGCGAATGAGGTCCGCAAGGTGGTCGCCAGTTCTTGCGCCAGCGACACATAGCGGGCGGCGTCCGCGCTCGACGGCGGACGGCTGGACCGGACCGTGTGGTCACGAAGGCGCCGGAGCTCCAGAATCGCCGGATAGACGATCGGCCACTTGTCCCAGGCTTCCAGGTTGTGCGCTACCTGCGGCCAGCCGTGGGGGCGATCCGGGGTTATCTGGTCGGACGCGACGTTGAGGTGGTACTCGAGCAATCCCCAGGCATCGATCACGGCTTGCCGAGGGGCTTGCGAAGCCAGTGCCTCCACCGCGCTGAACTCGGTCGCCGCGTACCGGCTGGCGGCCTCCGCATCCGCCGGGGCCCCCGCGTTCTTTCCCGCGACCGCGGCGACCTTCTCGAAATCCGCGAGGTTGGCGAACGTAGCCTTCCCCCCGGGAAACTCCAGGCTTTGCACGCGCTGAAAAACGCTGACCAACTCTCGTCGCAGCAGCACTACTGCGACGACGACGGCAGCCGGCCACGCGACTGAGTTCACGATCGCCGCAACGAGCTGCAAGCCGGTCACGAGGTCAAGGGTACAATACA
Source organism: Catenulispora sp. (assembly GCA_013362315.1). Lineage (GTDB taxonomy): Bacteria > Actinomycetota > Actinomycetes > Streptomycetales > Catenulisporaceae > Catenulispora. Next base: position 28,627 of record JABFWL010000146.1, on the reverse strand, counting down.
GGGCCCTGCGACAGGTGCTTTCTCTTCGGATCTGCGCTGCCGTCTATATAAGGGTTTCCATATAAGTGATCGACTTGCATTCACCAGTGCCATGAGCGGAAACCGCGACACGCGCAACGGGTCGACGCCGCGCTTCCCAGGGCTCTCCGTCACCTACGGCAGATACCAGATCTGCCGCGGATTCCCCGTCACGCAGGGTGCCACCGTCAGATCCAACCCGAGCCCGTTGTCCGTCAGGCAGTCGGTCGCCATCAGGTTGTGGATGTAGTACGCCCCCGATGTCGTCGACGAGGCGAGCCACCACATCTCGTTCGTTCCCGTCAGGCTCTGCCACAGCGAGACGTGTCCGCTGGAGGTGTTCAGGTCCAGGACGTAGCCGTTCGACAGGTTGCTCTCGAACACCAGGCCGCTCTGCCCGTTGTACGACGTGTTCACCACCGACCAGTGCTGGTCGGTCTGGTTCGGCGTGGTGGTCCAGGCGACCGTCGTCGCTCCGTTCGCGGTGGTGCCGTTCACCACGCCGGCCGACAGGTTGGCGAGGTCGGTCAGCATTCCCGGCTGGTGCGTCGCCGCGGGGGTGCTCGGCCGGCTTGGCGGGGGCGCGACGGTCGGGTCCGGCGAGGGCGACGGGGGCGAGCCGGGGTGCGATGACGGTGGCGGCGAGCTGGGGTCTGACGTCGGGCCGCGGGACGACATCACCGGTGCGGGCGAGGAGGAATGCGCTGAGGTCGGCGGCTGCGTCGGACTCGGGCTGCTCGACGAAGGGCTGCTCGCCGCCGACGGCGAAGAAGAACCCGACGATGAAGGAGAACTCGAAGACGAAGCTGAGGACTTCGACGTCGAAGAACTCGACGAAGTGCTCGCCGAGCCGTCCGCGACCGCCGCCGCCGACGTCGGTGTGGGCGTCGGCTTCGGGCCGTCCAGCGCCTGAGCCGCTGCCCCGGCCGCCGTTCGGTGCGCGGGGGTGGTGCCCGGCACCAGGATCAGCCCGATCCCGACGGCGACCAGGCTGACGCCGCTGACGGTCGCGTGGCGCTGGGTCAGGAACTTCACGTCTCCCCCTCGTCCGGCCCGACGCGCCACCGCGTGGCCGACTCTGGTCGGCTCGGCGGCCGACAGTCCCACACTCGCACCGCGCTCGCCGCGCCAGTGCGACACTACGTTCGCCGCTGCGCCGATCTCCGGTCAAGCCTGTGTCTCAGCACCCTTCGTCGCGGCCCACGGCCGGCGGAGGGGAGGCTAACGGCCGGTTTCGGCAGGGAAATTTCGTGTGAAATTTGCCTTTCCGCTGTCGTGATGCGGAGCACGCGGACGCAAGATGATCTGTGGGTTCAGGTGCGCGCCGCTGGTGGAACCTCAACGTCGGCCGTCGTGAATCGGATGGGATAGTCCTGAATTCGGCTAACGTATCCCGCAGTAACAGGCTTCATATATTGTCAGGGGGAGTGGCCGTGCCTGACTCGGGCGTCGAGCTCAATGATCCGCAGGGGCGCGTGCTTGCCGAGGCGACCATCCGGGCTCTGCACCACCAGCACCGGACGCCGCTGCTCCAGTATGTACGGCAGCTGATTCCCTATGACCCGCACCGTGCCGAGGACGTGGTGCAGGAGACCTTCCTGCGCGCCTGGTTCCTGGTCCGGACCGGCGACGACCGGCCCGGCTCGCTGCGGCCCTGGCTGTTCACCGTGGCCCGGAACCTGGTCGTCGACATGAGCCGGCGCGACCGGGCCCGGCCGGTGGAGGTCAGCGACGAGGCCGGCGTGGCGAACGTGCCCGACCTGCGCGACCTGGCCGAGGCGGTCTCCCAGCGCCGGCTCGTCGTCGACGCGCTGGCCGAACTGCACCCCGCGCAGCGCGAAGTCCTCGTCCACGTGCACTGCCTCGGGCGCACCCGGACCGAGACGGCGCGCGTGCTCGGCATCCCGGCGGGCACCGTGAAGTCCAGGAACCACCACGCCGTGCGGGCGCTGCGGCGGGTGCTCAGCGACTGCGGCGCGGCGCAGTGCGCATGATCGCCTCTCCCACACACGGATCGGCAGATGGATCACTACACGCATCAGTACGTTGCCGCGGGAGCGCACACCGAGCCCTGGAACATCGCAGGGTACGTGTTCGTCGCGGCCGGAGCTCTTCTGCTCGTATACGTGGGCTGCTCCCACCTCGCGAGCCGCTACCGCATCTGGCGGGAGAACAAGCCTGCCAGGGTCCTGACGTCAGCGGAGTTCGCCGCCGCTCTCGCCGACCCGGACGGCGCGCGGCTGCTGCGCGTCGCCGCGCCACTGGAGCCGTACGCCGTCGAGCTCGGCGCCGACGACGTCGTCATCCGCCTGGCCGGCATCGACGCCCCCACGACGACCGCGCCGTGGACGGCCGAAGAAGGCGACGACCGCGTGCGAACGGCGGTCCGGACGCGCCTGGCCGAGGCCGACGAGGCGGCCGACCACCCGTTCATCGCCGTGGGCACGGCCGGCTCCGTTGTGGTGTTCATCGATCCCGCGCAGTCTCCGGGCGCGATCTCCATCGACGGGGATCAGGATACTGCGAAAGCCCTGGCGGAGCTGCTGGAGCGCCGCAGTGCCGCCGCCGGGCACGACGTCCGGTTCGTCTTCGGGCCGGCCGAGGGAGCCCAGTGGCGCTGGACGCTCGATGCCGACGGGGAGCTGGACACCGGCGTGCTCGGCGTGAAGGCGCAGACGATTCACCTGGCCACGGCTCTGGAAGCGGTGGACGCGAGGAACGCGACAGCCGCAGCCGCCGCAGCGCAGCAGGTGGCCGCGGCCGCCGAGGCTGACGCTGCCAAAGCAGCGACCACAGCCAAAGCAGCGATCACAGCCGACGAACCCGGCGCGCCGACCACAACCCCCGCCGCTCTCCTGGACCGCCTCGGCACCCAGCCCCACGTCGGCACCGCCGCTGATCCGACGAGTTCAGCCCCTACGAATTCAGCACAGACGAGTTCAGCCCAGACGACGTCCGCGAAGGCTCTGCTCGTGGCCCGTGCCGAAGCGCACGACGACCTCGACGCGGTCAGCGCCGTCGATCCCGTCCGCGCGCACTCAGCAGAGCTGGAGTAAACCCCTCGATGCGCATAGCCCTCACCGTCCACGGCTCCCGTGACGGTTCCGCCACGACGACGGACGTCGTCCTGGAGACTTCCCCGGCGTCCGAACTCGCGGAGGCGGCGGCCCGGCTCGCGGTGCTGACCGACGGGGACGCCGAGCGCGCCGATCGCGCCGACCACCCCGACCAGGCTGCCGAGGCCGGCGAATACGTCCCGACCCGCATCGAGATCGACGGCGTCAAGGCCGACCGGCGCGGACTGCTCGGCCAGACCGGCCTGCGCGACGGATCGCGCGTCGTCCTCGACGGCGCTGCCACCGTGGCGACCGAAGACTACGGCCTGGTCCCGCAGAGCGCGCTGCTGGAGATCCGCGCCGTCGGCGGCGCCGGTGCCGGCCGCGTCTGGCGACTCGGCCTGGGCAGCCACTTCGCGGGCTCCGGTTCGGACTGCACGGTGCGCTGGGCGGGATTCCCCGCCGACCACACAGCCCGGCTCACGGTCCGCCCCGACGGCTCCGTCCTCGTCGCAGAGTTCGAGTACGCCGACTCCCGGCCCGGCGGGCCCGAGCCCGCCGCCCGTCCGATCGCCGTGGTCCCGCCGCTGGCCGCCGAGCCCGACACCGGGAATCCGCCGGACCAGAAGGCACAGAAGGCACAGAAGGCACAGCGGGCGGCGGCGAAGGAAGCGGCCAAGCAGGCACGCCTGGAACCGCCGAAGGCACAGGCGAAGGACGCCGAGCCCGGACAGTTCGCGGTCGCCGTCAACGAGGACTTCGAACTCGCCGGCACCGTCCTGCGGGTCTGCCCGCCGGCCCTGGCCGACGCCGACGTCCGCCGCTCCGAGCGGGGCCTGGGCCTGGACTACAACCGCCCGCCGCGCATCATGTCGCCGCTGGCACCGAACCGGTTCCGGATGCCGGGCGTCCCGGTCGCGCCGGGCAGGCGTCCGTTCGCCATGCTCACCATGCTGGCCCCGATGGTCATGGGCTTCGCCATGGTGTTCCTCTTCCATTCCTACTTCTACCTCGTCTTCACGCTGTTCAGCCCGGTCTTCGCGATCACGAACCTGATCAGCGACCGCCGGACCGGCCGCAAGTCCCACCGGCTGGCCATGATCGAGTACCGCCGGACCAGGGCCCGGCGCGAGGTCGAGATCGCCGCGGCCGTCGCGGCCGAACGCGTGCTGCGCAACCAGGCCTCGCCCGATCCGGCGACCCTCGGCCAGATCGCGGTCGGCCCCGGAACCCGGCTGTGGGAGCGACGCCGTGCCGACGGCGACCACCTGACCGCGCGGGTCGGCACGGCCGACGTGCCCGCCCTGGTTGTGGTCGACGAACCCGGCAGCTACCAGCAGCAGGGCCCGCCCTGGCGGGTGCCGGCCGCACCGCTGTCCCTGGACCTGGCCGGGCTCGGCGTCACCGGCCTGGCCGGACCGCCGGCGGCGGTCCGGGACCTGGCCCGCTGGCTGGTCGTCCAGGCCGGCGTCCTGCAGAGCCCGCGCGACGTGCAGATCCACCTGCTCACCGACGCCGAGACCGAGCCGGACTGGGACTGGCTGCGCTGGCTCCCGCACGCGCGCTTCCCCGAGCATCACGGAGCGCTGGTCCGGATCGGCAACGACCCGGAGACCGTGGCCAACCGGGTCGCCGAGCTCGGCTCGGTGGTCAACGCCCGGACGCAGGCCCGCGGCTCGGCGATCACCTCGGTGATGTTCACCGAGCCGGACGTGGTCGTGATCGTGGACGGCGCGCGCCGGCTGCGCGAGGTGCCGGGCATGGTGCAGATCCTGAAGGACGGCCCTGCGGTCCGGGTCTTCTTCGTCTGTCTGGACCAGCGTGAAGGGCTGCTGCCCGAGGAGTGCGCCGCCGTCGTGGCGCTGCAGGACTGCCCCCGGCCCGGCGGGTACTACGCGACCGTGCGGCAGCGCGGTGCGGTGCCGGTTCCGGATGTCCGGGTCGACGCCGTCAGCGCCGCCTGGTGCGACACCGTGGCCCGGGCCGTCGCGCCGATCCGGGACGTCACCTCCGAGGACCGCGGCATGCTGCCGGACTCGGTGGCGCTGCTGGACCTGCTCGGGCTGGAGCCGCCGGCGGCGGACCGGATCGTCGCCGGATGGGAGCGCCGGCCGGCCTCGACCGCGTTCGTCCTCGGCGCGGGCTACGACGGTCCGGCGGTGTTCGACCTGGTCACCGACGGCCCGCACGCGCTGATCGGCGGCACCACCGGCTCCGGCAAGTCCGAGCTGCTGCAGGCCATGGTCGCCGCGCTGGCCACCGCGAACCGGCCGGACGAGCTGGTGTTCGTGCTCGTCGACTACAAGGGCGGCAGCGCGTTCCGGGACTGCGTCCGGCTCACGCACACCCTCGGCATGGTCACCGACCTCGACGACCACCTCGTGGACCGGGCCCTGACCTCGCTCGGTGCGGAGCTGCGGCGCCGCGAGCAGCTGCTGGCCGCCGCCGGGGCCAAGGACCACCCGGAATACCAGGCGATGCGGGCCCGGGATCCGGAGCTGGCGCCGCTGCCGCGGCTGGTCATCGTGATCGACGAGTTCGCCACCCTGGCGCGTGAGGTGCCGGACTTCGTCCACGGCGTGGTCGGCATCTCCCAGCGCGGCCGGTCGCTCGGCCTGCACCTGGTGCTCGCCACGCAGCGGCCGGCCGGCGCGGTCACCGCCGACATCCGGGCCAACACGAACCTGCGCATCTCGCTGCGGATGACCGACGGCACGGAGAGCCGCGACGTCATCGACACCACCGACGCGGCGGGGATCTCGGCCACGACGCCCGGGCGCGCGCTGGCCCGGCTCGGGCACCAGATGGTCGTGCCGTTCCAGACCGGGTACGCCGGCGCCGCGCGGCCGGTCGACTTCGACGCGGACGAGCCGGACAGCGCCCCGCCTCCGCCAACGGCCGCGGCGGCCATGCCCTGGCAGCGGCTCGGCCGCCGACTCCCGCCGACCGCGCTGAGCGTGGCGAGCGCCGCCACGGCCGCCAACGCCGAGCAGGTCGGGCCGACCGATCTGTCGGAACTGGTCAGCGCGATCAACGAGGCGGCGGCGCTGGTCGGATGCGAGCCGGGGCCCAGTCCGTGGCTGGCGCCGCTGCCGACGATGCTGCTGTTGGACGACGTGCCGCAGATCCGTCCGCTGGGGACCGTGCGGCACGGCACTCGTCTGATCCCGGTGTCCTACGGGCTCGACGACCTCCCGGCGCGGCAGGCGCAGGCGCCGCTGGTGTTCAACCCGGACCGCGACGGACACCTGTACTTCGTCGGCTCGGCGCGCTCCGGCCGGACGCAGGCGCTGCGGACGCTGGCCGGCGCGCTGGCGCGGACGGTGTCCACGGCCGACGTGCACATGTACGGGATCGACGCCGGCGGCGGTGCGCTGACCGTGCTGGAGTCGCTGCCGCACTGCGGGGCCGTGGTGCAGCGGGCCGACCGGGAGCGGATCGAGCGGCTGCTGACCCGGCTGGTCGCCGAGCTCACCCGGCGACAGGATCTGCTGACCGTGCACAGCGCGGCGAACCTGGCCGAGCTGCGCGAGACGATGCCGCCGGGGCAGGTGCGGCCGGCGCACGTCGTCGTGTTCGTGGACGCCTGGGAGGCGCTGCACACCGCGATCGGGGAGTTCGACAACGGCCGGCTGGTCGAGATGTTCTCGCAGCTGGTCCGGGAGGGCGCGGCGGCCGGGGTGCACATGATCGTGTCCGGGGACCGGGCGCTGCTCAACGGCAAGCTCAGCAGCCTGAACGAGGAGAAGTTCGTGCTGCGGATGAACGACCGGTCGGACTACATGCTGATCGGGATGAGCCACTCCGACCTGCCGACGGTCGTGCCGCCGGGGCGCGGGTGGCGGTCCGAGGACTGCACGGAGTCGCAGATCGCGCTGCTCGCGCCGGATCCCTCGGGTGCGGCGCAGGCCGAGGCGCTGCGCAGGATCGGCGAGGCGGCGCGGGAGCGGGACCAGGACGTGTCGAAGGCGGCGCGGCCGTATCCCGTCGCGCCGCTGCCCTCGTCGCTGACGTTCACGCAGGCCTGGGAGCGGATGCCGGCCGAGCCGCCGCGTCCGCTGTGGGCGCTGCTGGGGCTGAGCGGAGACGACATCGCCCCGCACGGGGTGGATCTGGCGGCGCGCGGGTGTGTGGTGCTCGGGCCGGTCGGCACCGGTCGCAGCACGGTGCTCGCGACGATGGCGGTCTCGCTGCTGGCCGGGGGGACCGGACTGGTGGTGATCACGCCGCGGGAATCACCGCTGCGCCGGCTGCAGGGGCAGCCGCGGGTGCGGGTGCTGAGCGCCCCGCAGCTGGCGGGGCCGGAGATCACCGAAGCGCTGGCCGAGGTGGGGACGCCGGCGGCGGTGCTGATCGACGACACGGACCTGCTGCTGCACACCCCGGCCGACAACACGCTGCGAGACCTGATCGCGACGGGGCGGGACCAGGGGATCGGGCTGGCGGCGGCCGGGTCGCCGGAGACGTTCGTGCAGGCGGTGATCGGGTGGGCGGCGGAGCTGCGGCGGTCGCGGACCGGGGTGCTGCTGGCGCCGCAGAGCCTGGCTGAGGGGGACTGCATCGGAGTGCGGCTGCCGCAGGACTTGGTGCGGCGGCCGGCTCGGTTCGGGCGCGGGCTGACGGGGGACGCGGCGACCGGGAGTGTTCTGTCGCTGCTGATCCCGCATACGGAGTTGAAGTAGCGACGTGACGAAGTGAAGCAGGGGACGGATATGTATGGTTCAGGTCTCGGTCTGAGTATGCGCCGCAAGCAGGCGGGTATCGGCGGTGCCGCGGCGATCGTGGTGGGCTTCGGGCTGATCCTGCTTCCCGGCGGGGGCTCGTCGGGTTCCCCGCGGCACGTGTCGGCGGCCGACGTCGCGGCGCGAGTGGCGTCGAGTCCCGTCGCGGCGGCGGGTGGTTCGGCGAGTCCGGCGAGTCCGGCGAGTTCGGCGAGTTCGTCGGACTCGGCTTCGCCGGCGGTCACCGCTGGCTCCTCATCGGCCGCGGCCCCGTCGTCTCCGGCCGCCCCCGCGCCGCCGGTCGCGACGACGACCGTCACGCAGGCGGGGCCGGATTCCAGCGCCGCGCAGCCCCCGCAGCCGTCGCAGCCGTCGCCGGACCCGGCTTCGCCGGCGTCACGGCCTTCGACGAAGCCGTCTGTGGCCCCGTCCTCGCATGCGCCGGCCCCGACCTCCGCCCGGACCTCCGCCCCGCCCCCGCCTTCGGCTCCAGCTCCGGCTCCGGCTCCAGCTCCGCCCGCCGGCTGCGCCGCCGGCTCGGGGTCGAGCAGCGACGCGTTCGCGCCGATCGCCGCCGGCGCGCACACCTCGTGCTGGGACGTCACCGCCGAGGCGACGGCCGACGACCCTTCCCGCGGCGGCAACCAGGACCTCGGCAGCCTCGCGGACGGCGCGTGGGCGGAGTACCCGCACGTCGACTTCGGCACCGGCGCCACCCAGTTCCTCGGCCGCGTCGCCTCCGGCGCCGCGGCGGGCATCAGCGGCCGCGTCGAGGTCCACATGGACAGCCTGACGAGCGCGCCGGCCGCGGTCTTCGACATCGCGAACACGGGTGGCTGGCAGAGTTGGCGCACGGTACCGATGAACATGAACCGCACGACCGGGGTGCACGACGTCTACGTGACGTTTGGCAGTGGGCAGCCGCAGCCGTTCGTGAGTATGCATTGGTTCGATTTCGGGAACTGAGGGCGGCCCTGCTGTCGGACGGCCTCACTGCCGGTCGTCGTGCTGCACCGGCCGGCTGATCACCTCAGCCGGCCAGTCGCGCCACAGCGTGCCGTACCGCGCTGTATTGCGCCGTACCGCGCGCCCCTACTGCTTCTGCCCGGCGGCGATGACAGCCTTCTGCGTGCTGTCGTCGAAGTCGGCCAGCCCCTTCTTGATCTTGTCGAACTGCGTCGCGAAGTTCCCGATGTTGTTCATCGCGTTCTGCAGCGTCACGGTGAAGTGCGCGTACGCGTCGTGCAGCGCGGGGCTGGACTGCTCCATGTAGAGGCCGCCGCCGGAGCTCAGCATGGCGGTCACCGTGTTCTGCAGGTCGTTCAGGCGGTTGACGAGCTCGGTGTTGGCGTTGTGCAGCTGGGTGGCGACTGTCTCGACCTTGCTGTAGTCGAATACTGCGGAAGGCATGTCTGCTCCTGTGTCGTTCGGGCGTGCTCAGTGCGGGGCCTCGGGGCCTGCTCAGTGCGGGGCGTGCGGGATTACTTCCCGTTGATGCTCTTCGCGATCGACTCGTCCATGCCGTTGATGCTGTTGGCGATGCTCGTGAACTGCTGCGAGAACGAGCCGATGGTCTGCACCGCGGCCACCAGCGAGTCGTTGAAGTTCTTGTACGCGGTCTGGAATGCCGGGCTCGACTGCGACAGGAACAGGCCGCCCTCCTTTGAGCCCAGCAAGTTGTTGACCGCGTTCAGCAGGTTGTTGAGCTGCTGCGGGATGTCGCCGACGGCCTTGTTCAGGGTCGTGGTCGCGGTGTTGATCTGGTCGCTGTCGATGTTGATGTTGCTGACCATGTGGTTTGCCTTCCGGTGAATGGAACGTGAAGGGAGAGATCGCCTAGATGCGGCCGCCGCGGCCGCCGCCACCGCTACCGGTGTCTCCGTTGCCGCCGCCTGTGTCCTTCGTGTGCATGGACGGGGAGTCGACCAGGGTGCGGTCGCCGGGGCTCTTGGCGTTGCCGGTCCACTTGTAGGTATCGACCGAGCCGTCGGTGTGCTTCGTGACGTCCGTCCACACCGCGCTACTGCCATCCGCGTTGGCGGTGCAGGTGGCCGTCTCGGTCGTCCCGTCGGCGTGCGTGATGTGCGTCGTGTAGTTGTACGGCTTCGCGACCTCGTACGTGGTGCTCTCGGTGTACGTGCCGCCGTCGTAGGTCACGCTGGTGTCGCTCTGCGTGACCGGGCTCTGCTGATGGGCCGAGTCCGGCGGGTTGGGGCCGGTGTTGGTGTCCAGCACGCTCTGGTCCAGGTGCACCGTCGTGGTCATCGACGCCGCCCCGGCGCCGAACTTCTGCACATCGGTGGCGACCAGCAGCTTCGGGTCGTTCGGTCCAGGCGCCGTGTTGCCGAAGCCGAACAGCGGGTTCGTGACGTCCTTGAGATTGTTGTACGACGTCGGCGCCGCCCCCGGGTCCGTCGGCGTCGGACTGCCCGGCGCCCACATCGGGATGTGCTGTGTGACGAGGTTCCCGTGCTCGTCGTACGTCTGGAACGTGGTCTCCTCGTTCTTCGTCGCCTGGTAGTGCTTCCAGGCGGCCTCCTTGCTGTTCCAGGCGCTCAGCAGGTACTGGTAGCTCTGGTAGTTGATGCTCGAGGCCAGGCCGAGGTCGTTGTCCAGGAACTGGAGCGCCACCGTGCGGAAGGTCTGGGCCAGCTTCTCCAGCTTGGTCTTCGCATCCCCCGCGATGCTGGTGAAGTTGTCGTAGAACTTGTACAGCGAGTGGTCCAGCTTGTCGTGCCCGCTTCCGCTGAAGGTGCCGAGTTGCATGGAGTTGCCCACCATCTGGCTGCCCGTGATGCCCGACTTCCATGCTGAGAGCTGCGAGTCGAGGTTCTTCCGCAGCACGTCCATGTTGTCCGCAGCCGCCTTGAGCTGGGTGTAGTTGATCTGGATCTTGATGCCGGAAGCCAGCTTGCCCGGGTCGGCCAACGGTTCGCCCCTTCCTCTTCGTCTCTCACCCAGTGGTACGTATCAGTCTCCGCAAACGGTTCTCGGCCCTGGCGGCGTGTTTGCGAGAACCATCCACGCTCCCGCATACGTACCCCCCTTCGGAACGCCGCGACGAACCGGAAGGAGGCCGCGTGGCCCGGCCCACTGACTGGTCCAAGCTCGGCCTGGACCGCGACCCCACGCCCGGCAGCCAGGACCGGATGGCCGCGCTGGCCAAGGTGATGCACGAGGTGCAGGGCCAGGTCGACCAGATGGAGACGACGATCAACGCGATCGTCAACAACGTCGCGGGCGGCTGGACCGGCAAGACCGCCGACGCCCTGCGCGGCCAGATCAGCGATCAGCTCCAGAAGTTCTTCCGCGGCCTGCAGCAGTGCTTCGACGAGGCCACTCCGGCGATCGACACCTTCAACAAGGCCCTGACCCAGCACCAGACCGACGCCGACACCGCGCTCACCAAGGCCCTGGCCCTGCCGGACAAGGATCCGGGCCTGGCGCAGTACACGCAGGCCGCCAAGCAGGCCGGCGCGGACCTGACCACGGCTGCGAACACCGCGGCGGGCACGATCGACGACGCCGTGAGCCACCTGGCCGGCGCGCTGACCCCCTCGGAGATCTTCTGGGAGGCGTTCCAGTGGCTGGCGCTGATCCTCGGCATCGTCGGCCTGGTCTTCGGCGGCCCGCTGGCCATCCTGGCCTGGCTGGCGAACATCGCGCTGTTCATCAAGTCCATCGTCGACTTCGCGCACGGCGACACCAACTTCCTGGGCCTGTTCCTGGGCTTTCTCGGCATCATCGCGCCGATGACCCGGGGCATCGGCGGCGACCTGGCGAACCTGCTCAAGGGCGGCATCGCGAAGCTGATCGGCGGCGTCGACAAGATCACCGGCGACATCGGGAACATCTTCGGCAACGTCAAGAACCTGTTCGTGGACTTCAGCTCGATCGGGGTGCTCGGCTCGATCAAGGTGATCGGCGTGTTCGCGATGAAGGGCGGGATGTGGGTCCTGGACAAGGTCCTGACCTTCCCCGACATCATCACCAAAATCGGCGCCATCGCCTTCGACAAGTTCGTGAACTTCGACCGGTACCTGATCAACGGGCTGAAGTTCCTCGGCGACGGGATCGGAAAAGGCTTCAACTTCGTCGTGACCGAGATCGGCACCGGCCGCTTCGTCCGGCTGTTCCTGCCGGTCACCAAGGACGAGTTCACCGCGCTGGGCTTCGGCGGCGCACTGTGGCGCTCCTTCGAGCGCACGCTGCCCGGCATCGTGCCGATCGACAAGGCGCTCGACGACCAGTTCACGCTCTTCCAGCTCACCAAGAGCCTGAACATCCCGGCCGACGAGATCGCCAAGATCACGCTGAACGTCAAGGCCATGCACGACTTCAACCCGGCCGACGGCATCAGCTACGTGCCGCTGCCGAACGGCACGCTCTTCGTCCCGGAGAACTTCCTGTCCACCCTCAAGCTCTCCGACCTCAGCACCATCAATTCCCTGATCAAGCCCAGCCTGCTCGACCCGCACTTCGACGTCGGGGCCCTGGGTCGCATCGACACCCACTTCGATGTGGGCGATATCGGGAACCTGGGCGGCTTCAGCAAGCTGAACACCGGTGACCTCGGCAACGTCGTCGTCCGTGGCATCGAGCAGATGGAGGGCTTCAAGCCGATCGAGATCACCAACCTGACGCACGCCGACAGCATCGCCGTGGTCAAGATCGGCGACGCCATCTCGCTCACCGGCGTCGAGAAGGACATCGCGGTCGCGAAGATGCCCAGCTTCACCGGCATGGACCACATCGTCGCCGACGACCTGCACGACCAGATCCCCCGGGTGGAGATCGCGGCCGCCACCGGTGCCGCCACCCTGCCCATCCACGACGTGCTCAGCCTGGTCAAGAACGTCGAGGTGGCCGGCGGGAACCTCGCCGAGCACTCGCTGGCCGACCTCAGCTCCCTGACCACCTCGATCGACCACAGCGTGGCCGGCGAGGCCGGCGCCCTGCACGGCCTGGGCGGGCAGAACATCGCGGTCCGCGCCGAGCCGATCGGCGTCGGGAACGTCGGCGGCATCAGCGGGATCACCACCGTCGGCGGCTTCCTGGCCGACCACCTGGCCCTGGGCCGCCAGGCCTTCGACCACCAGATCGCCGGCTACGTCGGGAAGATCGCCCCCGACACGCTGGACAAGATGGCGCACGACTTCTTCACCCAGATCAAGGACGTGCACGACGGCTGGCGCGACCCTCGGCTGGTCGACCCGAAATTCTCCGAACTCCAGGTCAACCGCATGATCGACAACCTGCCCAAACAGTTCTCCCGGGAGTTCGAGCGCACCGGCTGGATCGACGGCCTCGGCAAGGGCATCAAGGACGACCCCGACTACCTCAAGCTGAGCATCGACAGCCGGGTCCGCTTCGACCAGGAGATCGCCGACCGTGCCGGCGCCGGCTTCGACCGGGCCTGGTCGGCCAAGAACGCCGCCTTCGGCGCCGGCCTCGACCTGCCCGCGCTCAAGCTGGCGCTGGCCGGCGACCTGAAGACCGCGCTCGGCAAGGCCCTGGAGCGCGACGACTGGATGCGCAAGGCCGGCGCCGCCTTCGAGCACGGACTCGGTGCGAACGCCGGGATCGCCGGCAAGCTCCCGCCGGCCGAACTGGCCAAGTTCCGCCAGGACTTCCTGGGCACCGCCGAGAAGCTGTTCCACGACGCCAAGGCCAACAACCTCACCTTCTCCGCCGACATCCAGGACAGCCTGGCCGGCGCCCTGACCCACGACATGCACAGCAAGCTGGCCGAGCAGATCGCCAAGATCTCGAAGGTCAACTCCAACGGACTCAAGGGCCGCGCCATCGCCTCCGACTGGGCCGCCGCGAACCCGCAGGAGGCCGCGCTGGTCGGCGAGGCCGGCGTCCAGCGTCTGCTCGACGGGCTCGGCGCCGACCTGCGCAAGATCGCGCCGGGCTCCCGGCCGCAGATCTACAACCAGGTGCTCAAGAACTTCGAGGGCAAGCTCGCTTTCGAGGCCGACCTGCGCACCGTACTGGCCGACGCCGCGCACGCCTTCCACGGGGCGCCCGAGGACGCCGCGAAGTTCCGCGAGACCACGGTCCTGGACTACCTGTCCAACCACCGTCTGCCCGGCGGCATGCCGCACGGCATGACCCCGGACATGGCCAAGAGCTGGCTGTCCTGGGAGAAGGAGAACGGCGACGTCTTCGGCAGCACCCTGTCCCACCTGCACCCCGTCGACAAGGACGCGGCCTGGAGCCAGACCCGCATCGACCTGGCCAAGGACGTCCAACCCAAGATCCAGCTCGAAAAGCAGATCGCTCCGAAGATCGAGGCCGCCCTGGACGCCTTCGACACCAAGGTCGACAAGTGGGCCGAGGACCACGGCTCGATCTCGCTGACGACCATCAAGGCCTGGCGCGAGGAGTTCGACAAGGCCCTGCGGGCCGCCGGCCCGGGCACCCTGTCCGACCCGGCGGCCTTCGACAAGCTGAGCCGGAACCTGCTCGACGGCCTCGACGGCCGCCTGGGCTCCGACGCCGAGGCCACTGCGCTCAAGGGCCAGGCGGACCTCAGGTTCCAGAACGGCGTCAAGGCCTGGGCCGACCAGACCGGCAAGACCCCCTCCTTCTTCGGCTTCACCAAGCTCACCGACGACTTCCAGGCACACGTCGCGAACTTGCTCGGCGAAGCCCGTCACGGCCTGGCCGACGGCGGCGGCCTGGACGTCGCGAAGTTCGCCAAGGGCCTGGACGACTACATGGCGGGCCTGAGCGCCAAACTGGACAAGGAAGCCGGCCTCGGCGCCCTGGAAGCCGACGCGTTCGAGAAGGCCTACGGCACCTGGCTCGGCCACGACGTCCCGCTCGACGGCGGCTTCTCCGCCGACCGCCTGACCGAGCTGGCCGAGGAGTTCCGGAACATCTCCCGCACCCTCACCGACCACCTCGCGCCCGCCGAGGCCAAGCCCATCATCGACGACCTGGCCGCCCGCCTGCCCGAGCGCTTCGATCTGGAACTGCGGATCTCCTCCCGAGCCGACGCGCTCGACGGCGCCTTCATCCACGGCGCGCAGGACTGGCACAGCCCGGCGGGCATGCGCGATCTCACGGACCCGGAGATCGCCCAGGTCCGTGCCGAATTCGTCGGCGATGCCAAGGACCTGATGAAGGTCCCGGACACGTTCTGGACCGGCGGCCGCTTCGACGCCAAGCAGATCCGCGCGATCGTCGCCGGCTGGGACTCCCGGCTCGACAACCTCATCGCGGCGATCCCCGGGCGGCTGAACTTCGAGGCGCACCTGCTCGACGAGCTGTCCCACGCCTCCGAACTGCTCGGCGACGGTGCCAGGTTCGACCACATCTCGCAGCAGTTCCGCGAGGACTTCACCCACGGCTTCCACGACGTGTGGGGCAACGGCCGGAACGCCGACGACTGGCTGGCCAAGGAGCAGAAGAACGGGGACGTGTTCACGAACGGCCCCGGCGTCCAGGTCCCCAGGACCTCCCTGGAGCTGCGGCCGCTGGACACCGGGCGTTTGGACACTCCGCCGGTCGCCGCCGAGCCGCGGCCGGGTCCGCATCCGGAGCCGGTGGCCGGGACCTGGGGCAAGTCGTTCGACCTGACCGCCTGGGACAAGGCCTGGCACCACGAGGTCGACGGGATGTTCACCGGCAACGGCATCCTCAGCCTCGGCACGGTCGAGGACGGCGTGGCGACCGGCGGCAACCGCGCCATCATGAGGATGTTCAACGACAAGACGTTCACCGCCGTGGCGAAGGCCCAGTTGCAGAAGGACCTCGAAGCGCTGCGCCTGAGCCTGACGGACCCCGAGGTGTCCTCGGCCGCGGCGCGCCCGCTGCTGCAGAACCTGTTCGACCACAACCTCAAGGGGGATTCGCGGGCCAGCAAGTTCCCGGTCGCGGCGTTGAACGACGCCCTGGAGCCGCTCAACGCCAAGCTGCTCGCCGAGGTGCACGGCGGCACCTCGGGGCTGCATCCGTGGCCGTTCAACGGGAGCACGAAGAAGCCCGACTATGTGCTGGCCGGACCCGACGGGAAGGTGCCCAAGCCCGGCGAGGACGGCATCGGCGCCGCCGAGGGTGCCTTCTACAACGCGGTCACGCACGTCGGTGACCACTTGAAGGTGGAGGTGAAGGCCTTCCCAGACGTCGGCAAGGGCGCGCGCAACGCCGTCGACTCCAAGCTGAAGGCGTACCCGGACAAGAACGTCCGCGTGATCGTCGACCTCAGCAAGTCGCCAGGGCTCCAGCAGGGGGTGAGTGGCGATCTCACAGCACTGATCCAGCACGTCTCGGACGAGTTCCGGCGCGGGAACTGGGATGGCCCGACCCGGCTCATCCAGAGCGACCTGATCGTCCCCGGGCACTTCCTCGGCCAGCCCGATCCTGCGGTCCTGACGTTCAAGTTCCGCTCGGACGGCCTGGTGTATCTGGACCAGGCCGGCGCCGGCTGGGGACACGTCGCAGAGCTCGGCGACCACCCGGTCGCGGACCCGCATCCGGTGGTGGACGTGCCCAGCGCAGACGGCGGCGTGTTCCTGCACCCCGATCTGCCCGGGGGCGGCCGGTTCCTGCCCGGCGGCCTGCTGCTGTCGCAGCAGCCCAAGGACATCGCGCTGGCCGCGAAGCTGCCGGCGTACGACGGCGCGTTCCTGCTCGTCACGCACTTCGACGAGGTCCGGGGCCAGGCGCACGTCAACGACGTCCCGGTGCCGCCCGGTAAGGTCGGCGGCTACTTCAAGTCCGGGCTGCTGCCGTGGACCCAGGGCCAGCTGATCGTCGTGGTCGGCTGCGGCGCCGAGGACCTGGCCGCGACGCTGCGCACCGAGCTGCACACCCCGACGGTCGGCGAGACCCACGACTTCGTGATGACGCACGACGGGACCGACTACACCGGGAACGTGGCGTGGTCCCAGGGCGGTCCGGACACCCGGATCACGCAGCCGGAGTGGCGGCCCACGCCGGACGTGTTGGAAGCCGGTCCGGCCGACGACGCCGGAGCCCGATTCAAGCTGTTCCTGCCGGGCGAGGAGGAAACCGAGCCCTACCGCCTCGGATCGGACTTCGGCCAGGCCATGCGCCGGCTCGGCTTCGACCCGGTCAGCTCCGTCTCGACCCTGGACTACCTGGGCAAGCTGGCGAAGTTCGACGACGGGCCGCTGGCGGTCAAGGCCGGGTTGCAGTCCTTCGCCGACAAGGTGTTCGCCGCGCACCTGCCGCCGGTCGAGGAGCTGAAGACGCCGTTGAAGGTCCGCGGGCATCCCACAGATTTTGAAATGGATACAGCCTTCGGGGCGGGCTGGAAGTCCGGCGGCCTGCCGATCGACCAGGATCTCCGTGCCTATCTTCGAGAGTTGACGGCCCTGGAGGCGAAGAGCCCTGCGGCGGCACGGGACTGGCGTCTGAACGTGCTGAAACAGGACCCTCATCTCGGCCAGGCGCTCAAGGACCACCTGTTCCCCGAAGGGACTCCGCCGCGCCGGCTCTACTTCGGCCACAGCGACGTGGGCGGCCCGGACGGGAACCCGGTGGCCGGGCACGACTTCGTGGACGTCATCAGCCGGATCGAGCGGGGCACCACGCCGACCGTGGACATCGTGCACGTCGGCGCCGGCTACGCGGACCACTGGTCGGCGGCGTTGTCCGAGGGCCGGGGCCTGGACGGGCTGAAGGCCAAGTTCGGCGCGGCGGGCGCCTCGGAGATCGAGGTCGTCCGCTTCGACGACCTCGGGAAGCCCGGGAGCAGGCTCGGGACGCTCAGCACCGGCGTCGACGACGGCGTCCACATCCGGCTCACGCTCGTCGGGGACGCCGCGACGGTCAAGCCGCTGCTTAAGGGCAGCGAGCCGCTGGTCCTGGTCTGCGCCGCCAACACCACCGGCGCCAAGGGTGCTGCCGATGCGGTGTCGGCCGGGAAGGCGCTGCTCTACCAGGACCTCGACCACGTCGGGGCGGCCGGCGAGGCCCACTTCCTGGACCAGCTCGCCGACTGGGGCACGGTGCTCGGTGGCAAGTACTCGCCGATGAAGAGCATGCTCTACGCCTTCAGCAAGCACGACCTGTTCCAGGACACCACGGATCCGACGCGTCTGAAGATCGTCGCGGACCTGGCGAAGAACGATCTGCACCTGTCGCCGTGGCGCGAGTTCTCCGACCTGCTGGCGGTCGGGCACGACGCGAACGTGGGGCGGCTCGGGCAGTTCAGCCGCAAGGTCTGGGAGCAGGGCCCGGCCGGGGCGGCGATCAAGGACGCTGTGAGGACGCTGACCGAGGTCGCGGAGCCGACGCTCAAGGATCTCGACGCTTTCGAGAAGCGGATTTCCGAGCTTGTCGGGACCCCGGGGAAGTGGAGCGCCGACGCCGGCAAGGACATGGACGACGCGACCACCTTCTCGGGTGCGCGCGACCTGCACTTCGCGGTCGGTGCGCGGAACTACCGCGTCACGGTCCGGGACGACGAGCTCCACCCGACCCTGCAGAACCCGTGGCTGATCCTGCCGAACGTGGAGGACAACCTCCATCTCGAGGTGGGGCGCGACGACGGTTCCGGCGTCACGCTCGGGCAGTTCTGCGGATACCTGTCAGTGCACTGGCTTACACAAACGGATCACAGCGTCCCGCTGGGATTCAAGGACCTCGGCCTGTTGCAGGACGACGCGGTGCGGACCGTCACGGACTGGATGACCGGTGGCGTCGGTGGCGGTGTCGGCGCCGTCGGGAACGCGGCGATCGACCACTTCACGGTGACGGCCCTCAGCGGAGACCGACCCGCGGTGTTGGTGGGGCTCGACGGGTTCATCTGGCGGCTGGGCGATCTTCCGGACGGCACCCGCATCGTCTACTCGACCGGTGGTCACGCCATGGCCGCCGTGCTGGAGGACGGCGGTGGAGTCCGAGTGTTCGATCCCGACCGGGGAGACACGCTGTTCCATTTCCCGGACCGCCAGAGCTTCCTGGACGACGACTTCACACAGCGCGCCGTCACGTTCGTGTTCGACGACCGGGTGGTCACGCCTCCGGCTCCGCCGCACCCATCAACACTGCACCCGCCGACACTGCACCCACCAACATCAGAGCCGCCGACGCTGACGCCGCCGAAGACCGAGACGTCGGCGCTCAAGGAGCCGAGCACGGGGACCCCTGCGCTCAAGGAACCGACCAGCGAGCCGCCAGCGCCGCCGGCGACCAAGCCGGTCGACTTCAAGCCGACCACCAACCTCGCCGACCTCTCCCACACCGAGTCGGTCTTCGACGTCGATCCGCTCACCCACAATCCCTGGGAGATCCCCGATCCGGCGCGCCTCATCGACGAGGTCACCGGCTTCGTCGACGCCGTCCGCGACCTCAAGCCCGAGTCCCCGGCTAACCCCTGGTCGCAGATCACCGTGCTGGGCCGCGACGGCAAACCCACCGGCGAGGTCTACGCCGTAGACCCGCTGAACGGCCGCTGGGCCAGGCTCGGCACCGCCGACCCGGACGGCGCGGCGCACCTGTGGGACGGCAGCCGCGGTCCGTATTTGGGCAAGGGCAGCGTCACGGTCCGGCCGAACGGCGACGTCATCCTGGTCGGCGAGGACGGGAAACCCTTCTACCTCAAGGAGAACCTCGGCGACGGCCGCTTCGTGGAGGTGTTCCGCGGCCAGGACGGCAAGCGCTACTGGTTCGAGTGGAAGGGCGACGGCCCGACCCGCGAGCTGCTCGGGAGCGGCAAGCGCGTCTACGAGACGAACGCCGATGGCGCCGTCTTCAAGGACGTCTCCAAGAACGGCTCCGTCGCCCGCGACTACCGGGTCACGCTCGACAAGGGCCTGATCCGCGCCGAACGCGGCCTCGGGAACCTGCACGACCAGTGGGTGTGGAGCCGCTACGACAAGGACGGCAACTTCGTCGCCAAGGGCGTCCGCGAATACCACGGCTCGGCCTGGAAGGACACCCTGACCTTCGGCGACCACGGCGCGCAGGTCGACGTGGTCGTCGCGCGGCAGTGGAGCATGTGGTTCACCAAGTGGGGCCACGCGGGGCACTTCCGCGAGCACACCATCGACATCAAGGACGGCAAGCTCGGCGACCCGCTGAAGACCCTGCACACCTACAAGGAGATCTCGCCGCAGGACAAGGAGACCGGCACCAGCGAGTTCATCGGCAAGAACAAGATCCTGGTGGTCCAACGGGTCGCCGAGCAGCGGATCCCGACCTGGTTCGCCCGGCACTTCGCCGAGATCGACGTGCCCAACCGCGGTCTGTTCGGCGGTGTGGACTTCCCGGCCGGAGGGGTGTTCGGTGGGGACAGCCGGTTCCAGCTCTACGCCTGGAGCGAGCACGAGCTCGTGCCCGGCGTCCACGACGGCACCGCGGTCGGCGCGCCGCTCCAGCGCGCCGGCGGTATGCGGGTGGCGATCCCGGACGGCTCCACGTTCGACTTCATGACGGTCACCGGCGCCGATGGCAAGGACACGGGCGTGCTCGTGCGCGCCGTCGTCAAGCTGGACGACGGGACCAAGCTGGAGATCGGCCGGGACCCGGACAGCGGCAAGTGGGCCTCGCTCGCCGGCGGCGTGACGGCGGCCGACGGCCGCACCCTGAACTGGCGGCAGATCGACTCCAAGAAGACGGTGCTCAGCCAGGGCCTGCGGACGTTCGGACCCGGCCATCAGTGGGTCGACACGCTCGCCGAAGCGCCCAAGTCGGTCGTCCGCTCGACAGACGACCTGGGCCGGGTCACCTACAACCTCGGTAAGGACACCTCGTTCGCCCGCGACCCGATCGGGCTGATCACCAAGCGCACCGACAACTTCCCCGGCGTCGGCGGCAAGGGTGAGGACGAGGTCGTCGTCGGGAGCGGGGATCCCTTGTCCGGAAAATGGAAGTGGGAGGTCACCGGCGCCGACGGCACCGTCACCGGCGGCCTGCGCCACCCGTTCCGCAGCCATCCCGACCTGGGCAGCTGGGACGACTCGTTCGTGGACTTCCAGAAGGTCGACGGGATCTCCAAGATGGTGCCGGTCCGGGAGATCCGCGCCCTCGACAAGGGCCGCGGCCTGGCCGCCTACAAGGTCGGCGACGTCTGGCACAGCGACATCCGCGGCCTGGACGGCACGGTGCAGGCCGACAGCAAGGCCATCCGCCAGTGGAAGGCGGGCGACGGCACGTGGGGCCCGAACCCCAAGCCCGGAACCGACATGCAGCCCTGGCGTGACGTTCCCGAGTCGGCCCGTGGGAACTTCGTGGATCCACCGGTGCTTCGGATGGTCGTGGACGGCAAGGTGCGGCTCTTCAAGATCGTGGACGGAGCCCCGGAGAAGTACTCGTGGACCGAGTTCGACCACGGCGGCGTGTTCCGGGACAAGAAGCTCATCGGTGTCACCGCCGGTGGCCAGGACATATACCGCGAGACCCACGCCGCCACCGGCCAGTGGATCGAGACGCTGACCGACGGGACCCGGATCCGCTACCGCTCCCTCAACGGGTTCATCCACACCCGGGACACGTTCGGCCGCTGGAGTCTCAAGCCCGACTTCGACATCTCCGGCCGCTGGAAGACCGGCGGACGTGAGTACGAGTTCCACGGTGCCGGTACGGAGTTCCGTGGCTACAACCGCATGTGGCGTGAACCCAACCGGCTCCAGTACCGGACCATCGACAGTGTCGACGGGCAGTTCGTCAACCCGAACTGGCTCAAGGCCCAGAAGGTGCTCCTGGACTTCATCCAGGACTACACCTTCGACGTCATCGCCAACATCCTGATCACCGGCGCGGTCAACAACTGGAACTTCTCGCCGGCGGACTGGGGGAAGATCTTCGCCGGCGGTGCCGTCACGTCGGGGGTGAAGGGCGCGTCCAACGCGCTGCAGGAGACGTTGCTGAAGAAGTTCAAGGACGGCGTCGGCAACGTGGACAGCGGCAAGTTCTGGGGGCGTGCCCCGTACAACCACGACAAGACCTGGGACAACGAGTGGGCCGGGAACGAGAACCCGCGGCGGTGGCGCTCCGGGCTCTACGATTACGGTGTCAACAACCTGCTGACGAGCAGTATCGCCGGGTTCGTCGCCACCGCGTTCACGTCCACGGTGTTCGGCATCGGATCGCACCACATCACGGTGTCCGGGCTGGACTCCCTGGAGGCCGGCGGGCTGGGCATGGCCGGGGCGTTGGCCGGCGGGTTGCTGGCCATCGGTCCGCGGACCGCGCTGCACCAGCTGGGCTCGGGCCGGTACTTCCACCAGGGCGGGATCCCGGATCTGCTGATCACGTTCGGCGAGAAGGTCTTCGAGAAGTGGTTCATCGGTAATGTGCTTGGTCCGGCGCTGCATCTGAAGATCACGCCGGTGATGCTGGGGATCGACCAGGGTCCATGGAACGGATGAGCAGGGGCGATGACCACGGTGATGACCGGGTGATGACCAAGTGAGCGACCCGATACGCGTGTCGGCCGGGCGGCGGGGCGCCGGCGGCATCGAGGCGGCGCTGCGGGGCGCGAAGCCGGGCGCGACGCTCGTGCTGGAGGCCGGGGAGTATCGGGGGAACCTGGTGCTGGACCGGCCGGTGAGCCTGGTCGCGGCGGCGGGGGTGCGGACTGGGCAGATCGTGATCAGGGGTGTTGCCGGGTCTGGTCGTGCGGTGCTCACGGTCGCGGCTGACGTGCGGGTCTGGGGCGTCACGATCGACGCCGGGGACGGTGCCGGGGCTGAGTCCGGGTCTGGATCTGAGGCTGGGACCGGGGTGGCGGTGAGCGTTACCGGTGGCGCGGCCGAGTTCGGACGCTGCGATGTGGTCAGAGGGCGGATCGAGGTCTCGGGCGAGGCCACACCGGTGTTCCGCGACTGCACCGTTTCGCAGAGCCCGGCTGTGGGAGTGCTGGCCGCCGACCAAAGCCAGGTCACGCTTGAGCGCTGCCAGATCCGGGACAGCGAGGCCCTGGGCGTCGCAGGGGTCGACGACGCCGTGCTGCGGATCGCCGAGTCCGGTGTCACCGACTCCGGCGGGATCGGCTTGCGGCTGTTGGGGAAGGCGTCCGCGCAGGTGACGAAGTCGGCCTTCGAGCGGGCCGCGGAGGCGGGGGTCCAGATCGAGGAAGCGGCGCGGCTGACGATGTCCGGCACTCGGGTCGAGGGCACCGGGCGTACCGGAGTCTTCGCCGGCGGCACCGCGACCTTGGAGCTGATCGACTGCGAAGTCGGTCAGACCCGCGGAAGCGGCATCGCCTGTCGACTTCAGTCGCGCGGCTCCGTGACGGGGACCACCGTGCGGGACGCTTCCGGCAACGGGATCATCGCCGGTGGCGACGCCGAGGTGAAGCTTGTCGGCTGCACGGTGGAACGGTCGGCGTTCAGTGCCGTGCATGCCGACGGTCGTGCGACGCTCAGCCTCTCGGACTGTCAGGTCTCTGAGACGCCGGAGCACGGGATCCGGGTCACCGGCCGAGCGCTGCTGCGGGTCTCGGGCGGCACGGTGACCGCGGCCGCGATGAGCGGAATCCAGCTGGAGGGTGACAGCGACGCCGAGGTGTCGGGGTGTGAGATCTCCGGGGCCAGGGTGGGTGCGGCCGTGCAGACCAGTCGCAGGCCGCTGTTCCATGAGGTCGCCGTCTTGGACACCGAGCGTGCCGGGTTCGAGATCGGTAAGCGGAGCAACCCGATTCTGTCTTCCTGCCGTGTTGCCGCCGCCGGCTCGGCCGGGATCTTCGTGGACGAGGGCAGCGCGGCGCGGATCGAGGACTGTCAGATCACTGATTCTGCTGGCAGCGGGCTGGTGGTGTGGGCCGAGGCCGCCCCGACCGTGATCGGATTGACGGTGTCCGGCGCGGCCAAGAACGGTATCTATGTGAAGGACGGCGGGCACGGAGCCTTCGACCGGTGCACGGTGTCGGCGTCGGAGTTTCCGGCGTTGCACGTGGGGGCGCAGGCCGATCCGGTGTTCCGGCTGTGCCGGGTCCGGGATGTGGAGGAGGACCTGGCGCTCGGCGAGGACGCGCGGCCGGTGTTCGAGGGCTGCGTTGTCGAGAACGTGAAGATCTCGACGATGCCGGGTCCGGGGGAGCCGTCGGCGTCGCTGGCGGGCCGGTCGGGGTCTGGCTCTGGTGCGCTGGCGACAGCGGCCGGCGCGGGGCGTGCCGCGGGCGTCGTCGGCGGCGATGCGGACGGCGCGGCGGCTGACGGCGCGGCGAGCGGCGCGGAGACCATCGAGGACCTGCTCGGCGAGCTGGAGTCGCTGATCGGTCTGGCGCGGGTGAAGCAGGACGTGGCGGCGCTGATCAACCTGATGCGCATGGTGAAGCGCCGTACCGAGGCGGGCCTCGCGCCGCCCCCGCTGAGCCGCCACCTCGTCTTCGCCGGCAACCCCGGCACCGGCAAGACGACCGTGGCGCGGCTGTACGGCAGGATCCTGACCGTCCTGGGCATGCTCGAGTCCGGCCACCTGGTCGAGGCCGACCGCGGCGCCCTGGTCGGCGAGTACGTCGGCCACACCGCGCCGAAGACGACGGCGGTCTTCCGCCGCGCGATCGGCGGCGTGCTGTTCATCGACGAGGCCTACGCGCTGGTGCCGCCCGGCATGTCGAACGACTTCGGCCAGGAGGCGATCGCCACCCTGGTGAAGCTGATGGAGGACCACCGCGACGACGTGGTGGTGATCGTCGCGGGCTACCCCGAGGACATGAACAGGTTCGTCTCGGCCAACCCGGGCCTCGCCTCGCGCTTCTCCCGGACGCTGACCTTCGACGACTACACGCCGGACGAACTCGTCGAGATCGTCGAACACCAGACGCAGACGCACCAGTACGAGCTCACCCTGGCGGCGAAGGCGGCGCTCGCGGCGTACTTCTCGACAGTGCAGAAGGGCGCGGGCTTCGGCAACGGCCGCGCCGCCCGCCAGGTGTTCCAGCGGATGACGGAGCTGCACGCCATGCGCGTCGCGGCGATGGAGGATGTGGCCGCAGAGGACTTGTTCCATTTGCGGGCGGAGGACGTGCCGGGCTGAGCTTCGCGGTCAGCGGGTGACGTCACCGTCTGCGGCCAGGCCCAAACACGCATCGACGGGACGGTGCGCATGAGCCTGGTCTTCCGCTGCTACCTCGCGCAGCGGCATGACCTGACCAGATCCGCGGCGGCGGACCGGGGGCCGTCTCCGGCGATCTACGAGTGCCTCAGCACAGACATGCCGCCAGGTGACTGTCTCCCGGGCCGGCGACGGCAATCGGTTTGAGCTCTTGCTAACAGTCTCGTGACGTTCTACTCTCCTCAACAGTCATCTGATGAATACGAGGTTACCTCCGATCGTAAGGGCGTGAAGCCGCAGCAAAAGCCTTTTTCATCGGATCTATGAGGTACCTCCGGCACAAGCCATCAGGCCGTGCCACCGCCGGTGCCCGGACGCTGTCCGCGGTGGTGATCGCTCCAACCTCCGAGGAGAAGATCAGTGCAAGCGTTCCGCTCGAAGGCCACCTTCCTAGGTGCGCTCGGCGTACTTCTGTGCGCCGGGATGAGCACACCGAGTCCGGCGTCGGCCGCGACACCCACGGTGCTGTACGCATCGCCGACTGGTTCGGGAAGCACCTGCTCGCTCAGTGCCCCCTGCAGTTTGGACGGCGTCAGGAGTGTGGTGGAGGGCCTCGCCCCCGGTATGGCCGCCGACATCGACGTCTACCTGCGCGGTGGCACCTACAGCCGGTCGCAGACGTTCACGCTGGGTGTCGCAGACTCCGGACAGAACGGCCACAAGGTTGTGTGGGCCGCCTATCCCGGCGAGACGCCGGTGCTCAGCGGCGCCACCCACGTCACCGGCTTCGCCTTGTTCGACAGCGCGAAGAACATCTACCGTGCCGCGGTGCCGGCGGGCACTCAGAGCCGGCAGCTGTTCGTCAACGGTGTGCGCTCCCAGCGGGCCCGCGGGCCGCTGAACCCGTCCGGCTTCACTTTGTCGGGGTCCAGTTTCGTCACCAGCGACTCCTCCTACGCCTCGTTCACCAACGCGTCGTCGGTCGAGGTGGTGGATGACAGCGCGTGGAAGCAGATGCGGTGCCCGCTGGCGAGCATCACCGTGCCGAGCGGCGGCGGTTCGAGCCTCAACGTCAGTCCGGCCTGTTTCGCGAACAACAACACCGCGGTGCCCAACCGGGGCTTCCCGTTCAACGGCAGCGGGCTCCCCAAGCTGAGCTCGATCTCGTACCTGGAGAACGCGTATCAGCTCCTGGACACCCCCGGCGAGTTCTATCTCGACTCCGCGGCGGGCTACGTCTACTACATGCCGCGGACCGGCGAGAACCTCAGCACCGCCGACGTCGAACTGCCCACCCTGCCGACGTTGCTGAACGTCAGCGGCACCCCGGGGCACCTCGCCCCGGTCAACGACACGGATCCGGCCGTCGCCTACAGCGGTTCCTCGTGGGGATACTCGGCGGGCCGGTCCCTCGGCGACTTCTCCAACGACGTGCACGACGCCACCGCGAACGGCGACTCGGTGAGCTACCCGTTCACCGGTACCGGCATCGACGTGCTGTCCGAGACCAACAGCGACGAGGGCGGCATCGACGTCTATGTCGACGGCACCAAGACCCAGAGCGTGTCCGCCGCTGCGTCATCGCGGCTGGCCCAGCAGGTCGTCGTCGCCGTCAGCGGTCTGCCGAAGGGGCAGCACACGATCAAGCTGGTCAAGACCGGCGGGTCTGTCATGCTCGTGGACGGGTTCACTGTCATCCCGGACGTCATCAAACCCGCGCATGACATCACCTTCCAGGGCCTGACCTTCGACTACGCCACCTGGATGCTGCCCTCCACCGTCGGCTACATCGACAACCAGGCCGGGGTGTTGTGGGACGCCACCACCAAGGCCCCGGTCCGCATCCCGGCCGCCGTCCAGGTCCACCGCGGCTCGGGCATCACCTTCACCGGCGTCGAGATAGCCCACACCGGCGGAACCGGTATCGATCTCGCCGACGGCACCCAGAACTCCACCGTCACCGCCAGCACGATCCACGACACGTCTGGCGGCGGTGTGTCCGTCGGCGAAGTAGACGACTACTACCTCACCGACACCAGCCGCATGACCACCGGCGACACCGTCTCCCAGAACTGGATAGCCGACGTCGGCCAGGACTACTCCGACGCGGTCGGCATCTGGGCCGGATTCACGCGCGCCCTGACCATCTCGCACAACGACATCGGCCACACGCCCTACTCCGGCATGTCGCTGGGCTGGGGCTGGGGCTACGCCTCACCCTGCTCCATGCAGAGCGCGCAGGGCCTGAAAACCTGCGAACACGGGACCATCTACGCCGGCGGCAACCAGATCCTGGACAACCACGTCCACGACGTGATGAACGTCCTCTACGACGGCGGACCGATCTACACCAACGGCGGTCAGGGCGACGCGAACGGCTCGGCCACCTCGGTGCTGGCGGGCAACCTCGTCGAGGTCGGCAACCACACCAACAACATGCTGTACCAGGACGAAGGCAGCTCCTACTGGGACACCCACGACAACGTCGTGCGCAACGGCAGCGGCAACTGGATCGGCATGTGGACCCCCACCATCCACGACATCGACATCCACGACAACTACTCCGACAACGCCGCCTACAGCAACCACGGAACCAACATCACGTTCAACCAGGCCACCATCGTCTCCGGCGGCGCCTGGCCCGCAGCCGCCCAAGCCGTGATCGCCGCCGCCGGCCCCGCCAACACCCCCGCCCACCCGCTCACCGGCAGGATCGACGACACCGACACGGCCATCTCCTACACCGGCAGCTGGACCGCGTTCGGCAACCGCGGCTACGGCGACTACGCCGACAACGTCCACGCCACGCGGACCAACGGCGACGCGGCCAGCCTGTCGTTCACCGGCACCGGCGTCTCCGTCATCGGCGAGAAGTACAGCGACCAGGGACAGGTCGAAGTCTTCCTCGACGGCGTGTCCCAGGGACTGTTCGACACCACCTCGAGCACCCGCCAAACCCAAGCCGTCATCTACAGCACAAGCGGACTGGCCGTGGGCAAGCACACCATCCAGTTCGTGAAGCGCAGCGGCACATGGGCCACCCTGGACGGCTTCGAAGTCAGCGGCGTCTACAACGACAGCGCGCCCGGCATCACCTACACCGGCAGCTCATGGTTCACCTCCACCGGCCGCGGACTGGGTGACTACCAGGACGACGTCCACGCCGCCACCACAAACGGTGCCTCAGTCACCGTGAGCTTCATCGGCACCGGGATCAGCCTGATCACCGAGACCAACTCCGACGAGGGAACGATAGGCGTGGCGCTGGACGGAACCTCCCAGGGCAGCGTCAATGCCAACACCGCTAGCCGCAGCGTCCAGCAGACCGTCTACAGCGTCAGCGGACTGGCGCTCGGACAGCACACGCTCACCCTGACCAAGACGGGTGGCACCTTTCTGGTGATCGACCGATTCGACGTGCGCTGATGAAGGGGCAGAAGATGAGATCCGCCACCTCCATCATCCGCAGGCTGTCAGCTGTGGCGCTCGCGATTACGGTCCCCGCTGCGCTGATGACTTCCCTCAAGACGCCTGCGCTGGCGGCTGCCGCGACTCAGGCCACGTACTACGTCGCCCCCGGTGGCAGCGACGCCAACCCCGGCACGATCACGGCGCCGTTCGCGACCCTGCAACACGCGCGGGACGTCGTGCGTACGGTCGACGGCACCATGACCGGAGACATCTACGTATATCTCCGTGGGGGCAACTACCCGATCGGCAGCACGATCGACTTCACGTCGGCCGATTCCGGAACCAACGGCCACCAGATCGTCTACTCCGCCTACCCGGGCGAGACACCGGTGCTGAACGGAGGCGTCCAGGTAACCGGCTGGACCCAGCACAGCGGGAACA
>JABFWL010000614.1 GCA_013362315.1 Catenulispora sp. | reverse complement strand
GAGAGGCCAAGGCCGGTCCCGCCCCGGCGGCCACCCCGCCAGAACCGGGTGAAGACGCGGGTGAGCTGGTCCTCCGGGATCCCGGGACCTTCGTCGCTCACCGCAACCGCCACGCTCGACATACCTTCCGTCAGCAATCCAGTATGGAGACTCTCAGGGAGGGACCGGTCGTCCTCGGCCCGAGCCTCAATTGTGACAGTTCCGCCACCGTGGCGCACCGCGTTTTCCAAAAGATTAGCCAGTACTTGTCGGAGTTTGTCGGGGTCAGCGGACACCGCGGGCAGCCCGCGCGGGATCGCGATCCGGAACGTCTCCTCAGACACGCCCTGCGCCACGCAGGCCCGCACCTGGTCGGTGATCAGCTGGTGCAGGTCCACCGGGACCCGGTGCAGCTCCATCCGGCCGGAGTCCAGGCGGGCCACGTCCAGCAGCTCGGCGATCAGCCGCACCACGCGGTCGGCGTCGGCGTCCACGGTCTGCAGCATCATCCGCCGCTGGTCGTCGGTGAACCGGTCCCAGCGCGCCAACAGGGTGGCGGTGAAGCCCTTGACGCTGGTCAGCGGCGAGCGCAGCTCGTGCGCGACGGTGGCGATCAGATCGGACTGCCGGCGCTCCCGGCGACGCCGCAGCTCCGTGCCGCGCAGGCCCAGGACCAGGCCGGTCACCGGCGTGGAGCGGCCGTCGCGGCGCAGGTAGCGGGCGGTGACGAGGAGTTCGGTGGCGGATCCGGGCCGGTCGCGGTGGGTCAGGTCGGGCTGGTGGGTCTGGTCGGGCTGGTCGGCACCGCCGGGCCCGCCGCCGCTTCGCAGCTCGCTGTCACCGCCGGCCTCGCCGTCGCCGCCCAGCTCCCCGTCACTGCCCAGCTCACCGTCGTCGTCCGGATCGCCGAGCCACAGCGGCACCTCAGGATGTCCGGTACGGATGCTCAAGCCCCCGTAGGGATCGGTGAGCCGCCACCAGTCGCGGCCGTCGGAGGTGCGCAGCGGCAGCACCTCGGTGAACTCCCGGCCCAGCGCGTCCTCGGCGCCGATGCCGGTCAGCGCGGTGGCGGCACGGTTGAAGACGCGCACGACGCCGTCGGCGTCGGCGGCGACGAAGCCGTCCGGCAGGTCGTCGGGCACCAGCAGGCCGTCGAGCGCGCCGGCGAACAGGCGCATGCCGCGCCCCGCCCCGCGTGCCCCGACCGAAACGGTCACCTCGACGCTCCTCCATGCCCTGGCCGGTGCCCGCGGCGCCGTGCGCCTTTCGCGTCACCTTGCCGACGATCGGCCACACTATCGTTTCGCGCCGGACGGATCACCGGCTAGCGGTGGCGGGCCATTCGCCACCTGACCGCGCGCGGACTCCGAGCGGACTCGCACGCGGCGCTCAGCGCTGCGCCCGGGCAGAGGAATATAAGCACACTGCTGCGGCCGTCGCCAGGTTGAGGCTCTCGGCCCGGCCGTGGATCGGCACCCGCACCGCGGTGTCGGCCAGCGCCAGCAGCGGCTCCGGCAGGCCCCAGGCCTCGTTCCCGAACAGCCACGCGGTGGGCCGGGCCAGGTGGCCGGCGTCGAGTTCGTCGTCCAGGTCGGCCGCGCCGGTGCCGTCGGCGGCCAGGATCCGGCACCCGGCTTCCCGCAGCGCGGCGACGGCCTCGCCGGCGGTGACCCCGACCGCCACCGGGACATGGAACAGGCTGCCGGCCGAGGCGCGCACCGCCTTGGGGTTGTAGACGTCGACCGACTCGGCGGTGACCACGACCAGGTCGGCGCCGGCGGCGTCGGCGCAGCGCAGCACGGTGCCGGCGTTGCCGGGGTCGCGCACGTGCGCCAGGATCGCGACCAGCTCCGGCCGGTGTCCGGCGAGGAACTCCGGCAGCGGCACGTCGAGGAAGCGGCACACTCCGACCAGGCCCTGCGGGGTGACGGTCTCGCTGAGCGAGGCCACCAGTTCCGGCGTGGCCGGCGTGATCTTCGCGCCCTGCCCGCGGGCGGCCGCGACGATCTCCCCGTGCCGCTCGGCGGCCTCGGCGGTGGCGAACAGCTCGACCAGCACGCCGTCGAGGTCGGCGGCCTCGCGCACCGCCTGCGGCCCCTCGGCCAGGAACAGCCGCTGCTTGGCCCGGAACGAGCGCGAGGCGAGCCGCCGCGCCGCCACCGCGCGCGGTGCGCGCTGGTTGGACAACTCGGGGCTCGCCTCGTTCATCGCGCCTACGGTGCCGATCTCGCCGATCCCGCCGGTCCCCGCGGTGGGGCCGGGATCGTGCCGGCTGCTCAGGCCGCGGCCTTGGGCGCGTTGATGTCGGAGGGCAGCGCCTTCTTCGACACGTCCACCAGGGCACGGAAGGCCTCGGCGTCGTTCACCGCCAGCTCGGCCAGCATCTTGCGGTCGACCTCGACGTTCGCCAGGTGCAGGCCCTGGATGAAGCGGTTGTAGGTCATGCCCTCGGCGCGGGCCGCGGCGTTGATGCGCTGGATCCACAGCCGGCGGAAGTCGCCCTTGCGGTCCTTGCGGTCGCGGTAGGCGTAGACGAGGGAGTGGGTGACCTGCTCCTTCGCCTTGCGGTACAGCCGCGAGCGCTGGCCGCGGTAGCCGGCGGCCTGCTCGAGGACGACGCGGCGCTTCTTCTGGGCGTTCACTGCCCGCTTGACGCGTGCCATTGTTCTATCTCCTGCTCAAAATAACTGGTCGGGGGCGAGGTGCGGGCGTGGTCGGCCTCAGCGGCCGAGCAGCCGCCGGACGCGCTTGACGTCGGACTTGGCGACCTCGACCTCGCCGGTCAGCCGACGGGTCAGCTCCGAGGACTTGCGCTCGAAGTTGTGGCGCATGCCGGTCTGGCCGCGCATGATCTTGCCCGAGCCGGTCACCTTGAACCGCTTCTTCGAACCGCTGTGGGTCTTCTGCTTCGGCATGATGCCGTCTCTCCTTCACATGGGGCGGATCCGTGGGGTGTGACCCCGCACGGATCCGCTCTCGCTCTACGCTCCGGGCCGGCCGCGGCGCCGACCAGCTCGTTCGAGCTGGTCGGCGCCGCGTTCCGGCACCCGGAACCCGTTCGGCTGCCTGACCGCCGGCCAGGACTGCTCCAGGACTGCTCCCGGGACTACTCTTCGGCCGCGGCCTCGGTGTCCTGCGGCGCGATCGGCTCGGCCGACGCGGCCGACTCGATCTGCTCCGCCTCGACCGGCTCGGCGGCGGGCGCCGGCGCCTCCTCGGCGGCCGGACCGCCGGCCTTGCGCTGCTCCTTGGCCGCGCGGGCCTCGGCCATCGCCTCGGTCTTCTTCTTGTGCGGCCCGAGCACCATGATCATGTTGCGGCCGTCCTGCTTCGGCGCGAACTCGACGAAGCCGAGCTCG
>JABFWL010000430.1 GCA_013362315.1 Catenulispora sp. | reverse complement strand
GCGGGGTGATGCGCTTGTCGATGACGTAGCTCTGCTGGAAGAACAGCTGCCAGGGCGCCACCGTGGTCCCGACGATGCCGATCACCAGCAGCATCACGGCGGCCATCTGCCCCGAGCCGCCGGGCAGCGCCGGCGTGGTGAAGCCGTGCGCCATCGCGCCGGCCGAGGGGTGCGCCATGATCGAGATCGGCACCAGCAACAGCGAGCCCGCGCACAGCGCCAGCGCGATCCGCTCGAAGCGCTGGAACGACCCGGTCATCGCGGCGGCCACCACCACCAGCGCGGCGATCACCACCGAGGGCACCTTCGGCAGGCCCAGGTAGCCGGTGGCCAGCGTGATTCCGATGAACTCGGTGACCAGGGTCAAAGCGTTGAGGATGAAGAGATCGATGACACTGAACGCGCCCCAGAACCGGCCGAACCGCTCGAAGATCAGGCGCGCGTGGCCCACGCCGGTCACCGCGCCGAGGCGCAGCACCATCTCCTGGTTCACATACAGCACCGGGATCAGCAGCAGCAGCGTCCACAGCAACCGGGTGCCGTACTGGTGTCCGGCCTGGCCGTAGGTGGCGAACGCGCCGGCGTCGTTGTCGCCGACCATCACGATCAGGCCCGGGCCGACGATCGCCAGCAGGGTCTTGAGCTTGGCCGACAGGCCGCGGCCGACGGCGCCGTGGTCGTCGAGGGCGATGGTGCCGAAGGCACCCTTGATGTCGCCGACGTGCGCGTCGTCGAGCACTGCGCTCTGCGTGGCGCCGGTGCGCAGTTCGCGGACGTCGCTGTTCAGCGTGGCCGTGGTCATGTGGAAACACCCCCTGCTGCCGGTTGAGGCGGCTGGTCGGGCGGCACGCGTCGACCCGCCGGCCGGTCCCGGGCAGGCCGAAGCGGCCCGGAGCTAGCCGGAAGGGAGAGCGGAGCTGTGCTCCGGTGTGGTCAGCGCGCGCCGAGGGAGGAACGGAGGACGAGGTCGTGCGCGGTGCGGGGCCGACTGTGGCCCGAACTACTACCGGAACTCATCGCAACCACCTCCCTCGCGTCGCGGCGCCGCAGCGCCTGGATTCGACTCCCTCGCGCCCACACCTGACGTGGACACGATCGGGTCGGCGCCGGTTCCGACGCCCGTGCGAACACCAGGAGAGGTGAACCCGAGAACCCCCGCCCTCAATCCGCCGGCATCGTTGCACGGCGGTGGCAGGGTGGGTCCTGGCCACCCCTCTCGTCAGAGCTTCGGCACTTCACGGCGTAGCGTCAGCTGCGCAGCCACTTGGGATCACCCCTTAAGCCGAGGAGATCTGTCCTGATCCGGAGGGTCTCTCGACCGATGGGATCAGTGGCCTTTGTCCGTGAAGACGCCTCACCGAACGAGGTGTCCTAACGGAATATGAGGATCCTCTTGCCCTGTGTCGTGTGTCAACTCGGCTTGTCACAGGTGGGTAACGAAGTGGATTCGGCAGCAACTTCGCGGGTAAGTCCGAACGTTTGACCTGGATGGGTCCGCACGGGGTCTGACGGTGCGGCCATTGTGGGTGTGGGCTGGGATATTCGGTGCATGCTCGAGACTCCCGGAGAACTTGCGGCCCTGCAGTCCCTGCTCGACGAAAGCGCCGCCGCAGCCGGCCCGCATATGCGGGAAATCATTACAGATGAGCGACGGCTCGACGCCGCGGAGCTGACCCGCCGACTTGCGGGAATGTGCCTGCTCACGGTGGAGACGGTCACCGCCGACGGTCGTCCGGTCAGCGGGCCGTTCGACGGATACTTCCTGCACGGAGCGTGGTGGTTCAGCTCCGGACCGCAGGCGGTGCGGATCCGGCACTTGCGGGCTCGGCCCGCGGTGAGCGCGACGTATCTGCCGGGGGAGGAGATGTCGGTGACGGTGCACGGCCAGGCCGAGCTGTTCGACCTGCACGGGCCGGAATGTGCCGACTTGCGGCAGGCGATGCTGGACTTCTATCTGCCGAAGCAGGGGCCGGCTTTCAAAGAGTGGATGGACGGGCTGGTCGGCGGCGTCGGTGTCCGGATCGCTGCTCGGAAGATGTTCACATTCAGCGGCGCATAGCATGCAAGCATGTTGAGAGAGACGATAACTACTGAACGCTTAGTGCTGACTCCGCTGACGGTGGCCGACGCCGACGAAATGGTCTCGGTGTTGGCGGACGCGGAGCTTTACGAGTTCATCGGCGGCGAAGCGCCGACCCTGGCGGAGCTGCGCGCTCGGTATGAGCGGCAGTCCGCGGGCGGCCCGGGAGCGGGGTCGTCGTCCGAGGAGTGGCACAACTGGATCGTGCGGCGGGCCGAGGACCGGGCCGCCGTCGGGACCGTGCAGGCGACCGTGGTCGATGCCGGGCGCGCGGCCGACGTGGCGTGGGTCGTGGGCGCCCCGTTCCAGGGGCGCGGGTACGCGGTCGAGGCGGCGGCCGGGATGGTCGCCTGGCTGCGGGAGCGCGGTGTGGCCGAGCTGCGGGCGCACGTTCATCCTGAGCATGCCGCTTCGGCGCGGGTGGCCGAGCGGGTCGGGCTGGTGGCCACGGGCGAACTGGATGATGAGGGCGAGCAGGTCTGGCGGAGGGAGTTCGCGGGGCCGGTGGTTGCCGGCGGCGGGCACGGCCCGGGTGCGGCGGGTGCGGTTGCGGTTGGTGCGGCGGAGCGGACGGAGGCGGACCGGTGATCGAACTGAAGACGCCGCGCGAGATCGACAAGATGGCGGTCACCGGCCGGTTCGTGGCCGAGACCCTGGCCGAACTGTCCGAGCTGGCGCGCCCCGGCGTGAACCTCCTGGACCTGGAGCAGCGCGCCCGCCGCCGGGTGAAGGAGCGCGGCGCGGAGTCCTGCTACTGGGATTACGCGCCCTCGTTCGGCCGCGGACCGTTCCGCAACGTCATCTGCCTGTCGGTGAACGACGCCGTGCTGCACGGCCTGCCGCACAAGTACACGCTGCGCGACGGCGACGTGCTGTCCCTGGACTTCGCGGTGTCGATCGACGGCTGGGTCGCCGACTCGGCCCGCACCGTCATCGTCGGCACCCCTCGCCCCGAGGACGAACGCCTCGTGGCCTCGACCCGCGTCGCCCTCGACGCCGGCATCGCCGCCGCCGTCCCGGGCGCCAGACTCGGCGACATCGCCGCGGCCATCGGCGCCGTCGCCGCCGACCACGGCTACCCGGTGAACATGCAGTTCGGCGGCCACGGCCTCGGCCGCACCATGCACGAGGACCCCCACGTCCCCAACTCCGCCCGCCCCGGCCGCGGCCTGGTCCTGCGCCCGGGCCTGACCCTGGCCCTGGAGCCCTGGTGGTCGGCGGTGTCGAACGAGATCCACACCGACCCGGACGGCTGGACCCTCCGCTTCACGGACGGTTCGCGCGGCGCCCATTCGGAGGACACGATCGCGATCACGGAGGAGGGGGCGCGGGTGCTGACGCGGGTGGAGTGAGGGGCGGTTTGTTGACAGCGCCGCGCACCGGCGGGATCATTGAACCGAACGTTCGGTCGGTGGAGAGGTGGGTGCCGTGACGGCCGAGGGATCAGCAGGGACGGAAGGCGCGGCTGGCGTGGCGGGTGCCGCAGGTGCGGAAGCTGCGGCAGGTGCGGCGCGGCCGGGAGCGGCGCCGCGGGAGTTGCAGGCCCGGTTCGAGGAGCTGATCGCCGCCGACGAGCGGGTCGAGCCGCGGGACTGGATGCCGGAGGCGTACCGCAAGACGCTGGTGCGGCAGATCGCGCAGCACGCGCACTCGGAGATCATCGGCATGCAGCCGGAGGGCAACTGGATCACCCGGGCGCCGTCGCTGCGCCGCAAGGCGATCCTGCTCGCCAAGGTGCAGGACGAGGCCGGTCACGGGCTCTACCTCTACGCGGCCGCCGAGACCCTCGGCGTGGACCGGGCCGACCTGCTTGACGCCCTGCACACCGGCCGGCAGAAGTACTCCTCGATCTTCAACTACCCCACGCTGACCTGGGCCGACATCGGCGCCATCGGCTGGCTGGTGGACGGCGCGGCGATCATCAACCAGATCCCGCTCCAGCGCTGCTCCTATGGCCCGTATGCGCGGGCCATGGTGCGGATCTGCAAGGAGGAGTCGTTCCACCAGCGGCAGGGCTTCGAGCTGCTCCACGACCTGGCGCACGGCACCCCCGAGCAGCACGCGATGGCGCAGGACGCGCTGGACCGCTGGTGGTGGCCATCGCTGATGATGTTCGGGCCGCCGGACGCCGAGTCGGCGCACTCGGCGCAGTCGATGGCGTGGCGCATCAAGCGGCATTCCAACGACGACCTGCGCCAGCGCTTCGTGGACATCAGCGCCCCGCAGGCCGAGGCGCTGGGCCTCACCATCCCCGACCCCGACCTGCGGTGGAACGAGGAGCGCGGACACTACGACTTCGGCGAGATCGACTGGAGCGAGTTCCAGGAGGTGCTGGCCGGCAACGGGCCGTGCAACCGGCAGCGCGTCGCCCAGCGGGTGCGGGCGCACGAGGACGGCGAGTGGGTGCGGCAGGCGGCGCTGGCGTATGCGGCGAAGCAGGAGGCGAAGTTGGCGGCGAAGCCGGCGGCGAATCTCAGTGAGAATCCCAGTGAGACGAAGGAAGTCGTGGCGGCATGAGCACTGGTCTGCCTCTGTGGGAGGTCTTCATCCGCAGCCGGCGCGGGCTCTCGCACCAGCACGTCGGCAGCGTGCACGCCTCCGACGCGGAGATGGCGCTGCGGAACGCGCGGGATCTCTACACGCGGCGCGGCGAGGGCGTCTCGATTTGGGTAGTGCCCGCTGCGCAGGTGTCGGCTTCCTCGCCGGATGAGAAGGAGCCGTTCTTCGACCCGGCTGCGGACAAGACCTATCGGCATCCGACGTTCTACCGGATCCCGGAAGGAGTGAAGAACCTGTGAGCACTTCTTCGCTGGTGGACAACTCGCTGGTTGCGCAGTACGCGCTCCAGCTGGGCGACGACGCGCTGATCCTGTCGCAACGGTTGTCGGAGTGGTGTGCGCACTCGCCGGAGCTGGAGGAGGATGTCGCGCTGGCGAATCTCGCGCTGGACCTGCTCGGTCAGGCCCGGACGCTGCTGACGTACGCCGGCACGCTGGAGGGTCGCGGGCGCTCCGAGGACGATCTGGCATTCCTGCGTACAGAGCGGGAGTTCCGCAACGTGCTGCTGGTTGAGCAGCCCAACGGCGACTTCGCGGTGACCATCGCACGGCAGCTCTACTTCGCGACCTACCAGTACGAGCTCTATACGGCGCTGCGCGAGTCGACCGACGCGGAGTTCGCCGGGCTCGCCGCGAAGGCGGTGAAGGAGGTCGCCTACCACCGCGACCACGCGGTGCAGTGGACGCTGCGCCTCGGCGACGGCACCGAGGAGAGCCACCGGCGGATGCAGGAGGGGCTGGACCTGCTGTGGCCCTACACCGCCGAGCTCTTCGCGGCCGACTCGGTGGCACTCGCGCTGGCGGAAACGGGCGTCGCGGTGGATCCGCGGACGCTGCGGCCGGCGTGGGAGGCGTCGATCGCGGCCGTGATCGAGGCGGCGACGCTGACGATGCCGGGCGGGTCGTGGCAGCCGCGCGGCGGACGTGCTGGTGAGCACACCGAGGGGTTCGGGTTGCTGGTGGGGGAGATGCAGGCGTTGCATCGGCAGTTTCCTGGGGCTGCTTGGTAGGGAGCGGGGCGGTAAGGCGCGGTTGGGGAGGAGCAGGGCGGCGGTTAGCGAGGCGCGGATCGGTGAGGCGGCGGCTGGCACGAAGCGAGACGCCGGTTGACGAGGAACGAGGCGGCAGACGAGGTGGTGACGAT
The DNA here is from genome assembly GCA_013362315.1 of Catenulispora sp. GTDB lineage: Bacteria > Actinomycetota > Actinomycetes > Streptomycetales > Catenulisporaceae > Catenulispora. Next base: position 6,525 of record JABFWL010000430.1, on the reverse strand, counting down.
GATGACGCGGATGGTCGCGGCGGAGACGCTGGAGGCGGCGGCGCTCGAGGTCGCCTCGGCGGTGCCCGATCCGGAGCTGCCGGTGGTGACGCTCGGGGACTTGGGGATCGTGCGCGGCGTGTCGGTGGCCGGCGACGGCGTGGTCGAGGTCCAGCTGACGCCGACCTTCGTGGGCTGCCCGGCGACCGAGGTCATCGCGGCGGATGTGCGCGCGGCGGTCGAGGCGCGGCTGGCGCGCGACGGGGCGGCCGGAGTCGAGGTGCGGACGCGCATGGTGATGGCGCCGGCGTGGAGCACCGACTGGATCAGCGAGGATGGGCGGCGGAAGCTGGCCGAGCACGGGATCGCGCCGCCGGCCGGGGGCGGGCGAGCGGCGGATGCTGGGCCGGTTTTTGTGCAGATTTCTCCTTCCCCCTCCCCCCACCCACCCACCCAAAAATCCAGCTGCTGCCCCCACTGCGGCAGCGCCGAAACGCGCGAACTCAGCGCGTTCGGAAGCACGCCGTGCCAGTCCCTGCGCGCCTGCCGGGCGTGCGGGGAGCCCTTCGGGGCGATGAAGTCCCTGTGAGCGTGACGTGTGAGCGTGAACCTGTCGTGATCCTCCTGTCGTGTCCTGTTGTCCAAGACCTGTGAGAGTGCTGTGACCCTGCTTCCTGTCGTCGAGCTGGACCGGCTTACGGACGATGCCGTGCGTGTCGTCTTCGAGGTGCCGTCGGAGGCGCGTGGCGGGTATCGCTATGCGCCGGGGCAGCATGTCACCGTGCGGCTGGAGCTTGACGGGGTGGAGGCTCGGCGTGCCTATTCGCTGTGTGCGGCGCCGTTCGGGGATGCGGGGCGGGCGACGCTGAGTATCGCGGTCAAGGAGTTGGGGCCTGGGGGGTTCGGTCAGGTCGCGAGTAGCAAGCTTGCGGTGGGTGACCTCGTCGATGTGCTGCCGCCGGCGGGGCGGTTCGTGTTGCAGCAGGGCGCTGAGCATGTCGGGATCGTCGCGGGGAGCGGGGTGACGCCGGTGTTGGCCATGGCCGAGGTCGCGCTGGCTCGCGGGGATCGCTTCACTCTGATTTATGGGAATCGCACTGCTTCGTCAGTCATGTTCCTGGAGGAGCTCGCGGATCTCAAGGATCGTTACGCCGAACGGCTGATGGTGCTGCATGTGCTCTCGCGGGAGCCGCGGGAGGCGCCGTTGCTCACCGGGCGGATCGACGCCGAGCGGTTGCCGGGGCTGCTCGATGCGGCCTCGCCAGGTCCTGATGCGCAGTACTACCTGTGCGGGCCGATGGCCATGGTCGATGTCGCCAAGCAGGTGCTCGCCGAGCGGGGGGTCGCGCGCGGGCACGTGCACTTCGAGCTCTTCCACGCCGAGGACGCGCCGCCGCCGGCCGCTTATGCCGAGACGGCGAAGGTGCTCGCCGACGGCGATGTGGACGTGACGGTCACCCTCGGAGGCCGCCGGACCCAGTTGGCCATGTCCCAGGACGACGACTCGGTGCTGGCCGCGGTGCTCAAGGCACGGCCGGACACGCCCTACTCGTGCACCGGCGGGGTCTGCGGGACCTGCCGCGCCAAGCTCGTCCAGGGCGAGGTCGCGATGGCCCACGACTATGCGCTGGAGCCGGAAGAGAAGGCTGAGGGGTTCGTCCTCGCGTGCCAGTCCCGCCCGCTCACGCCGGCCGTGGAGTTGGACTTCGACGCATAGCCAAGAAGGAGTTAGGAAGGGCTCGTAGTTAGAAACGGCCCATAGTCAAGAAACCTGGCTCAGGTACTCCTCGACCCGCTGCGCGATCTCTGCAGACCTCTCCATCCCGGCCCGCCATCCGCCGTCCTGCCGCCAGCCACCCCGCGCGCCCCCCGTCGGCCCGCCCGTCGGCGTCGGCCCCGGCAGTGGCGTCGGCGCCCCCTGCCCGGCCCCCGGCTGCCACAGCCCGTCCATCCCGCCGTACGCGTCGAACCGGATGTTCGCCAGCGGGATGTTCAGCTCCTGCAGCCGTGCGATCGTCGCGCGCACCATCGTCACCGACCCCGACACGTACACGTCGTGCCCGGCCCAGTGGTCGTGGAAGTCCCCGTGCCGCGCCACCACGTCGGGCAGCATCCCGCGCTCGCCGGGGGCGCAGGGGTCGTGCGAGACCGGCGTCACCAGGGACAGCCAGGGGAAGCGTTCGACCAGCGCGGTCAGCGCCGGCAGGTCGTAGAGCTCTTCGTCGCGCCGCGCGCCGAAGAACAGCCGGACCTGCCGGTTGGTGTTCCACAGCGCCATGTCCTCGACGATCGCCTTGATCGGCGCCAGTCCGGTTCCGCCGGCGACGCAGAGCACGTCGCGCGGCGACATCGTGGTGCAGAACATGGTCCCCAGCGGCGGTCCCAGCCGGACGACGTCGCCGATCCGTGTGTGGTTCACCAGGGCGGTGGACACCCAGCCCGCCGGGACGGCGCGCACGTGCAGTGTCAGGGTGTTGTCCGGCCGCGGCGCGCTGGCGATGGAATAGTGCCGCCAGACACGCGGCCATCGCTGGGTCTCCAGCGACAGGTACTGGCCCGGGCGGAACGCGTAGGGCGCGTCCGGCTCCAGGGTCAGGACCGCGATGTCCCGGGTGCGCAGCTCGTGCCCGACCACGCGCGCCGTCCACCAGGCCGGGGCCAGCCGCGCGTCCTGTTCGGCGGCCTCGATCATCGTTCCCGCCACGAGCTGGTACGCCGCCAGCCACGCCAGGTCGGTCTCGGGCGTCCAGCCGGGGCCGGCGAAGCGTTTCAGCGCCGAGATCAGGCAGCGCCAGACCATGTCGTAGTGCTCCGGGCGGGCGCCGAACTTGCGGTGGTCGCGGCCGAGCCGGCGCAGGTAGGCGGCCAGGGTGTCCGGGTGGTCGGCGGCTGCCACCACCCGGACCAGGGCTTGGAAGAGCCGGTCGCGCTGGGCGTCCATCATCGGCGGGAACATGTCGCGCAAACCCGGGTGCTCGGTGAAGAGCAGGGCGTAGAAGTGCGCGACGACTTGGTCGCCGACGTCCGCCACCAGGGCGAAGCTGTTCCTGATCAAGGCCGGGACGCGTGCCGGGTCCAGGTCGGTGCCGCTTGCGGCTTGCTGCCCCATCGCTCCGCGCCCCCAAGCCTTCCACCGGGCTCCATGACCCCTACGTCATGGAGTGCGTACCCAGTGCAAGCGATTACGTTAGGCTTCCACGGCGTTGCGGAACGTTGAAGTCCGCCGGAAGTCCGGTCCGGTAAGAGGGGAGATGTCCGCTATCGCACGGGGAAAAATCCTGGAAGTCCGCCAGGAGTCCGGGTGCTGCGGGGCGCAGAGAGCGGGCGCGGCGTGGGCCGGCGGCGGAGCGCGCGGCCGGCGGGCGCTATCGCGAGGGCTCTTGGCGCATGAGGGTCACGCGGCGGCTCAGGATGGCCTCCGCGGTCGCGCGTCCGTCCGGCCAGCGGCGCACGGCGATCCAGTCGTCGTTGAGGGGTCGTCTGAGGGGGTCGGCTGCCATGGAGAGCAGCAGGTTGGAGCCGTAGGTGGCGCGTAGTGCACCGGTCCCGGACTCGGCGGTACAACCGCCGTCGCCCGCTTCGGTGACCAGTGCCGGTATGAGGTCGGCACCGGCGGCTTCCCGCAGGATCGCGAAGGCCTTCTCGTGGCCCTCGGTCCAGCCCAGCGCCCGGAGCCGCTGCGAGCCCATCGGAGCTGCTTGTGACACGTATGCTGTCCCAGCTTTCACTGTTCTGTCCGGTTCAACTCGACCAGGGTCCAGGTCCGTCGCCTGTCCCGGTATCTACCGCTACAGTCCGGAAGATCGCTTCATGGTACGTACGGCTCTGACGCGTTGTCGTCAGAGTTTTTTGCAGGTCATTCCGGAGGGGGGAGCCCTTCCGACAGCTCCGCGGACGCGGAGCGTTGAGCTGCCACCCGCTGGCGCAGTGCCAGCCTCGCCAACCACAACTTGCGCGAGGGCCACACTTGTTCCACCGCCGCGTTGAGAGCGGCGCCGAGCAGCGTGGCCAGGGCCGTGACGTAGAGCCACACGAGGATCGCCACGGCCGCGGCGAGCCCCCCGTACAGCGAGTTGGACGCGTTCGTGCCGGAGAACGTGGAGGAGACGTAGTCGCGCAGCAGCGCCGAGCCGCCCAGCCACAGCAGCAGGGCCAGCACGGTGCCCGGCAGGTCCTGCGACCACGGGGTGCGGACCGGCACCGCCAGGTGGTACAGGGTGTTGAGGAAGGCCGCCAGCACCGTGAGCACCACCGGCCAGTACGCGGCGTGGATCAGGCCGGTCAGCCCGGGGAAGACGCTCACCAGGATGTCCGGGCCGATCACCAGCAGCGGCAGCGCCACCGAGCCCAGGACCATCCCCAGCAGGTACATCCCGAACGCCAGGAACCGGGTGCGGACGATGCCGCGGCGGCCGGACAGGCCGTAGGCGATCGTGATGGTGTCCACGTAGACGTTCATGGCCCGGGATCCGGCCCACAGGGCCAGGAGGAACCCTATGGAGATCAGGTCCGGGTGGCCGTTGGTGAGCAGGTTGGTCAGCAGCCCGTCGAGCTTCTCGATGCCGGGGCCGGACAGCATGGTGCCGGCGCCGTTGAGGATGTGCGTCTTGATCTCGGCGATCTTCGTCGCGCCGATCCAGCCGTTCAGATAGCCCAGGGTCCCGGCCAGGCCGATCGCCAGCGGCGGCAGCGACAGCAGCGCGAAGAAGGCCGCCTCGGCGGCCAGGCCGGTGATCCGGTAGCGCATGCAGATCGAGAAGGTGATCTTCGTGACCGTCCACCAGTTGCGCAGCTGCGCGCGGAAGCGCTCACGCGGGGACGGCCGGGCGGCGGTCTCCGGAGTGGTCTGCTGTGCGGACGCTTGCGCGCCGGCGGGCAGGTCGAGCACTGGGCGCATGCGCTGGTCCTCGGGGCCGACGACGGGAGGCGGTATGGGTTCGCTGGGCAAAATGTCGGTGCTGTCGTTGTTACCGCTTGGTAGGTGGGCAGGCGATCGAATACTACGTTAACGGCAGCACGTAACAGCTCCGCATCACCACCCGCATCTGTGCTGACTCGCTGCCTACATCACTGCCCACATCACACTGCCGAACCTCTAGTTCCGGTTACCCGCAACCGCTACAGCTGACGCGTCGCAGAGGATGCAGAAGCCACGACAACGGCGGTGAGGAGGTAGAGCACTGCGGCGCCCAGCGCGACGGCGTGCAGCCCGGTCAGGAACCGGGCGTCGCCGGGCTGCCCCGCGACGGCGCCGGCCACCGCGATCCCGATCGCGCCACCGGCCTGCCGGGCGGTGTTGTTGACCGCCGAGGCCAGCCCCGACCGCCGCTCGGGCACTGCCGAGACGGCCGCCGCCACCAGTGCCGGGGTGAGTACTCCCAGGCCGACGCCCCAAGCTAGGAACGCCGGAAGCAGCACGAGCGGATACGACGAGCCGGGACGCGCCCACGCCAGCAGCGCGAGCCCCGCGGCCGCCAGCACCAGCCCGGCCACCGCCGGCATCCGCGGCCCGATCCGGCCGGTCAGCCGGCCCGCGAACGGCGCGATGACCGCCAGCGGGGCGAACAGCGGGACCAGCGCGAGCCCGGCGCCCAGCGGCGAGCGGTGCTGCACCGACTGCAGGAAAAGCGTCAGCACGAACAGCGTGCCGAGGGAGCCGAGGTTCATGACGCCCGCGGCGGTGTTCGCGATGGCGAAGCGCGGACGGCGCATGAGGTCGGGCGGCAGCATCGCGGCGTCGCCGCGGCGGCGCTCGACCGACCGGAAGGCCACCACGGCGGCGACGGCCACGACCGCCGCCACCAGCGCGGGAACGCTGTAGCCGCCGGAGCGCCCGGCGTCGATGACCGCGAAGGTCGCGGCGACCAGCAGCAGGACGCCCAGCGCTGCCCCGGCGCCGTCCACCGCCAGGTCGCGGCGGGGCCGGCCGGGCTGGACCACGAACACCGTGGCGACCCCCGCCGCCAGCACGACCGGCACGTTGACCAGGAACACCGCGCGCCAGCCGACGCCATCGATGAGCGCGCCGCCGAGCAGCGGACCGGCGGGCAGCGCGAGGCTGCCGATGCCGGCCCACACGCCGATGGCCCGCGCCCGCGCCTGCCGGTCCGGGAACGCGTCGCTGATGATCGCCAGCGTGCCCGGCAGCAGCATCGCCGCGCCGACGCCCTGGACGGCGCGCGCGGCGGTCAGCACGCCGGCGTTCCCGGCCAGCCCGCAGGCCAGCGATCCGGCGCCGAACACGGCCAGCCCGGCCAGCACCACCCGCCGGTGCCCGAACCGGTCGCCGACCGTGCCGGCCGGCAGCATCAGCGAGGCCAGGGCCAGCGCGTAGGCGTCGACGACCCACTGCAGCGTGCTCACCTGGGCGTGCAGGCCCGCCCCGATGCTCGGCAGCGCGACGTTGACGATGGTGACGTCGAGCAGGACCAGGAAATACCCGACGCACATGACGACCAGGACCGCGTACGGGGAGCTGGTCTTCCGCTTCTCGACCGCCGTCAGCTTCTTCAGCATCGGCCCGGCGTACCCGGCGGCACCGGACCT
>JABFWL010000651.1 GCA_013362315.1 Catenulispora sp. | reverse complement strand
CGAGCGCTGGAACGACACCGCGCGCCCGTACCCCGTGCCCGGCCCGATCCACCTGCTGTTCGAGCAGCGGGCCGCCGCCGTCCCGGGCGCCGTCGCCCTGCTCTGGCGCGACGGCGGGCGGATGACGTACGGGGAGCTGAACCGCAGGGCCAACCGGATCGCCTGGCACCTGATCGAAGCGGGGGTGGGCCCCGGCACCGTGGTGGGCGTGTCCGGACACCGCGGCCCCGACCTGGTGGCCATGGTGTTCGGCGTGCTGAAGGCCGGCGGCGCCTATCTGCCGGTCGAGCCGCACCTGCCGGCCGATCGCGCCGCGGTGATGCTGCGCGACGCCGACGCGCGCCTGCTGCTCACCCGGTCCGGCACCCGCCGCTGGGCCGAGCCGGACGGGGTGCACGCGATCGACGTCGACCGGCTGCCGGAGATCTCCGACGGCCGCGAGGATCGCGACCCGGCGCCGCGGGCGAGACCGGACGACACGGCGTACATCATCTTCACCTCCGGCAGCACGGGCACGCCCAAGGGCGTCGAGGTGACGCACCGCCCGGTGCACAACCTGCTCGCGTGGTGCCGCCGGACGTTCGACTTCGGTCCCGCCGACGTCGGTCTGAGCGTGACCTCCCTCGGCTTCGACCTGTCGGTGTTCGATGTGTTCGGCCTGCTCGGCTGCGGCGCGGGAATCTACCTGGCGGACGAGGCGGAGCAGCGGGACCCGGCTCTGCTGCTCGACGTGCTGCTCAACGAGCCGATCACGTTCTGGAATTCCGCGCCGACCACCCTGAACCAGCTGGCCGGGTTGTTGCCCGCACACGTCGGCCGGCCCGGTACCGACCGGCTGCGGCTGGTCTTCCTCAGCGGCGACTACACCCCGCTTCCGTTGCCGGACGAGGTACGTGCGGTGTTCCCCGGCGCGCGGATGGTCAGCCTGGGTGGGGCGACCGAGGCCACGGTATGGTCGAACTACTTCGTGATCGACCGGGTGGATCCGGCGTGGCGCAGCATCCCGTACGGGCGCCCCATCGACAACGCCCGCTACTACATCCTCGATCCGGACGGCCGTCCGTGCCCGGTCGGCGTCGAAGGCGACCTGTTCATCGGCGGTGAGTGCCTCGCGATCGGCTACCGCAAGCGTCCCGACCTGACCGCGGAGCGGTTCGTGCGCGACCCGTTCCGCGCCGATCCGGACGCCCGGATGTACCGGACCGGGGACCGCGCGATGTTCTGGGCCGACGGCACCATCGAGTTCCTCGGCCGCGCGGACCACCAGGTCAAGATCCGTGGCTTCCGCGTGGAACTCGGCGAGATCGAGCACCGGCTGCGCGAGCACCCGGCGGTGAAGGACGCGGTGGTGCTGGCCAAGCCGGACGGCACCGGGGACCGCAAGCTGGTCGCCTATGTGATCGCCTCCGGCGAACCACCGGCGGTGTCGGAGCTGCGCGCCTTCTCGGCGCGCACCCTGCCGGACTACATGGTGCCCAACTACCTCGCGGTGGTGCCGTCCTTCCCGGCGACCGCGAACGGGAAGCTGGATCGCGAGGCACTTCCGTGGCCGCTGCTCCCGGATGATCAGGGTACTGCCGGACTCGCCGGCGTCGGTCAGGACGCTGTCGGTCCGCACACCGCGATCGCCGCGATCTTCGCCGAGTTGCTCGGCGGCGTGCCGGTCGAACCGGACGCGGACCTGTGGGACCAGGGCGCCACCTCGTTCACCATGGTGCAGGCCTCTGCGCGGCTGCAGGAGCGATTCGGGCGGCGCATCGAGGTCGCCACTTTGTTGTCCGAGCCGACGATCGCGGGCATCGCCAGGCACTTCGCCGACAGCGCGCCGCCGGTCGACACCGCACGGCCCGTCGATATCGCACCGACTCCGGCGACGACGCCTGAACCTACCGCTGCGCCGACGCCACCACGTGCACCGGACTCGGTCGACTTCTTCTCCACTTCAGCCCGCGACGCCTTCAAGTCGGCTGCCTGGAACCTGAGACCACGCCGGTCCGACGAGCCGGTGCTACCGCTGCACACCGCCCCCGACGACGAGCACCGCGCCCACCGCGCCAAGCGCCGCAGCCGCCGGGAGTTCGTCGGCGATCCCGTCCCGGCCGCCACGTTGTCTCAGCTGCTTGATGTGTTGCGGACTGTGCCCGGCGAAGACGGCCACACCCGCGCCCGCTACCCGTCCGCCGGGGACACCTACGCCGTACAGACCTACCTGCACCTGCGGCCCGGCGGGGTCGACGGACTCGCTCCCGGTCTCTACTACTACCGCCCGGACGAGCCCGCCCTGCACCTCATCGACCCGGCGCCGGATCTCGATCGGCACCTGCACTTCTACTACAACCGGCCACTGTTCGACGCCGCCGCCTTCGAGCTCTACCTGGTCGGGCAGACCAAGGGCATCGCGCCCCTCTACGCGGAGCGCAGCGAGCTGTATCTGGCCGTGGAGGCCGGATACATGGGCCACCTGCTGATGGAGGCCCAGCCGGAGCTCGGCCTCGGCCTGTGTCCCATCGGGGCGCTGGACGAGGACCGCCTCGCCGCGGCGCTCGCCCTCGACGACGGTCACCGCTTCCTGCACGCCTTCCTCGGCGGCGTGGTAGAGCCCGATAACGCGGTGCCCGATGACAACGCAACGCCCGATAACACCGTGGCCTGCGCTGTCCCGGCCCGGTTGCTCGCCCCGTCCACCACCGCACCGGCCCCGACCGCCACCGATGCGATCGCCGTCATCGGAGCCTGCGGCCGATACCCGGGCGCGGACCACCTCGACGACCTGTGGCGGCTGCTGCACTCCGGCGGGCACGCTCTGGGCCGGCCCGCCGCGGGCCGCGGCGACCTGGTCGGGGGCTACCTCTCCGACATCGAGTCCTTCGACAGCCTGCTGTTCCACGTCTCGCCCGCCGAGGCGGCGACGCTCGACCCGCAGGCGCGGCTGCTGCTGGAAGCGGTGTGGAGCTGCCTGGAGAACGCCGGCCACACGGCCGCCTCGCTGCGCGCCGGGGCGCCGCGGGTCGGCGTCTTCGTCGGCGTCATGTGGCACGACCACCAGCTCACCGGCTGGGACGAGCTGCGCGCCACCGGACGGTCGCAGGCCTCGTCCCTGGCCGCCGAGCTGCCGAACCGGATCTCGCACTGCTTCGACTTCACCGGCCCCAGCGTCGCGGTCAACACCTCCTGCTCGTCCTCGCTGACCGCGCTGCACCTGGCGGCCGAGAGCCTGCGCCACGGCCAGTGCGACGCGGCGGTCGTCGGTGCGGTGAACCTGATCGCGCACCCCTTCCACGGCGCGCTGTTGTCCGGCCTGGACCTGCTCGACCCGTCGGGCCTCGGGCTCGCGTTCGGGGCCGACTCCTCCGGCTGGGTACCGGCCGAGGGTGTGGGGGCCCTGCTGCTGCGCCCGGAGCCGGCCGCGCTGGCCGGCCGCGATCGGCTGCACGCCGTGATCGAGAGCACCTGGATCGGCCACAGCGGCCACAGCGTGCGGTATGGCGCCCCGAACGCCGACGCGCTGGCCGGGTCCGTCCGCGCCGCGTTGCTGGCGGCCGGGCGTACTCCCGAGGAGATCGACTACGTGGAGTGTGCGGCAGCCGGAGCGGGCGTCGCCGACGCCGCCGAACTGAGCGCGCTGGACACCGTCTTCGGCGGCCGGTCGGTCCCGGTCGGCACGGTCAAACCCCACGTCGGCCACGCCGAGGCCGCCGCCGGGATGGCGCAGATCGCCAAGGTGCTGATGCAGTTCCGGCACCGGCGGCTCGCCCCGACCCTGGTCGCCGGCCGGCGCAGCCCGCTGGTCGGCTGGGACGCGCTCGGGCTGCGGGTGGTCGCCGAGGCCGAGGACTTCCAGCCCCGGACCCCGGGGGCCCCGCTGCGCACGCTGATCAACTCGCTGGGCGCGACCGGCTCGTATGGCCACGCCGTGCTGCGCTCGTCGTCCGCTGACGGATAACGGATAGCCGGGAGTGCTGGTGGCTTACGGATCCTGGGTCAACGTCGGGCCGGGCGTGCCGGACGCGCCGCTGCGGCTGTTCTGCTTCCCGCACGCGGGCGGCGGCGCGGGTTTCTTCCGGCCCTGGCGGCTGGCGTTGCAGCCGGACGTCGAGGTGTGCGCGGTGGTGCTGCCCGGACGGGAGGGCCGGCTGCGCGAGACCCCCTACGTGCGGATGACGCATCTGCTCGGGCCGCTCACCGAAGCGCTGGCCGACCACATCGACCGGCCGTACGCGATTCTCGGACACAGCACCGGCGCCGCGGTCGGCTTCGAGGCCGCGCGGCGGTTGTCGGTGCTGGCCAGCGCGCCGCGCTGTTTGGTCGTCTCCGGCCGCCGGGCGCCCGGGCCGCCCGAGGCCGTCCCCCGGTACCTGCTGCCGGACGAGCAGTTCTTGGACCAGGTCGCCGCGCTCGGCGGCACCCCGCCGGAGCTGCTGGCCCGGCCGGATCTGCTCGACCTGTTCCTGCCCAGCCTGCGCGCTGACTTCGAGCTGAACGAGACCTATGCGCAGCTGCCCGGCGACCCGCTGCCGTGTCCGGTGGTGGCGATGGCCGGGGAGGACGATCCCGAGGTGTCCGCGGAGCAGATGGTGGCGTGGCGTCGCTTCGGCACCGGGCCCTTCGCCCTGCATGTCTTCCCCGGGGACCATTTCTTTCTCAGCGGTGCGCCCGCTGCGGCGGTTCGGGTGGTGCGTGCGGCCCTGGCCGGGACCGCGGTCGCCGGAGCGGGGCGGGTATGAGCACAGCGGACGACGATCAGCGGCTCGGCGCGGTGCGGCTGGAATCCGGCCGCGGCGTCCTCACCGCCACGCTTGCCCGGCCTGAGCGGGGCAACATGATCGACGCCGCGTTGCTGGCCGGCCTCGGTCGTGCGCTCGACCTGGCCGAGGCGGACGCCGACTGCCGGATGCTGGTGCTGCGTGGCGCGGATGGTGTCTTCTGCTCCGGCCTCGACTTCGCGGCCGTGGCTGCCGAGAACGGCGGCGACGGTAGCGACACCGGCGGCGGCGACGAAGCATCGCGGTCGTGGTCGCGGGAGTTCTACCGGCTGCTGGAGCGGCTCACCCGCACCCCTCGCGTGGTCGTCGCGGTGGTCGACGGGCAGGCGCTCGGCGGCGGGGTCGGCCTGGTGGCCGCCAGCGACCTGGTCCTGGCCACCGAACGCAGCACCTTCGGGCTTCCCGAGGCGCTGTGGGGGCTGCTGCCGTGTGTGGTCCTGCCGTTCCTGCTGCGCCGCGTCGGCTTCCAGAACGCTTATGCCATGGCGTTGACGACGCAGTCGATCGATGCGCGGCAGGCGCACCGCATCGCCCTGGTCGACGAACTCGCCCCGGCCGCGCGGGCGCCGCTCGCGCGGCTGGCGTTCCGCATGGCGCGTGTGGACGTCGCGACGATCGGCGCGATGAAGGACTACTTCGGGCGGCTCGCCCCGCTGCCGCCGGACGCCGAGGCCGTCGCGGTCGGTGAGTTCGCCCGGCTCCTCGGCGGGCCCGTCGTCCGGCGGCGCATCGCCGACTTCGCCGCCGAGCAGAGGTTCCCGTGGCAGCGACAGCAGACTCCGCCGAGGTGAGGAGCGCACCATGACCGCCGTTTGGGCCTTCCCGGGACACGGGGCACAGCGCAAGGGCCTCGGCGCCGACCTGCTGGACCACCAGCCGGATCTGTGCCGCCGCGCCGCCGAGATCATCGGCGAGTCCGTGTACGACATCGTCGCCGCGCCGGACGGGACCCGTCTTCGTGGGCTGCCTTACATGCAGGCCGCGTTGTACGTGGTGAATGCCTGCGTCCAGCTCGACCGCGAGCGTACGCTGCCGGCACCGGCCTTCTTGGCCGGCCACAGCCTCGGCGAGTACAACGCGCTGCTCGCCGCGGGCTGCTTCGATTTCGAGACGGGCCTGCGCCTGGTGCTGCGGCGGGCGGAACTGCTCGACGAGGCCGGCGGCGGCGGCATGCTGGCGGTCGTCGGGCTCACGCCGGACCGGCTGCGCGCGCTGCTGGCCGAGCAGGGCATGGATGACGTGGACGTGGCGAACGTCAACTCCCCGGACCAGGTCGTGCTCTCCGGGCCGGAGTCCTCGGTGCGTGCGCTGGCGTCCGTGCTGCGCCGGGCCGGTGCGGGCAGATGCGTGCTGCTGGATGCGAAGGGCGCCGGGCACTCCCGCTACATGACGCAGGCCGCGCGCCGTTATGGCGAACTGCTGGCCCTGGTCACCTTCGCTGAGCCGCGCATCCCGGTGGTCTCGAACGTCACCGCCCGGCCGCACTCGGTCGCCGAGATGAAGGATGCGTTGACGCGGCATCTGCACAGTCCGGTGCTTTGGCTGGACTCGATGCGGTACCTGATCGGGCAGGGTGTCTCAGAGCTCGTCGAATGTGGGCCGGGGAACGTGCTGACCAAGCTGTGGGCGACGGTGGCGCCGGCCGGCGCCGTCGCCGACGCGAGTGTGGACCGGGCGAATCAGCCGGTGACGAATCTGCCTTCCGATGCGGTGTGGACCGGTCCGGATGGCCCGCGCCATGCGGTGCTGGTGTCCGCACCCGGGGCCGAGCAGTTGCGTGCGGCCGCGCAGCGGCTGCGTGACCACCTCGCCGCGTCCGCGTCCGCCTCCGTGGGCGACGCCCCGCTGCTCGCGGACATCGCCTACACGACGCAGACCGGCCGGGTGCCGTTGTCGCACCGGCTCGCCGTCGTCTGCGCGGACGACTCAGCCCTCATCGACGCGCTCGACGCGTTCCTGGCGGGCCATGCCCATCCGGCGTTGGCCACGGCGATCGCCCCTCCGGCGCCCGCGCCTGTCGCCGGCGACCCGGCGGATGAGAAGGCCGCGCTGCCGCTCTGGTTGGCCGGGCAGGTGGTGGACTGGGCACGATTCTGGCCGTCGCCGGGCAGGCGGGTCGAACTGCCGTCGTATGCGTTCGCCGCTCGGTATGGCGACCGGCGCGTCGATTCCGGCGCGGTCGCGACGTCGGTCACGACGCCCGCGATCGTCGACGGGGGTGACCGGGTCGCGCGGATGAGCGCCTACCTGGTTGAGCGCTACTCCGAGGTCTCCCAGATCGCGGTGCACGACATCGACCCGGCCGCGCCGTTGGAGTACTACGGCCTGAACTCCGCCTTCATCGCGCAGCTCAACGCCCGGCTGGAGGCCGACCTCGGCGGAGTCTCGCCGACCTTGTTCTTCACCCACCCGACTCTCGCCGCCATCGCCGCCGAGCTCGCGGCGGTACACGACGTGCCCGGGCTTCCCGGCCTGCCTGAGCCTCCCGGCGTATCTGAGCTTCCTGACGTGCGGGCGCCGGCCGCTACCGAGCCCGAGCCCGAGCGGACAAGGCCGCGGGCCGCACCCCGTGACGACGGCGCGATCGCCATCATCGGCATGGCAGGCCGGTATCCCGGGGCGCCCGATCTCGAACGGTTCTGGGCCAACCTGGCCGCCGGCCGCGATTCGGTGACCGAGGTGCCGCCCGACCGGTTGCGCGACGGCTGGCCCGCGCACCTGATGACCGGCGGCTACCTGACCGACGTGGATCGCTTCGATCCGCGGCTGTTCTCCATCACCCCGCGCGACGCGGCGCAGATGGACCCGCACCAGCGGCTGTTCCTGGAAGTCGTCTGGGAAGCGCTGGACGACGCGGGTTACCCGAGGTCCCGACTCGCTGCCCGGCACCGCGGCTCCGTGGGTGTGTACGCGGGCGCCATGTACAACGAATACTCCTACTTCGGAGTCGAGCAGAGCCTGAACGGCCGAAGCCAGGACACCGGCAACACACTCGGCGACATCGCCAACCGAGTGTCCTACTTCCTGGATCTGAACGGCCCGAGTATCAGCGTGGACACCATGTGCTCCGCCGCGCTGACCGCGATTCATCTCGCCGTGCGTGCGCTGCGTGCGGGGGAGTGCGAGGTGGCCATCGCGGGTGCGGCCAATCTGTCTCTGCACGCGAACAAGTTCGTGCAGATGGAGCGGCTGCACGCGTTCTCCACCGACCGGCGCTGCCGCGCCTTCGCGGCCGGCGGCGACGGCATCGTCGCCTCGGAGGGCGTCGGCGCGGTGCTGCTCAAACCGTTGGCCTCGGCGGTGGCCGACGGCGATCGCGTGCACGCCGTGATCCGCGGGACGGCGGTGCGGCACGGCGGCCGTACCAACGGCTATATGGTGCCCAGCCCGGTCACTCAGGCCGAGGTGGTGCGTGCCGCGCTCGCGGACGCCGGGCTGGCGCCCGGAACCGTCGGCTACGTCGAGGCGCACGGCGCCGGCACCGAGCTCGGCGACCCGATCGAGATCGACGGGTTGACCCGGGCTTTCGCCGCCGGCCCGGCGGCCCCGGGTTCGGTGGCGGTCGGCTCGGTCAAGTCGAACATCGGCCACACCGAGGCCGTGGCTGGTATCGCCGGGTTGACCAAGGCCGTGCTGCAGCTTGAACACCGTCGCCTGGTGCCGTCGCTGCACGCTGAGCGGCTGAACCCGGCGATCGACTGGGCGCGGGTGCCGTTCCGGGTGCAGCGGGAGGCGGCCGACTGGCCCGAGCCCGCCGGCGGTGGGCCGCGGCGGGCCGGGATCAGCGCCTTCGGAGCGGGGGGCACGCTCGGCCACGTCATCGTCGAGGAGTATCCGGCGCCGACCCGGGTGCGGCCGCCCGCGGCCGGCCCGCAGCTGGTGCTGCTCTCGGCCGCCGACGAGGCGCGGCTGCGCGAAGTGGCCGGGCGGTACATCGCCGCGCTCTGCCGGCCGGACCGTCCCGAGCTCGCGGATCTGGCCTACACCTCGCGGGTCGGCCGCGAACCGCTCCGCGAGCGGCTGGCGGTGGTCGTGCGCGACCTCGACGAGCTGCGCGACCGGCTCGCCGCCTGGTCCGAGGGGCGCGCGGACGGCGTGCTGCGCGGACAGGCCGGCCGCGCCGGCGGTGCTCCGGCGCCAGGACCGGACCACGACTCAGAACGCGACCTTGAGGCGCTGGGCCGGCACTGGGCGGCCGGAGGCGACGTCGACTGGGAGCAGCTCCCAAGGCGCGATGCCCGGCTGGTCGCACTGCCCGCCTACCCCTTCGACCGGGTGCGCTGCTGGTTCGCCGAACCCGACCCACTGCGCCCGACAACGATCGAAACGACGTCCGCGCCCGCGCCGCCCGAGATCCCTCTGTACCGCAAGGCCTGGGTCCCGGCCGCGCCCGCCACCGGCCGCCCCCCGACGGGCACCCTGGTGTGCCTATGCCGCCCCGGCACCGAACCGCTCTTGCAGGCACTGGCTGAGCTCGCCGTCCAGGCTCGGGTGGTCGCGGTAGGCGCCGGACGGGCTCCGGGTGCAGCAGGATTCGGATACGCGGGACGCGATGATGCCGAGGCAGCGGCCGATGCGGTGCTGGCCGCGTATCCCGATCTTGTCGGCGTCGTCGACCTCGTGGACTTCGTCGGTGCCGCTCAAACCGGCACCACCGCGGGCGATGGCGACTGGGCGGCGCGGCTGCTGTTCCTGCGCCGGCTGCTGGCCGCCCGGCCCGGTGCGCAGCTGCGGATCGTGATGGTGGTCGCCGGTCTGCTGGACCGCATTGAGCAGGGCCGAGGCCGGGCCGAGCGCGGCGTCGTCCAGGTCGCCCAGGGCGGTGCCGAAGATCGGGCCGCAGACCAGGCCGCAGACCAGGCCCAGGCCCGGGATCTCGCCGGGCCGTCGCCGGATCCGGCCGGGGCCCGGCTGGCCGGGCTGGTGCGCATGCTCGGCGCCGAGTATCGGCGGGTGGCGGCGACTGTGCTGGACACCGATGTGCGAGCCGAACGCGCGGCCGATCTGGCGCGGCAGGTGGTCGCCGAGCTTGGCGACCCCGCCCCGGCTGGAGAGGTCTGCTACCGGGCGGGCGTTCGACACCATCCCGAGCCGGTCGAGGTGCTCGCGACCGGGATCGCGCGGTTCGACCCCGCCGCCTGGTATGTGTGCACCGGCGCGACGCGCGGCGTCGGTGCGGCCGTCGTCCGGCACCTGCTCGATCGGGGCGCGCGCCGCTTCGTGCTGCTCGGCGCCCGCGCCCTGCCGCCGCGCCACCGCTGGGACGAATCAGGCCTCGATGAACGGGCGCGGGCGGCGGTGGCGGCCGTGCGCGCTCTGCAGGACGCCGGCGCCACCGTCCTGTCCCACACCGGCGGCCTGGACGACCGGGCCGGGATCGGCGCGGTGCTGGACCAGGCGCGCGCCACGGCCCCGATCGGCGGAGTGCTGCACTGCGCCGGCACGCTCGACGGGGCGGCCGGTCCCCAGACTCGCCGTACCCTGACCGCCACCCTCGCCGTCGCCGCGCCGAAGATCGACGCGGCGGAGTTGCTGTCCGAGCTGTGCGCGTCCGACCGGCCGGCCTTCTTCCTGATGTTCTCCTCGGCCTCGGCCATGATGCCGCGCGTGGCGGCCGGGGTCGGCGACTACGCGGCGGCGAACGCGGCCCTGGACTTCCTCGCCGGGTGCCGGGCACGCGCCGGGCGGCCGGAGTTCCGCTCGGTGGCCTGGCCCATGTGGCGGCCCGACGGCGACCGGGAGCCGAACCCGGGGGAGCCGTTCGGGCTGGCCGCGCTCTCGTACCCGGAAGCCTTGCGAGTGCTCGACCGGGTGTTGGCGCTAACAGAGGGCGGCGCCTTCCTGCCGGGCAAACCGACCGCCGCCGGGCTGGACCTGGCCGGGCTGTACCGGGTCGGTGACGAAGCCCCGCCCGCCGAGCACCGGACCGGGTCGCAAACCGCCACCCCGGCCGGGTCGCCCGATGCCGCGGACGGTGTGCCGAGCTGGCTGGTGGAGCTGTTCGCGCGGACGTTGGGGATGACGGGCACCGATCTGGACGTCACGGTGCAGTTCAGTGATCTCGGCGTGGAATCGGTGATGCTCGGCGAACTGCTGCTGGGCATAGAGGAGCAACTCGGGGGTCGGCTGGAGCCGGCCACGCTCCTGGATTATCCGACCCTTGAGTCGCTGGCGGATCGGTTGCGCGAGTCGTTCCCGGAGGCGTTCGCGAAGCCGGTCCCGGAACCGGCGGTGAGTACGGGCACCGCGCCGGAACCGGCCATGAACACGACCCCTGCTTCCACCGACCCCGCCCCCGTCCCAGCGTCTCACGACGCGATCGCCGTGATCGGCCTGGCCTGCCGCCTCCCCGGCGCACCCGACGCGCAGACGTACTGGTCCGCCCTGGTCGAGGGCCGCTCCGCGATCACCGAGGTCCCGACCTCCCGCTGGGACCCGGCGCGGCTCTACCGCCCGTTCCCCGCCGAGCCCGGCGCCATCACCGGCAAGTGGGGCGGGTTCCTGACCGACATCGAGGAGTTCGACCCCGAATACTTCGGCTACACCGACGACGAGGCGATCTACCTCGACCCCTGCATCCGCCTGGTCCTGGAGAACACAGCCGTCGCCCTCGCCGACGCCGGCCTCACCGCGCACGACGTGGCCGGGCAACCGGTCGGCGTCTACCTCGGCGGACGGGTGACGAGCTACGTCCGGCGCGGCGAGCTGCGCCCGCAGACCCTGCACTCGGACCCGAACTTCCTCGCCGCGCACCTGGCACAGCACTTCGACCTGCGCGGCCCGAACCTCGTACTGGACAGCGCCTGCTCCTCCTCGCTCGTCGCCGTCCACACGGCGGCCCAGGCGCTGCGCCTCGGCGAGATCGACCTCGCGGTCGCCGGCGGCGTCTCGGTCCTGCTCGACGAGGAGCCCTACCGCGAGTTCAGCGTGGCGCGCGCGCTGTCCCCGACCGGCCGCGCGTACGCCTTCGACGAGCGGGCCGACGGCTTCGTCCCCGGCGAGGGCTGCGGCGTGCTGCTGCTCAAACGGTTGTCCGACGCCCTGGCCGACGGCGACCGCGTGCACGCCGTGATCGAGGGCTCCGCGGTCAACAACGACGGACGCACCATGGGCATCACCACCCCGAACCCGAAGTCGCAGGCGGCCGTGGTGCGCCGGGCCCTGGCCGCGGCCGGGCGGCGGCCGCAGGAGATCGGCGCGATCGAGGCGCACGGCACCGCCACCATGATCGGCGACCCCCTGGAACTGCGGGCTCTGACCGACGTGTTCCGCGAATCCACCGACCGGACCGGCTTCTGCGCCATCGGCAGTGTGAAAGCGACGTTCGGGCACCTCATGCACGCGGCCGGCGTCGCGGGCCTGATCAAGGCCGTGCTCGCGGTGGAGCACGGCCTGATCCCGGCCACGCTGTCGTGCGAGCGCCCCAATCCGCGCTTCGACTTCGCGAGTTCGCCCTTCTTCCCGTGCACCGCCGCCCGGCCCTTCGCACCCGGGGCGCCGCGGGTGGCCGGGGTCAGCGCCTTCGGCTTCGGTGGCACGAACGCCCACGTGGTCGTCGCGGACT
>JABFWL010000619.1 GCA_013362315.1 Catenulispora sp. | reverse complement strand
GCGATCGTGTAGTCTGCCACGCGTCGGATGGCCGTGCGCCCTTCGTGTCCCCCCTCGCAAGGCTCTGGCATGACTAGCGACGAGTGAGCAGAAAGCGTCCCGGTCTATGGCGATAGTGCGGTCGGTGTCCCCCACCCGTCGGCGGGGGGCCATCACGGCGCGCCTGTCGGCGGCCGTCGTCGTGGTGGCGCTGCTGGCGGCCTGCTCCGACGGCCCGGCGGGCACCGCCCCCGGCGACTTCGTGCCGCCGCCGATCCCCATGGCCGAGCCGGGCGCGGTGGTCGAGGGGGAGGTGAACCTGGTGGTCTGGGCCGGCTACGCCGACAAGTCCTGGACCGACCCGTTCACCAAGTCCACCGGATGCCGGGTGAACGCCACCGAGGCCGGCAGCTCCGACGAGATGGTCGCCGACGTGAAGTCCGGCCAGTACGACGTGGTCTCCGCCTCCGGCGACGCCAGCCTGCGGCTGATAGCCAGCGGTGACGTCGCCCCGGTCGACGTCACCAAGGTCCCCAGCTACGCGCAGATCTACTCCACCCTGAAGGACCAGCCCTGGAACACCGCCGCCGGGGTGCACTACGGCATCCCGCACGGCCGCGGCGCCAACGTCCTGGTCTACAACAAGGACAAGGTCACCACGCCGCCGACCTCGCTCGGCGCCATCTTCGACCCGGACCCGACGGTGGCCGGGCACGTCACCGTCTACGACTCGCCGATCTCCATCGCCGACGCCGCGCTGTACCTGATGGCCCACGAGCCGTCGCTGGGCATCAAGAACCCCTACGCGCTGGACCACGACCAGTTCGCCGCCGCCATCGCCCTGCTGACCAAGCTGCAGCCGACGATCGGCCACTACTGGTCGGACACCACCACCCAGCTCAACGACCTGATGAACGGCACCGACCTGGTCGGCACCAGCTGGCAGGTGGTCCTCAACACGCTGGCCGGCAAGGGCCGCAAGGACATCGTCGCGGTCAAGCCGGTCGAGGGCGTCACCGGCTGGTCCGACACCTGGATGATCGCGGCCGGCGCGAAGAACCCCACCTGCGCCTACAAGTGGCTGGACTACATCACCTCCCCGACGGTCAACGCCAAGGTCGCCGAGTTCTACGGCGAGGCCCCGGCGAACTCCCAGGCCTGCGGCAAGACCAGCGACCCCGGGTTCTGCGCCACCTACCACGCCGACGACAAGGCCTACTGGGAGAACGTCTATTACTGGACCACGCCGACCGCCCGCTGCCTGGACAAGCGCACCGACGTGACCTGCGTGCCGTACTCGGACTGGGTGACGGCCTGGAACCGGATCAAGCAGAAATGACGCGGGCGAAGCGAGGCGGTGCGGACATGGCCGAGCGCACGGGCGCCGGGACGGCCGGCGGCGGGCCGGGCACCCGCGCCCGCCTGCCCTTCCGGCGCAAGATGGACCTGTTGGTGGTGCTGCCGACGCTGGCCATGGCGGCGCTGATGACCCCGGTCGCGGTGCACGAGGCCGGGGTGGCCTCGCAGTGGAACACCGCCGCGGACTTCCTGGGCTCCACCAAGAGCGTCAGCCAGCTGATCCAGAACCTGTCGCTGGAGCGTGACAAGGCGCAGGCCGCGATGAGCGGCGACCCGGAGAAGGCCCGCTCCTACAACGACGCGATCAGCGTCACCGACTCCCAGGTCACCGCGGTCTCCAAGGCCTTCGGCCGCAAGGCCACCCCGACGCTGACCGCCGCGCTGGCCGCGGTGTCGGACCTGAGCTACGTGCGCGAGCTGCCGACCCGCGAGGGCATGTCGCAGAACTACCTGGTGCAGGCGCACGTCCAGCAGCTGGTCGACACCGTCTACGGCGCCATCGACGGGCAGCTGGTCAGCGCCCTGGACTTCGCCGGCCACAGCGCCGCCGGCGGCCCGGCCTCGGCGCTGGAGACCGAGCTGGCCGCCCTCTACGCCGGCGACATGGCCGAGAGCCAGCGCGAGGCCTCGCTGACCGCGTTCGCCAGCGCCCCCACCGAGTACAACTCCGCCAGCCAGTACAACACCGCCACCCGCATGGACCAGGTGGCGCAGGCCGAGCTCGGGTTCGTGCTGCAGTTCCCGGCCGCCGCCGACCGGGCGATGATCGCCGGGGTGCTCGGCGCGCCGGAGTACCAGCTGTTCCGCGACTACCAGACCCGGGCCGACACCATGTTCGGCTCGGCGTTCCAGGACCAGCGCGGCGTGGTCGGCCCGCCGAAGAACCTGCAGGACATCCAGACCCTGTCCTACCGCACCGCGCTGACCGCCGCCTTCGAGACCGCCAGCATGCAGCGCGCGCAGGCCGAGGCGCAGATCACCGACCGGATCATCGCGCTGTCCAAGTCCAACGCCCGGCAGGCCGAGTTCACCGTGGTCGTGATGATCGGCATCGGCGTGCTGGCCGCCGCCGCGCTGATGGCGCTGTCGGTGCTGATCCGGCGCTCGGTGGTGCGCCCGGTGCTGGCCCTGACCGGTGCCGCCTCCCGGGTGGCCCGGGCCGCGGCCGCCGACCTGGAACGGGTCACCGACGAGGACCTGGGCCTCGGCGGCGAGCCGCCGGAGTTCGAGGCCATCCCGGTGCCCACCGACGACGAGCTCGGCGACCTGGCGCAGGCGTTCAACAAGGTCCAGGAAACGGCCCTGCTGATGCTGGAGCGGCAGGTCACCATCCGCCGCAACACCGCGGAGATGTTCGGCAACGTCGGGCACCGCATCCACAACCTCACCGGCCGCCAGCTGGCGATCATCGACCAGGTGGAGCGCAGCGAGACCGACCCGGTGCTGCTGGACCGGCTGTACCGGATCGACCACCTGGCGGTCCGGCTGCAGCGCGGCGCGGACAGCCTGATCCTGCTCTCCGGCGAGCGCGAGGCCAACCTGTCCGGCGCCCCGATGCGGCTGACCGACGTGGTCCGCTCCGCCGTCGGCCGCGTCGAGGGCTACCAGCGGGTGGTGCTGATCGCCGAGGACGACGCCATGGTCGCGCCGTCCGCGGTCGGCGACCTGACCCTGATGGTCGCCGAACTGGTGGAGAACGCGGTGTCGTTCTCCCCGGCGAGCCAGCGCGTGGAGATCGCGGTCGGGCTGTCGGCGCGCGGCTTCGTCATCGAGGTCGTGGACCGCGGCATGGGCATGAGCCCGGAGCAGATGGCGCAGGAGAACGCCCGCCTGGTCCGCCGCGAGCGCCTGGACCTGGCCCCGACCCGGGTGCTCGGGCTGTTCGTGGTCGGCCGGCTGTCGGTGCGCACCGGCGCCGCGGTGGAGCTGTCGGCCACGCCCGGCGGCGGCACCACGGCGCGGGTGTACGTGCCCGGCTTCCTGCTGGCCGGTCCGGTCGCCGACGGCTCCGGG
>JABFWL010000678.1 GCA_013362315.1 Catenulispora sp. | reverse complement strand
CCGGCGCAGGCCGTGGTGGCGCACGGCGACAGCTGGGCGCTGGAGTACCAGACGCCGCTGCCGGTGGAGAACTGGAACGCGCAGATCTCCCTGCTGACCGGCATCGCCGCCGCCGGCCTGATGGTCCACGGCGAGGTCGGCTTGCTGCGCACCATGCCGGAGCCGCCGCCGGCGGCCTACCACCGCCTGCGCCGCGTGGCCCGCGGGCTGAAGATCCGCTGGCCGGACGGCCTGGCCTACAGCGAGCTGATCCGGAACCTGGACCCGGCGACCCCGGCGCACGCGGCGTTCCTGCAGGAGACCACGACGCTGATGCGGGGCGCCGGCTACACCGCCTTCGACGGCGGCGTGCCGGCGCAGGCCGGGCACTCGGCGGTGGCCAGCACCTACGCACACGTCACAGCGCCGCTGCGGCGCCTGGCCGACCGCTACGCCGGCGAGGTCTGCGTAGCCCTGGCCGCCGGGGTCGAGGTGCCGGAGTGGACGCGCTCGGAGCTGGCGAAGCTCCCGACGGTGATGGAGGGCGCGGACCGGCGCGGCAACTCGGTGGACCGCGAGTGCGTGGACCTGGTCGAGACGATGCTGCTGAAGGACCGGGTCGGCGAGGAGTTCGACGCGGTGGTCATCGACCTGAACGAGCGCATCGACTGGGACCGCAACGGCAAGCCGGACGTCGGAGTCGTACAGCTGACCCAGCCCGCAGTCCGGGCCCGCTGCGACGGCCACGACCTGCCGCTGGGCCGGGAGATCCAGGTGCGGCTGGTCGACGCCGACCTGAAGACGCGGCGGATACTGTTCGAGGCCACAGACCCGAAGTACACGGTGCGGAACCGGCCGGTGAAGAACAACGGTGTCGCGAACGGTTCCGGCGCGGCCGGCCCCATCGCGGCAGCCGAGGTCGTCACCTCAGAACCGGCCCAGAACGCGGAGCAGAGCTGATGTCCGAGACGGAACGCGTGCTGCGCATGCGCGAAGCGTCCGACGCCGTCGAGGCCATCGGCTGGCGGTATCTGCTGGGAGAGCTGCGCACGACGGTCGCCGTCGACTCCCTGGCTCAGGGGATCGAGGCGACGAACACCGCGCTGGCCGCCTGCGCCACAGACGCTGACGACCACCTGCGTTTCGACGTGCGTCCGAGCCATGTAGTCCTGGTGCTGCAGAGCGCTGCGAAAGCCAAGGTCACCGACGTCGATACCGCACTGGCGGCCCGCGTCTCCGAAGCCCTGGCCGCCACCGGTCTCACCACCGACCCGGCCATCGACAAAGCCGACACGCATTCGCTGCAACTCGTCGAGATCGCCGTCGATGCCCTGGACATCCCCCTGGTCCGGCCGTTCTGGAAGGCGGTCTTCGGCTACGTCACCGAACCGGACAAGGACGGCCCCACCGACGCCCTGGTCGACCCGCTCCGCCAGGCCCCGGCGATCTGGTTCCAGCAGATGGACGCCCCGCGCCCGCAGCGCAACCGCATCCACTTCGACGTCTGCGTCCCCCACGACGAGGCCCAGCGCCGCATCGCCGCGGGCGTCGCCGCCGGCGGCCGGGTGATCTACGACACCGAAGCACCCGCGTTCTGGGTCCTCGCCGACCCGGAGGGCAACGAGGTCTGCATCACGACCTGGCAGGGTCGGCAGCCGGACTGACCCGGCCGCGGCCCGTGCCCGGCCGGTGCTCTCTCCGTGCCCTGCGCGTGCCTGCCCCTGCCCTGCCAGCCGCCGCCTCAGCTCGCGGCGGCGCCTTGCCGCGCGCGCTCCTGCCCGCTGCGCTCCACGCAGAAGGCGTTCCCCTCGGGGTAAGCGGGAGTTTACACACCCAAGAGGCCTGGTCAGCGCTACGAGGCTGCTGAATCCGTGTTGCCCAGCCGACTCGTGAACCGAGAGAATCCCGGCATGACTTCTCTCGTACGTCACGTCACCTTCGACTGCGCCGACCCGTACAAGCTGGCCTCCTTCTGGGCTGAGGTCTTCGGGACGACGCTTCATCCTGAGGACCAGCCCGGAGACGGCGAGGTCGGGCTCGTCGGTTCAGACTTGCTGTTCATCCAGGTCCCTGAGTCGAAGGCGGTCAAAAACCGGGTCCACGTGGACCTTCAGCCTCAGGACCGTACCCGGGACGAGGAAGTTGAGCGGCTCTTGACTATTGGTGCCACGTTGTTTGCGGATCACCGCAATCCCGATGGCACGGGATGGGCTGTCCTGCTGGATCCGGAAGGCAACGAGTTCTGCGTGGAGCGAAGCCGCGCGGAGCGCGAGCAGAGCTAGGACTAGGGCGTAGCCTGCCGCGCAGTCGGAAGGCTCGCAGGGCTGAGGATGTCTCCCAAAGGCAGAGCACATAGCCACCGTCCGTCAGTGCCGCGCCTCTATCCGGGACTGATCTCCCGGCCGAGTCGGGCCCTTCGGCCCTGACCGGCGCACTCCTTCCACGCGATGGTGAAAAAGGCGATTCACATCTGTGAGAGGAGCACGGCCATGACCGGACCGGTGGTCGTCGGCATCGACGACTTCGAGCACAGCGACCGTCTGATCGCCATGGCTGCCGGGGAGGCGCTAGCGCGGGGCACCTCGTTGTGGCTGGCCCACGCTTATCACGGCTTCGCGCCGGTGGCGCCGGGCGTCGAGCCGAACTTCGCTCCCGAGCAGATCGTCCGTGCCGCAGCTAACTCGCAGCTGAAGATGGTCGCCGACAAGCTGATCGCCGAGTATCCCGACCTGCACGTGGAAACCGCGGCCGTCACCGGGCCTGCGGCTCCGGCGCTGGCCGAGCTGTCAGATCTCGCCTCGCTGCTCGTGGTTGGCGGCCGGGGCCGTGGGGGACTGGTCGGCCAGCTGCTGGGCTCGGTGGCGTTGCGGGTGCTGGCCCATGCGAGTTGCCCGGTGCTGGTCGTGCGCGGGGACGGTGAGAAGGCCACCGGCCGGGTCATGGTCGGTATCGACATCTACACCCCGGTCACAGGGGCGTCGGTGCTGGAGTTCGCGTTCGCTGAGGCCGCAGGTCGCGGTGCCGACGTTTACGCGTTCTATGCCTGGGAGGACCCGACAGGGCTGTACGCCTACAGCGCCCAGCTCTTGTCCCAGGACAAGCAGCTCGCGGCGCTCAAGCGTGGCCGAGAAGTTCTGGCGGCAGCGCTGGTGCCGTTCGAAGCCAAGTACCCGCAGGTGTCGGCGACTTCCGAGGTGCTGCCAGGGTTGCCGAGCAGACTGCTGGTGGAATCCACCGAGCTGGTCGACTTGCTCGTCATCGGCGGCCGCCCACACGGCGCTGGCACCGACGGCATGCGTGTCGGCGGCGCGATCGCGCACACCGTGCTGCACCACGCGCACTGCCCGGTAGCAGTCGTTCCCGATCGCTGACACAT
>JABFWL010000170.1 GCA_013362315.1 Catenulispora sp. | reverse complement strand
CTCGGTCACGTCGGCAGGGCCTGTCCTACAGCGCCGACCATGGTGTGTCCAGTCCACGCTGTACGAAACCGCTGGCCAGACGCCCAACCGCAGCGCGTGGACTTGACACCCCATGGGCGGTGCTGTACCGCTTGCGGCTGACGACGTGACCGAGGGGAACGAACCGCCAGCCACCTCAACAACCGCCGCCGCCCCGCCTCACAGCACCGCCCGATGGACTCGCGCATGTTCCCCGAGGGAACCGAGGCTCCCGCTGAAGGCGCCAGCTCTTCACAGCCCTTTGATCTTCGCCTGAAACTCAACCACCTCACCGACCGCCGCCAAAAGAGGACCCACCGATGCCGGGGTCGTGCACACGACAACCGGCAGCCGACTACGAGGCCCTCACCACGAACCCCGAACCATCAATCACCTTTTGGCGAAGCCCGTAACAATAGCTTCTAACCCACAGCCCAACCGCAGCGCGCCTCAGTAGCTCAGTAGCTCAGTAGATCTTCCGCCCATGCGCATCCGGTATTCCAGATTTACGCAGAAAGTACGTATTCACCTGATCTCGCCATTCCTCAGCACATCGCACCTGCTCGTCCAGCCGCTCAGCAACGCGCGCGTAGAGAGCGGGATCAACAAGACCAGCTTCCAGCTTCCCCCAAAGATCACGCATCTCGTGAGCCTCCTCCGCTCCCGCGAAGTGGGTGTCGTAGATGTGCTGGATGACGGTCACACCGCTGTGAAGGACATGGGTATACGGAACGTGGTGGAAGAAGAGCAGCAGCTCATCAGGACACTGCTCCAGCGACTCATAAACACTCGACCACGGCTCCGGGTACTGAGCTGTATACCCAGTCCCACTGGCCACCGTGCGATCCACACCAACGCCATCCCGATCGGCGAAGTGATATGTACCCCACTGCGTATATTCGTATCCATCCACACTAGGGCCGTAGTGCGCCGCCACCGGACTGACCATAAAGCCCACACCCAGCGGCGCCGTATAGCGCTCATACGTCAACCACGAGCCGTCCATCATCTCGTGCAGCGTCCGCCGCAGCGGCTCCGGGACCCCCGTGCCCTCGCGTGCGAAGGCGAGCCCGATCCACTCCTCAAGAATCGCCGTCGGCTCCAGCAACGGATCCCAGGCCAGCCGCCCGAAGGCATACAGATTGGCCTGAGCCAACGGATGCCCGGTCCAAAACCGGTCGTCGCCGACATTGGAGACGGCGACCATGCCCGCCGCCACCTCCGCTATGGTCGCCCGGCTCGGGCCCCGGCCCTCGCCCGAGCCTGAACCCGACCCCGACCCCGACCCCGAACCCCAAGGCTCGAACCCGAGCACCTCACGCCACATCGGCGCCAAATAGCAAACATGCTTCTGCTGCCCGGTGTACTCCTGCGTAGCCTGAACCTCCACCGCCACCCGTGTATTCGGCATCGCCGCGAGCACCGGCGAAACCGGCTCCCGAGGCTGGAAGTCGATAGGCCCGTTCTTCACCTGCAAGATCGCGTTGTCCCGGAACTGTCCGTCCAGCGGCGCAAAGTGATCATAGGCAGCGCGCGCCCGGTCGGTCGACCGATCCCGCCAGTCCTGATGATGGTTGTAGACGAAGGCGCGCCAGTGCACCACACCACCATGTGGCGCGAGAGCGTCGGCAAGCAGATTCGCGCCGTCGGCGTGGCTGCGGCCGTAGGCGAACGGCCCCGCCTGCCCCTCCGAGTCAGCCTTGACGACGTACCCGCCGAAATCCGGAATGGCTTCATACACCCGCGACGTGGCCCGCCCCCACCACTCGCGAACCGCATCGTCCAACGGATCGGCAGTAGCCAGACCACCGAGGACGACCGGCGCGGCGAAGGTGACCGACAGATGCACACGCACCCCGTACGGCCGCAGTTCGTCAGCCAGCGCCGCGACGTCATCCAGTCGGTCGGTGAGCAGCCGAGCCTCGGTCGCGTGCACGTTCACGTTGTTCACCGAAATGGCGTTGACGCCGATCGCAGCCAGCAACCGACCGTACTCCCGAACCCGCGACAGATCTTTCCGCAGCGCGCCGTCGCTCCAGAAGATCGATCCGCCCGCGTAGCCGCGCTCCACCTGGCCCGACCCGTCGTGCACCGCGACGTTGTCCCAATGGTCGAGCATCCGCAACGGCATCTTCGGCCGATGCGTCTGCGAAGACTGATCCACGCCGAAAGCCGCTTGACCGAGCCGAACAAGATGGAAGAACCCATATAGCAAGCCCACCGGTCCACCGGCCAACACCACGGTGACGTCCCGCCGGCGAGCCAGCACGAAGCCTTGTTCGCCCGGATCCTCAGCCATTTCGCTGCGTACAGCCTCGGCTGCCGCAGGCAGATCAGGGCACGAGGACAGCGCCAGTATCAACTCGCA
Organism: Catenulispora sp.; assembly: GCA_013362315.1. Classification (GTDB taxonomy): domain Bacteria; phylum Actinomycetota; class Actinomycetes; order Streptomycetales; family Catenulisporaceae; genus Catenulispora. The sequence goes on along the minus strand of JABFWL010000170.1, from coordinate 9,974 downwards.
GTGTTCAGCGTCCCCGGCCGCGTGCACCGATCCCCCGAAGCGAGAGCAAGCCAGCTCCGCCTCGCGGCGGACCGTCTCGGTGAGCAGTCCGTCGCCGATCACAGCCGTCCGGCGCTCACCGAGCGCCGCGAACGCCTCGTCCGGCAGCCAGGCCGGGTGGATCTCCAGTTCGTCCTGAGCAGCCATCAGTGTTCCTTGCATAACTCTGGTTTCCTTACACAAAATCAGGCGTCTTTCCACGAAATCAGGCGTCCTCGCGCACCAGCAGCACGCCGCGTGCCTCGATCTTCACCGGATCCCCAGCCTCCACCCGCAGCCCGGTCAGCAAATCCGTGCCAGTCCGATCGGCCGTAACCTCGACGGCCTCGGCCCGGTGGTTCAGGAGAAACAAAACCCTGACACCCTCCGGCGTAACCCGCACCGCCGTCTCCAGGTCCTGCACATCCGGATACCGCAACTCGATGTCGTGCGCGGCCAGCACCTCCCGCATCACCCACGACACGCCGCGCTGGTCCAGGCCGGCCGCGACATACCAGCCGTGCCCGTCTCCGAAGGCGTTGCGGGTGACCGCAGGCGTCCCGGCGTAGAAGTCAGCGCCGTAAGTACCGATCGTCTCCGCGCCGGCGGGGATGACGATCTCGAAGAAGAGCCGCGACTCGACCTCGAGTTCTGATTCGGCAGGTTCACCTGATCCGCCTGATTGTCCGGAGCGCAGCAGCACCGGGTTCACAATCTCCGGCCCCCGCGCGTCCCATTCGTCGATCCGTACCCCGCTCAGCGCCCCAAGCGGCCCGGGCACATCCATCAAGAAAGCGTTGTCATCCTCATCAACCCGCCCAGACAAAAACGTCGTCACCACCGACCCCCCGCGCGCCGCCACCTCCTGCAACCGCTCCGCGACATCCCCCTTCACCATGTGCAGCAGCGGTGCCACCACAACCTCATAACCCGCGAGATCCTTCGTCACCGGCACCACATCGACATCCACCCCCGCATCCCACAACGCCCTGTAATAACCCAGCACCGCCTCCTGATACCGCACCAACCGCGACAACCCATCCGTCATCTCGACCGCCCACCAGCTGTCCCAGTCGAACAACAACGCCACCCGCGCCGGCGTGCGCGCACCCAACACCGCATCACCGACCTGCTCCAACTCCGCACCCAGCTCCGCCACCTCGCGGAACACCCGCGTATCCCCGCGCCCACCGTGTCCGATTACCGCCCCGTGGTACTTCTCGCAAGCACCCCGCGAGGCCCGCAGCTGAAAGAACAGCACCGCGTCGGCCCCATGCGCCACCGCCTGCCAGCTCCACAACCGCATCACACCCGGCCGCTTGAGCGGATTCACATCCCGCGACGCCGTGATGCTCGGCGTCTGCTCCATCACCCAGAACGGCTGACCGTCCTTCAGCCCCCGCATGAGGTCGTGTGTCAGCGCCATGCGAGCCTGCGACGAGTCGTCCGGCGGATAGTTGTCCCAGGACGCGAAGTCCAGGTGCGCAGCCCAGCGGTGATAGTCGATCGGCTGGTACATGCCCATGAAGTTGGTGGTGACCGGCGTCTCCGGATCGGCCTCCCGAATGGCGGCCTTCTCCGCCAGGAAGTTCCCCAGCATCGCGTCCGACATGAACCGGCGGTAGTCCAGCGTGATGCCCTGGAACGCGGTATGGTCCGGCCCGCGCCAGTGCTCGGTCAGCGCCGACGGCGGCTCGATCTCCTCCCAGGCGGTGAACGTGTGCGCCCAGAATGTCGTGTACCAAGCCGCGTTCAGAGCCGCCAGCGACTTGTACCGCTCACGCAGCCATCTGCGGAACGCGTCCGCACACAGCTCGCAATAACACGCGCCGCCATACTCATTACCGACATGCCACGCGACGATCGCGGGATGCCCTGCGTACCGGCGCGCTATCCGACGCGCCAGCTCGGCCGACAGCCGCCGGAACACCGGCGAGTTGGGGCAGGAGTTGTGCCGCTGCCCGAACCGGTGCCGCCGCCCCTCGAAGTCGGTGCGTGTCACCTCCGGATGGGCGCGCGCCAGCCACGCCGGGTGCGCGCCGGTGCCGGTCGCCAGACAGATCCGGCGGCCCTGTGCCGCAGCGCGCTCGACGATGCGGTCCAGCAGCGTGAAGTCGTAGACCTCCGACGCCGGCTGGATCAACGCCCAGTCGAAGACGCCGAGCGTGACCGTGTCGATGCCCGCGGCCTCGAACAGCCGGTAGTCCTCGTCCCAGACCTCTTCCGGCCACTGCTCCGGGTTGTAGTCGCCGCCGAAAGCGATCTTCGGGAGGGCGGGCAGACTCATGCGGTGAAGTCCTTCTCGACCTGATCGGCCATCGGTGCGCAGACCCGCAGCAGAGCGGCCGCGAACAAGACCGCAAACAGTGCCAGCACAGCCTCCGAGCCGATCTTCACGACCACCGCCGCGGCGATGAGGACGCCCAGGTTCCCGACCGTCACCGCGCGGGTGCGGCCGAGGAAGTACGCGGCCAGGCGCACGACGTCGATCGGCCGGAAGGCGAACAAGGAGGTGATCAGCAGAGCGTTGAGCATCCACAGCGTCGCCACGACCGCGATGACGACCAGCGCCGCCTTCCACCACGCCGGAACGCCGGCGGCGCGGAAATGGGTCAGGTTCTCGGCGATCAGGGCCATCACCGCGAGATACGGCACCCACAGCCGCAGCACCCCGACGGCGTTCATCCGGTAGCCGCGCCAGAACGCGGCCGCCGGGTGCAGCTCCGTGAGGTCGCGGCCCCGATGCCGGAGCGCGTAGAGCGTCGCGGACAGTGCCGGAGCGACCGGGAGCGCGCAGGCGACGGCCAGTGGGGCGTTGCTGGGGTCCCGGTCCAGGGCGACGAGAGGCACCAGCGCCGGTGCGGTGGTGGCGAGGAGAAGCAGGTTCAGGATCAGCAGGCTGTAGACCGGCGCGGTGACGCGCGCCAGCGGCCCCTCGCCGAACAGCCGCGAGGCTGCGGTCGGCTGATGTGCGCCGGGCTCCATGGCCTTCATCAGTTGTCCTCCGTGCTTCCGTCGTCCGGCTCCAGGCCCAGCAGCCGCCGCTCGTCCCACCACGGCGGCGTCTCGTCGACGACGGCGCTGATCTCGACCAGGGTCACCTCGTGGCGGTCCAGTACCAGGTCCAGGTCGGCCCGGCCGTCGACCACCGCCAGCCGGGAGCGCCGCCGCGTCGGCTCGGCCGCTTGTCGCAGAATGCTGAGCTGCCTCCTCGTCGGCGAAGCCGGCCGTCCCAGTTCGGTCCAGGCGGCCCAGGCGTTACCGGCCTCCTCGCTGACCGAGGACCGCAGCGCGAACGCCGCCTTGCCGCCGACCGGGACCGACAGCCTCAGCCGGTGTCCGCCGGCCGCCGGCTCCAGCCCGCTCGCGTCGACCGGCGCCCACGCCAGCACCGTCACCGTCCCGTCCGCGGCCCGGCACACCAGGTGGTCGTCGCCGCGGGCGAGCACGTCGGCGCCCATCCGCGCCATGAACGCGTACAGATGGAAGGTGGGCTTCTTGATCTGCCGGTGCGTCAGCAGCCCGAATCCGCCGTGGAACAGCGTGGTCGGCACCCCGGCTTCCTCGAACATGTCGCTGAACGTCCAGTACGAGAACGAGTCCACCAGGTCCCCGCCGGCGGCCAGCACCGGCGCCAGGTACGCGGCGTGGAACGCGGTGTCGTGCACCGGGTTGTCAGGCCGGTAGGAGGAGTTGAACTCGGTGATGTGCACCGGCAGTTCGGCCAGCGCCGTGCCGCGCAGGTGCTCGCGCGGCGCGGCGAACTGCTCCAGCAGATGCGAGGCCGGCTCCAGCCTCTGGTGCACGCCGAACGGCACGTGCTGCGCCGGGCCGGAGGTGTAGGCGTGCCGGCTGACGAAGTCCACCGGCACCGAGCGCTCCGTGACGAACTCCGCGAACGGCGCCAGCCACTCGTCCGCGCCGGGGGAGATGGCCGGGCCGCCGACCTGCAGGCTCGCGTCGACTTCCTTCACCGCGTGCGCCGTGACCTCATACAGCCGGTGGTACGCTGCCCGGTCCGCACCTTGCCAGAAGTCTTTCAGGTTCGGTTCGTTCCAGACCTCGATCGGCCACTGGCGCACCACATCGAGCCCGTACCGGTCGATGAGGTGCTTGAGGGTGGCGCGCACCAGGTTCGCCCACGCCGACCACGAGCGCGGCGGGGTGACGTTGCCCTTCCACCAGAACACGGTCTGATCCGCCGAGGCCAGCGCTTCGGGCATGAAGCCGAGTTCCAGGAAGGGCTGGATGCCGAGCTCGAGGTAGGCGTCGATGACCTGGTCGACGTAGGTGAAGGCGTACCGGATGTGATCCGAGCCCTGATACCGGTACGGCTGGTACACGCCGACGCCGTCGCAGAACAGGCCGTGCCCCCGGATGTGCCGGAAGCCGATCTCCTGCTGCAACAGCGCCAGCGAGTCCTGATAATCGCGGCGCAGGGCCAGCTCGAACCGGCCGGTGCCGACACAGTGCCGCCAGGCCTCGCTCAGCCGGCTAGCGGCCTGCTCCGGGACGATGATGGGATCCGGCACCGCTGTGCTCCTTGTCGTGTCGTCCTAGTCGTGTCGGGTGTTCCGGCCGGTCGCGGCTCAGCCGTGGTTCTTCTTGAAGTCCTGGTAGGCCTTGTTCACCAGGCTGATGAACTGGTCGCTGTTCTTGCCCTTGAGCTCGGAGACGTAGGCGTTCCACTCCGACAGCGGCCGCTGGCCGAGGATGAATTTCAGGGTCTGCTGGTTGACGTAGTCCTTCAGGGCGGTCTGCCACAGCGTCGCCTGCTCGCGGTCGTCGGAGCTCAGCGGCGCCGCCGGCGGCAGCGGCAGCGTCTTGCGGGCGCCCATCACCTTCTGGAACTCCAGCTCCTCCGGCGGGAACTGCGAGTCCAGCAGCTTGGTGCTGCCGCCGTAGGCGAACACGCCGTTGGAGAACCCGAAGTCGACCTGGAGGTTCTTGGTCCCGGAGGGGTTGATGCCGGCCCAGGTGACGTCGGGCGTCAGCTTGAAGGAGCCGTCGTCGACGCTGCCGGTGTAGGTGGTGCCCTCGATGCCCCACTTGGCGAACATCTGGCCGGCGTCGGAGTACCAGAGCCAGTCCACGAACTGCATCAGAGCGACGAAGTCCTTGCCGCTCTTGGCCTTGCTGGAGATCATCAGGCCGTTCTCCAGCCGGATGCCGGTCTTGGCCGCGCCGATCGGGCCGATCGGCACCGGGATCTTCACGACCGTGGCTCCGGAGATCTTGGCGATGTCCTTGCGGTAGTGGTTGACCAGCTCCTGCGCGTTGGCGCTGATCACGAAGGACTTGCCGTCGGCGAACTTCTGCCGGGCCGCATCATCGCTCTGGGTGAAGCTCTCCGGGTCCAGTAGCTTCTCGCTCACCAGGGTGTTGAGATACTGGAGCACCTGCTTGTACTGGTCCGTGGCGCCGGTGTACTCGAACTTGCCGGTGGTGGCGTTCCAGTTCGCGTGCTGGTAGTTCCACCCGGCCCAGACGCCGTAGGCCTCGCCGAGGACGGCCAGCAGGTTGTTGGCGCCCGGCTGCGGCGGCGTGCTCCACCGGTCGGAGAACGGGTACCGGTCCGGATAGGCCTTCTTCATCGCGCGCAGCACCGTGGTCAGGTCGTCCCAGGTCTGCGGCACGTCCAGGTTGAGCTGCTTGAGGATGTCGGTGCGGATCGCCAGCGAGTAGTCCTTCCAGACGTCCTCGTGCAGGCCGGGAAGCACGTAGAACTTGCCGTCGGACTGCCGGTACTGGTCCAGGTCCCCGTTCAGGTTCCACTTGGCGACCTTGGCCTGGAAGTTCGGCATCAGTTCGAGGTAGTCGCTGACCGGCAGGATCGCCCCGCCGGCGATGTACGCCTCCTCGTCCGGGTGGTAGGTCTTCGGGATGAGCGTCGGAGCGTTGCCGGCACTGACCATGACGCTGCGCTTCTGGTTGTAGTCGCTCTGCGGGATCACCGTCGGCTGCAGGGTGACGTTCGTGCGCTTGGTCAGCTCCGACCAGAACGTCCAGTCCGCCTTGTACGGATAGTTCGCGTTGCTCAGGTGCATGATCGAGAACGACAGCGGCACCGTGGCCTTGAACTGGTCGCCGACCGCGTACTTGTCCATCGCGCCGGTCCGGTTTCCGGTCAGCTTGGCGGCGGGCTTCGAGCCGTCACTGCCGCCGCCGCAGCCGGCCAGGGCCAGGCCGGCGGCGGCCGTGGTCGTGCCCAGGAAGCCGCGCCGGGATATCTGGTTCATGGGAGAACTCCTTTTACCGTCGGTGGTGCGGGAAGGGGTGCTTACTACCAGGGCGTGATCCAGCACTAGCCCTTGACCGCGCCGAGCATCACGCCCTTGACGAAGTACCGCTGGATGAAGGGATAGATCGTCAGGATCGGGATCACCGTGAGCACGATGGTCACGGCCTGGATGTTCGAGGCGATCTGCAGCGCGGTGTCGCTGGCGGCCGACTGGTCGGTGCCGCCGGAGGCGCCGGCGATCAGGTTGCGCAGGTAGACCGTCACCGGGAACAGGTCGGAGCGGTCCATGTAGAGGAAGGCCGAGAACCACGAGTTCCAGAACGACACCGCGTAGAACAGCACCATCGTGGCCAGCACCGCCTTCGACAGCGGCAGCACGACGCGGGCCAGGGTGCCGTAGGTGCTCAGACCGTCGACCGCGGCGGCCTCCTCCAGCTCGGCCGGCATGCTCTCGAAGAACGCCTTCATCACCAGCAGGTTGAACACGCTGACCGCGTTGGGCAGCACGATCGCCCAGATCGTGTTGCGCAGGCCCAGATCGCTGACCAGCACGTAGTTCGGGATCAGGCCGCCGTTGAAGAACATCGTGAACATCGCGATGGCGATCAGGACCTTGCGGCCCTTCAGGTGCCTCTTCGACAGCACGTAGGCGTAGCAGGTGGTCAGCACCATCGAGATGCCGGTGGCGACCACGGTGTAGACCACCGTGTTGCGGTAGTTCTGCCAGAACGCAGAGTCCGACATCACCTTCTTGTAAGTGGTCAGGTTGAAGCCCTTGGGCAGCACGTTGACATGGCCGGACGTGATGGCGCTCTCGGAGCTGAAGGACTGCGCGACGATGTTGACGAACGGATACAGCGTCACCACGACGACGGCCGTGAGGATCAGGGCGTTGCACACCTGGAAGACCCGGTAGCCGCGGGTGGTCTGGATCCGGGTCCGGCCCCGCGTCGCCTGCTGCGGGGACCCCGGCGGGTTCAGCGTCACCACAGTCCCGCTCCCACCGCGCGCCGGGAGATCCGGTTGGCCGCGACCACCAGCACCAGCCCGATCACCGACTCGAACAGGCCGATCGCCGCGCCGTAGCTGAAGCTGCCCGACACCACGCCGACCCGGTACAGATACGTCGGGATGACGTCGGCCGTCGGATATGTCAGCGGGTTGTACAGCAGCAGGATCTTCTCGAACCCGACCGCCATGAAGGTGCCGATGTTCAGGATGAGCAGCGTCACCATGGTCGGCCGGATCCCGGGCAGGGTGACGTGCCAGGTCTGCCGCCAGCGGTTGGCGCCGTCGATCCGGGCCTGCTCGTAGAGCTGGTGGTCGATGGTGGTCAGCGCGGCCAGGTACAGGATCGTGCCCCAGCCGATACCCTGCCAGACCTCTGAGGAGACGTAGATGGTCCGGAACCACTGCGGTTGCTGCAGGAACGGGATCGGTGTGTGGCCGAGGGCGCGCAGGCCCTGGTTCACCGCGCCGTTGACCGACAGCAGCTGCATGATCAGCCCGGCGACCACGACGATCGACAGGAAGTGCGGCAGGTAGGACACCGACTGCACGAGCCGCTTGAGCTTGGCCGAGCGCACCTCGTTCAACAGCAGCGCCAGCACGATCGGTAGTGGGAAGGTGAACAGCAGCGTCACGCCGCCGAGGATCAGCGTGTTGGTGAAGACGTGCCAGAACTCCGGATCCTGCATGAACATCCGGAAGTAGCGCAGGCCCACCCACTTCTCGCCGAACAGGCTGCCGCCGGGAACGTAGCGGCGGAAGGCGATGATGTTGCCGATCATCGGCAGGTAGCGGAAGACCACGAAGAACACGACCGGCAGGACCGCCAGCGAGTAGAGCTGCCAATCCCGGCGCAGCGCCTGGCGCCACGTGCGCCGGGGCGCGGCGGCCCGCTGCTTGCGCGCCCGCCGCGCGCTCGGCGGTGGATCAAGCGGTGGATCCAGGGTTCGGGTGATGCTCATCCTCGGTTCTCCCCGTGGGACGGCGCCGGCGCCGGAGCGTGCTCGACGCGGGCCTGCGATATCAGGGCTCGATCGAAGCCGACCTCGCGCTCGGCACCGGTCAGGCGCAGCGGCAGTACGGCGGCCGGCTCGCCGCTGGAGCGGCCGAAGCGCAGCTCGACGTCGCCGGGTTCGACGATGCGGGTGCCTCGGACACCGGTGAAGGCGGTCAGATCGGCGGGGACCTCGAAGCGCACCTCCGCTTGCGCGCCGGCCTCCAGCTCGACCCGGGCGAAACCGATCAGCCGGACCACCGGCCGCGTGGTCTGCGCGACCGGGTCGTGCAGATACAGCTGGACGACCTCGGTGCCGGCCCGGCCCCCGGTGTTGCGGACCGTGATCCGCACCGTGGCGGTGCCGTCGACGGGCCACTGCGCGCTGTCCGCCGCCGCGTCGCTCCAGGCGAACGTGGTGTAGCTCAGACCGTGGCCGAACGGGAACGCCGGTGTCGTATCGACCGACGACACGTCGGAGGCCCGGCCGAGCTGCGGCGACAAGTACGTGATGGGCAGCCCGCCGGAGTGCCGGGGGATGCTGAGCGGCAGCCGTCCGGACGGATTCACCGCGCCGGTCAGTACCTCGGCGATCGCCTGGCCGCCGCGCTGCCCGGCGAAGAACGCGTAGACGACGGCCGCGGCCCGGTCCACGTCCGCGCCGAGCGCGTACGGCCGGCCGGCCAGGACCACCAGCACCACCGGCGTGCCGGTGGCCAGCACCGCGCGCACCAGGTCCGCCTGCACACCCGGCAGCTTCAGGTCCACGGCGTCGCAGCCCTCGCCGGAGGTGCCGCGGCCGAACAGCCCGGCGCGGTCGCCCACCGCCAGGACGCAGACGTCCGCGGCCTCGGCGGCGGCGACCGCGGCCGCGATCCCGGAGGTGTCGGCGTCGGAGATGCCGCAGCCGGGCTCGTGCACCAGGTCCGGGAAGGTGCCGGCCAGTGCCTCGTACAGCGACGGGATCTCCAGACCGAGGCCGTGGCCGCTTTGAGCGCTCACATGGGCCGGGAACGAATAGCAGCCCAGCATCGCCATGGGATCGTCGGCGACCGGTCCGACCAGCGCCACCCGGGTGCCCGCGGCCAGCGGCAGCAGCCCTGTCTCGTTGCGCAGCAAGGTCACGGACTGCCGGGCCAGGCGCAGCGCGAGCTCGCGGTCGGCCTCCTCGTCCAGGCTCACCTCGTCCGCGGACAGCGCGGCGGGCGACGGCTGCCAGTCCGGGTCGAGTAGCCCGAGCTCAGCCTTCTGAGTAAGCACTCTGTGCAGGGCCCGGTCGACAAGCGCTTCGTCGATGACGCCGGCGCGGACCGCTTCGACCAGCGGGGCGCCGAAGGTGTCCACCGTCGGCAGTTCCACGTCGATGCCGGCCTGCAGGGCCAGCGCGGCGGCCTCGGCGCCGTCGGCCGCGACGCCGTGCACGGAATGCAGGAACGGCACGGCGAAGTAGTCCGACACGACGGTGCCGGTGAATCCCCACTCCTGCCGCAGCAGCCCGGTCAGCAACTGCTCGTCCGCCGCCACCGGGACCCCGTCGATCTCGGCGTAGGAGTTCATCACCGAGCGCGCGCCGCCCAGCCGCAACGCCATCTCGAACGGCGGCAGCACGACGTCGGCCAGCTCCCGCCGGCCCATCGGCACCGGCGCGTGGTTGCGGCCGCCGCGGGAGGCGGAGTAGCCCGCGAAGTGCTTGAGGGTCGCGACGATCCCGGC
>JABFWL010000612.1 GCA_013362315.1 Catenulispora sp. | reverse complement strand
GGGGAGTCCCGGCGGGGGCTGAGAGGAGTCGAACGGGGAGCAAGAAGCGCGAGAAGGCGGTGCCGAACGCGAGCTTTAACTACACTGTCGTTGATGGGTTACTGGCTGCTCAAACGGCATGTCGTGACGGATGTTGGGGGTTCTCTGCTCCGCCTCTGCTCCGTGACAGCTCCGTGAGAAGGCCGAAAACAGCCGAAGATGATCGAAGGCAGCCAGCGGTAAAGCCGCATGTGGTCGAGGTTTTGACGCCTTCGGCGCAGGTGGGGGAGACGTTGATATCCGATGCTGCTGATCGGGGAGGGCACCGCCGAGATCCAGAAGATGATCATCGGGCGGCGGCTGCTCGAGGACTACAAGGCCAAGTAGCGGTTTCCGGCGGGGAGCGTCGGGTCCGGGCCCGCGCCGGCGACGGCGCAAGCCCGGACCCATCGACCTGAAACAGCTTGCTGATTACCATGACCGCATGACGGTCACAGTCATGCACCAGCCGCGGATCGCCTGGGACGCGTCGCGGACGCTGGTGGACGTCGTGTGCTCCGACGTCGAGACGTTCGCGTGGTATCGGGACCGGGTCGCTGACCTGCTCGGAGCAGCCTGCCGGGAGCAACTGCTGGCCACTCGCGCGCGTCTGGAGAACCCCCTGCGCGATGACGCGGTCGCTGTGGAAGCGGGCCTGTGGCGGGTGCGTTTCGAAGACGAACTGCGCACCCACGCGGATCTCACCGAGGGACTGCACCTGCTGACGATGGCCGCCCGGAGACGGGCCGCGCCGGTGGAGCCGGTTCGCGCCGGTCTTCCGGCGGACGCGCCGGACAGTACGGACGATCCCGACGACCCATACGACGGCGACCTCGGCGTCTTCCGGCTGGGCTGATCGGGCGCGGCGCTGTCGGACTGGAGGTTTCCAGACCCGGGAGGCGCCTCGCCATGGGATCATGGCGAGCGTGGAGCGAGCAGGACGAACAGTGGGCTTCGTGGACGATCGCGGGACGCTGCTCCACGTCGTGCGGGACGGTGCTGCCGGGCCGGTCGTGCTCTTCGTGCAGGGGCTGGCAGGGGCCTGGTTCGAGTGGGATCCCGTCGTGGCGATGCTCAGCGGTGAGTACCGGCTGGTGCGGTTCGACCGGCCGGGGCTGGGCTGGTCGCAGCAGGAGGGCGGGACACGCTCGCCGGCGCCCCAGACCCTGGTCGGCGAGGCCGAGCGGCTGGGGCGGGTGCTGGACGGCGTCGGCGTGGCGCCGGAGGAGCCGGTGGTCCTGGTCGCGCATTCCTACGGCGCCTTCCACGCCGAGGCGTTCGCGCGGCTGCATCCGGAGCGGGTGGCCGGGGTGGTGTTCGTGGATCCCAGCGTGGAGCCGGACGTCACGCCGGCCCCGGGCGGGCGCGGCGGGAGCATGGGACAGGCGGCGGTGCGCGCGGCCCAGCTGCTGGGGCTGAACCAGGTGCTGGGTCCGGCGGTGCGGCGGCTGGTGTACCGGGCGGCGAGCACGACCCGCCGGGATCCGGATCCTGAGACGGCGCGGGCCGTCTACCGGTCCAGCCGGGTGGCGCGGGCCGTCGTCAACGAACTGGCTTGCTACCGCGCGGCGGCGGTGGCGCTGCTTGAGCTCCGCTGTGAGCTTCCGTTCCCCGAGGTGCTGGTCCAGGTGCTGGTGGGAGCCGCGGGGGCGGCGGACGGCGGGCGCGCCGCGGCGTGGCTCGAACGCCAGAACGCCTTCGCGGGGTTGTTTCCCGGTGCCGAAGTCGTAGAGTTGGCCGATGCCAAACACCTGATCGCCGCGGATCGTCCGGACGCCGTCGCCACCGCCGTGCGCTCGCTGGGTTTTTGAGTGGTCGCTCCCGCTGCGGGGTCCGGGTACGGCAGGATGGTTCGAGGCGGTTGAAGAGCGCGAACGTATAGGGCGGGAAGCTAACAGTGGCGACTTACTACGTCATAGCGAGGATGGACGGGACACGCTTCGTAGGGCCGGACCACCACAAGGTCGACCTTTACGACGCTATGCAGCGGGGTGTCACGACGTTCATCCCCTCGGCGTGGCAGGACCACGATCCGCTCTCCATGGACGACGACGAGGCGTCGCCGAAGTCGGATGTGCCGGTGGGCCTGCTGGTGTACCCGGATCCGGCGCAGGCGGGCCTGGGCATCGCCGACGACATGACGCTCTCGCTGGGCATCGACGGCGGGTTCCGGATGTTCCAGCTGCAGGCGGTGCCCGCGCCGGAGCACTACACCCCCTCCAGCGCGATCGGCGCGAAGGCCATCGTCACCCGGGAGTTCCTGGTGGTGGCCGAGGTGCCGGCCTGGTGGGCCTTCGGGCCGCACGGCCGGCACGTCAACGGCCTGATCACCGCGGTGGCCAACCTGGGCCGGCAGCAGGTCGACCAGATCGGCGCCGGGATGGAGCGGCCGGACGTGATCTTCGAGGTGGACCGGCGCGAGGTGCTGGACGCCGCGGACCTGGAGCTGATGCGCCACGACCGCGTCGGCGCCGCGCGGGTGGCGCGCGGCTACGCGCGGGCGGCCACGTACCGGGCCTGGGACCGGGACGCGGGGCTGTCGCGGGCGGCCTCGCTGATCGGCGACCTGGCGCACGCCACGGTGGTCGGCGACGTCCTGAGCGAGGACCAGCTGAACCTGCTGCTCAAGAAGCTGACGCCACATATCTCCGAGATCATGCCGGCCGGCGAGATGGAGGCGTACGGGGCCGTGGCCGAGGAGGACATCGACGCTGACGTCGATGTCGAAGCCGATGTGGAAGCTGACTTCGAGGTCTGAGCCCGGGAAGTAAGGGCGGCTGGAGCCTAAGGGCGGTCAGTCGGGCGGCGTCAGCTGCTCGGCTGGCGGCGCGAACGGGTCGTCATCCGCGGTGTCGGAGTCTGCAGGGGGCGTCCACATCTACGCGGGGCATCCCAGCAGGGCTCGAGCGACCCGTCACGAACGTGGCGGACTTCACCGCCGCGCGTACTACTGGCCGGTAGCCCGGTGCGCGAAGATGACCGTGGCAGGGCGACGCCGACCGGGGCGAGGCGGCGATCGCGGAGCGCGTGCACATCAGGCGAAGGGACTCGACCCATGCAGTTCGGCCGGTACTACGAGGAGTTCGAGGTCGGTGCGGTGTACAAGCACTGGCCGGGCAAGACCGTCACCGAGTACGACGACCACCTGTTCTGCCTGCTCACGATGAACCACCACCCGCTGCACATGGACGCCAATTACGCCGAGCAGACCACCGACTTCAAGCGCAACGTCGTCGTCGGCAACTACGTCTACTCCCTGCTGCTCGGCATGTCCGTGCCCGACGTCTCCGGCAAGGCGATCGCCAATCTGGAGGTGGAGTCCCTGCGGCACATCGCCCCGACGTTCCACGGCGACACCATCTACGGGCAGACAGAGGTGCTGGACAAGACCGAGTCGAAGTCCAAGGACGACCGCGGCGTGGTCCACGTGGAGACCAGGGGCTACAAGCAGGACGGCACTGTGGTCTGCGTGTTCCGCCGCAAGGTGATGGTGCCGAAGCGTTCTTATGGCGCGGCTCGGGGTGGGGAGCAGCCGGGGCGCCCTACGCCGGTGGGGTAGCGCGGCCATCCGGGTGACGGGGCTTGACGGATCCCTGCCCACCAGAGGACCGTCAATCTCTATGAAGGTCGAGCCCAGCTGCCCACGCTGTGGGGGCCGGGTGCGCGCACCCGGCCTGCTGTCCACGACCTGGCAGTGCGACCTGCACGGCACCGTGCAGCCGCTGCAGCCGGTACAGCCCCCGACGGTGAAGGAACTTGCCGAGGCGGCGGCCAACAGCCAGGTTCCCGTGTGGATGCCCTGGCCGCTGCCCACCGGCTGGGAGTTCACCGGGGTCGCCTATGCCGGGGACGAGGCCGGCGCCCGGGCGACCGCGACAGCCTGCTCCGGGCCGAACCCGTTCGGGGGCGTCGGGGAGCTGCTGCTGGTCGCCGAGGAGATGGGCATCGGACTCGGGGCGCGCTTCGCGGGGATCGAGGGGCCGGATCCCGGCGAGATCTTCGAGCAGACCGCCGCGCACGCCAAGCTCTACGCGGCCGGCCGCTTCACCTCCATGTGGTGCGTCCCGGAGACCGGAGACCGGGCGGTGTTCCTCGGCGAAGCCGGTGGGCTGTGGCTCTGGGCGGTGCTGTGGCCGCACGATGCCGCCCACCTGATGTACGACGACCTGGTACTCACCGACCTGCGCGATGCCGGCAGCGAGATCGATTACCTGCCGGTCGGAGGCTTGTCGGCGCGGCTGATGGACATCTAGCCTCCTCCAGCTCCTGCGGCTGGGCCGTGTCGAGGAAGCCCTGGTGCGGGGCATAGAGGCGGTCACGGCACGGCGCGAGCTCGGCTACCACCGGGGCGCCGGCCTGACCCTGCGGACGCTGGCCGAGCTCCACGACGCGGCGGGAGTGCCGGAGCAGGCCACCGCCTGCCGGGACGCCGCTGCCGAGGTCCTGCGCGCCATCGGGCATCCGGAGGCCGACCCGGCCGGATGACGCCGCGCCCGCCGGTGGGCTGGATCTCTCCAGGGCCGGGCGCCGTGCGGTGTGGCACAGATGGTGGATTGCGCAGTTGAGCACATCTGGTGAACCTCCTGTGATCGTCGTCCGCCGGGACCGGGTGCTTCGTCCCGGTGCGCCAGAATGAGGGTTGTGACCCACACTGAGGCCCTGACCCGCACCGCACCTCCGCTCCACCCCGAGCAGCTGCCGGCCGGCAAGCGGCGTGACATCGTGCTGCTCGGCTCGACCGGCTCCGTCGGGACGCAGACGCTGGACCTGGTCGCCCGCAATCCCGACCGGTTCCGGGTGGTGGGCCTCGCGGCCGGCGGCGGGAACCCGGCGCTGCTCGCGCAGCAGGCGCTGGCCACCGGGGCGCGGACGGTCGCGGTCGCCAAGGCCAGTGCGGCGCAGGACCTGAACCTCGCCTTCTATGCCGAGGCCCAGAAGCGCGGATATTCCGCGGGGCAGTTCAAGGTGCCGGAGATCCTGGCCGGGCCGCAGGCGGCGGCCGAGCTGGCCGCGCGTGAGGCGGACGTCGTGCTGAACGCCATCGACGGAGCCGCCGGCCTCACCGCGACGCTGGCCGCTCTGGACGCCGGCCGGATCCTGGCGCTGGCCAACAAGGAGTCGCTGATCATCGGCGGCGACCTGGTGACCCGGCGGGCCAAGCCGGGGCAGATCACGGCCGTCGACTCCGAGCACTCGGCGCTGGCGCAGGCGCTGCGCGGCGGGACGAAGCAGGAGGTGGCCAAGCTCGTCGTCACCGCTTCCGGCGGCCCGTTCCGCGGCCGGACCCGCGAGCAGCTGCGGGACGTCACCCCCGAGCAGGCGCTGGCCCACCCCACCTGGAGCATGGGCCCGCTGATCACCTGCAACTCGGCGACCCTGGTGAACAAGGGCCTGGAGGTGATCGAGGCGCACCTGCTCTATGACGTGCCCTTCGACCGCATCGAGGTGGTGGTGCACCCGCAGTCGATCGTGCACTCCATGGTGCAGTTCGTGGACGGCTCGACGCTGGCCCAGGCCAGCCCGCCGGATATGCGGCTGCCCATCTCGCTGGCCCTGGGCTGGCCCGACCGGGTGCCGGACGCGGCCCCGGCGATGGACTGGACACAGGCCTGCACCTGGGAGTTCTTCCCGCTGGACGAGGACGCGTTCCCCGCGGTGCGGCTGGCCAAGCAGGTCGGCGCAACCGGCGGGACGGCCCCGGCCGTCTTCAACGGTGCGAACGAGGAGTGCGTGGCGGCCTTCCTCGGCGGGCGCCTCCGCTTCCCGGCGATCGTCGATACCATCGAACGGGTGGTGGCCGAGCACTCCGGTTCAGCGAGCTCTCAGGGTGGGGACCTTACCCTGGAGGCCGTTCTGGACGCGGACGCCTGGGCCAGGGCCAGAGCTCGGGAGCTCACGGCCGGCTGAACCCGGGTAACCAGGCACACCGTGTAATAACCAGGCACACCGTGTAACTGGGCACACAGTGCCGACGACGATAGCGACGATAGGTGGACTGATCCGTGACCCTGTGGGGCTGGCTGCTCTTCGCCTTCGCGCTCGTGACCTCGATCATGCTCCACGAGGCCGGGCACATGACCTGTGCGCGCAAGGCCGGCGGCAAGGTGACGGAGTTCTTCGTCGGCTTCGGCCCGCGAATCTGGTCCTTCCGCAAGGGCGAGACCGAGTACGGCGTCAAGGCCATCCCGGCCGGCGGCTACGTGAAGATCGTCGGCATGACCGACCTGGAGCCGATCGCTCCGGAGGACGAGCCGCGCGCCTTCTACAAGAAGCCGCTCGGCTGGCGGCTGTTGACGCTGTCGGCCGGCTCGCTGGTGCACTTCCTGATCGCGCTCGTGCTGTTCATGATCATCCCGGTGTTCTGGGGTCAGACCTCGGTGCCGCCGGTGATCGGCGGCACCGCGCCGTGCCTGAGTCAGCACGCCGGCGCTTGCGCGAGCGGCGACCCGGCGGCACCGATCGCGGGTTCCGGCCTGCAGGCCGGTGACAAGATCCTGGCGGTGAACGGCAGGCCGGTGAAGTCCTGGACCGACGTCACCGACGCGATCAGCAAGATCGAGCCGGGGGTGGACGCGAACAGCGTCCCGGTGAGCACGCCGGTTCCGCTGACCTTCAGCTACCAGCGCCAGGGCGTCACGGCCACGAGCACCCCGATCACCCCGGCGATCGGCAACAAGTCGAGCGACCCCAAGGCTGTGTGCAAGGGCCTGATGGTCGGCATCACGCCGCCGGCGCGAGAGACCAAGAACCTGAGCACCCCGGCGGCCGTCGGGCAGGGGTTCTCCGACTGGGGCTCGAACTTCAAGGCCTCGGTCGGCGGTCTGGTCGACATCCCCAAGTCGATCCCCAAGCTCTTCCAGAAGCAGCAGACCGCCAACGGCAGCAGCTGCGCCGGTGCCCCGGTGACCGACCGCCCGGTCGGCGTCATCGGCATGGGCAACCTGACCGGCGACCTGATCAAGTCCGACGGCTACGCCTCGTTCCTGAACTTCGTCGCCAACATCAACGTCTTCATCGGCATCTTCAACCTGCTGCCGCTGCTGCCGCTGGACGGCGGGCACATCGCGATCGCGCTCTACGAGGCGGCGCGCCGCAAGATCGCCGTGCTGCGCGGCCGCCCGGACCCGGGGCGCGTGGACCTGAACAAGCTGATGCCGGCTGCCTTCACCTTCCTGGTGCTGTTCGTCGGCCTGTCGCTGCTGCTGATGGCCGCCGACATCACCAACCCGCTGAAGTTCCCCAGCTGAGGGTTGTGACCGGCGCCACCATGGCGCCGGTGAAGGCCAGGTGAAAATCCGGCGGGCGCGTGCGGACCCCTCGCGAATGTGCCGTAGCGTAATGGGTGAGTAGAAGACCATCCACGGACATCCACGGAACGGTGAGACCTTGACCGCCATCGCGCTGGGCATGCCCGCACTCCCGACCAAGCCCTTGGCCATCCGCCGCAAGTCCCGCCAGATCATGGTCGGGAGCGTCCCGGTCGGCGGGGACGCGCCGGTGTCCGTGCAGTCCATGACCACGACGCTCACCGCGGACGTGAACGCCACGCTCCAGCAGATCGCGCAGCTCACCGCCGCGGGCTGCCAGATCGTGCGGGTGGCGGTGCCCTCCCAGGACGACGCCGACGCGCTGCCGGCGATCGCGAGGAAGTCGCAGATCCCGGTGATCGCCGATATCCACTTCCAGCCGAAGTACGTCTTCGCCGCCATCGACGCCGGCTGTGCCGCGGTGCGGGTCAACCCGGGCAACATCAAGGCCTTCGACGACAAGGTCGGCGAGATCGCGAAGGCGGCCAAGGCCGCCGGGATCCCGATCCGGATCGGCGTCAACGCCGGCTCCCTGGACAAGCGGCTCTACGAGAAGTACGGCAAGGCCACCGCCGAGGCGCTGGTGGAGTCGGCGCTGTGGGAGTGCTCGCTGTTCGAGGAGCACGACTTCCGCGACATCAAGATCTCGGTCAAGCACAACGACCCGGTGGTGATGATCAACGCCTACCGGCTGCTGGCCGAGCGCTGCGACTACCCGCTGCACCTGGGCGTCACCGAGGCCGGCCCGGCGTTCCAGGGCACCGTCAAGTCGGCGGTGGCCTTCGGGGCCCTGCTCTCGGAGGGCATCGGCGACACCATCCGGGTCTCGCTGTCCGCCCCGCCGGTGGAGGAGGTCAAGGTCGGCATCCAGATCCTGGAGTCGCTGAACCTGCGCCAGCGCGGCCTGGAGATCGTCTCCTGCCCCTCCTGCGGACGCGCCCAGGTCGACGTCTACAAGCTCGCCGACCAGGTCAGCGCGGCGCTGGACGGGCTGAAGATCCCGCTGCGGGTGGCGGTCATGGGCTGCGTGGTGAACGGTCCCGGCGAGGCCCGCGAGGCCGACCTGGGCGTGGCCTCCGGCAACGGCAAGGGCCAGATCTTCGTGCGCGGCGAGGTCATCAAGACCGTGCCGGAGGCGCAGATCGTGGAGACGCTGATCGAGGAGGCGTTCAAGCTGGCCGGGGAGATGGGCATCGAGATCGACGCCGAGACCGGCGAGGTCATCGAGACCGTCAGCGCCGGGCTCTGATCCGCGGCCGGAAGCCGCACGGTCACGTTTCGGCGACAGCGGCCCTTTCCGGCACAGCGCAGGGCAAGCTGCGGGTAAAGGCCGTACAGTGAACTGGTGATCGTGCGATGAGCGTTTTGTCGAGGGTTCGCGGGACGGGCACCCGGACCCTGGGCGCGGCCGACCTGGCCGAGGTCCAGGGCGTGCTGGGTCGCGACCCGGTGGCGAACGTCTTCGTGGCGTCCCGGGTGGAGGCCTCGGGCCTGGACGCCTGGCGCATGGGCGGCGAGCTGTGGGGCTACCACGTGAACGGCCGCCTGGACGCGCTGTGCTACTCCGGCGCGAACCTGGTCCCGGTGCAGGCCGGCCCGGAGGCCGTGCGCGCCTTCGCCGACCGCGCCCGCCGCCAGGGCCGGCGTTGCTCCTCGATCGTCGGACCGGCCGACAGCGCGGTGGCGCTGTGGGAGCAGCTGCGCCCGGCCTGGGGCCCGGCGCGCGAGGTGCGCGCCAACCAGCCGCTGATGGTGATCCGCGGCTCGTCGCCGACCGTGGAGCCGGACTTCCGGGTGAAGCCGGTGACCCCGGACCAGATCGACGTCCTGCTGCCGGCCTGCATAGCGATGTTCACCGAGGAGGTCGGGGTCTCGCCGCTGGGCGACGACAACGGCAACTCCTACCGGGCGCGGGTGTCCGAACTCGTGCACGCCGGGCGGGCCTTCGCCTGGATAGAGGACGGGCACGTGGTGTTCAAGGCCGAG
Source organism: Catenulispora sp. (assembly GCA_013362315.1). Classification (GTDB taxonomy): domain Bacteria; phylum Actinomycetota; class Actinomycetes; order Streptomycetales; family Catenulisporaceae; genus Catenulispora. The sequence continues at coordinate 3,069 of JABFWL010000612.1, read as the reverse complement.
ATCGGCGCGGTGACGGCGGACGCCTGCCAGATCCAGGGGGTGTGGACGCACCCCGCGCTGCGCGGCCGGGGGATCGCCGGGGGCGGGATGGCCGCCGTGGTGGAGTACGCGCTGCGCGATTTCGCGTCACTGGTGAGCTTGTACGTGAACGACTACAACGCCCCGGCCCGGGCGGTGTACCGGCGGGTGGGGTTCGAGGAGATCGGCGCTTTCGCGTCGATCCTGTTCTAAACGGTCTGAGCACTGTTCCAGCCGCCACGGCGTTGGGAATCCACTGATGGGCGATTCCTGACACTGAGGGGGTGTTCATGCCCGAGCAGTACACCGCACCGCCGGACGAACCCACTCAACGCAGCACAGACCTCGAGGACGAGGCGCCGCCGGGGTTGGCGTCCCGCATCCAGGCGCGGCTGAGGTTCCGGCAGTTGAGCGCCGTGGTCGCCTGGTCGATGTCGGTGGCCCTGGCCGGGGTGACGCTCGCGGTGGCGATGATCTGGCTGCATCCCGGGCCGGGCCAGTGGACCGAGTTCTTCCGCGGCATGGCCGGCGACGTGGGCGGCGGCCTGCTGGTGGCGTTCTTCCTGTCGCCGGTGTTCCTGGCGATCCGGTCGTTCGCGAACGAGAAGTTCGGCACCATCGCCGAGTACGCGCCGATGGCCGGCTACGAGCGCTTTCCGTACCTGAAGTTCATCGAGCGCCTGGAGCGCTGCGACGACCTGGTGCGGATCATGGACACCTCGAGCAACATCCTGGACGTCACGACCGCCGAGGGCGACGAGGCCGAGGAGCGGCGCCGCTGTGTGAGCGCCCTGACCAAGCTCCTGGCCGGGGACAACGAGGTCCGGGTGGAGATCCTGCTCCTGGATCCGACCTCTGACGCGGCGCGGCAGCGCAGCGCGGACCTGAAGGACGAGGGTATCGACATCGCCGACGGCGTCGGCCGGAACCTGGCGCTGCTGAACGGCATGCGGCGCCGGCTGCCGCCGGGCGCGCGGACGAAGCTGCTGGTGAAGCTGTACAACGCGACGCCGGCGTGCGCGTACTACCGGGTGGACGACCGGTGCTCGATCGCCTTCTACTCGCTGCGGACGGCTTCGGAGCGGGGCGCGCACGTCGACGTCGCGCTGAAGGAGAAGCTGGGGAAGATCGTCAACGATCACTTCCGCGACATCCGCGCCGACGACGACAGCGTGGACATGCTCGACTACCTCTACGGGACCCTGGTCGTCGGGCACCGCAAAGAGCATGTCGCCTGGATCGAACACGATGAGCGGCTGTACATCGGGCTGGCTTCGACACACGACAACCCGGTCGCGTGGACGGCGGCGCCGAGCGCGGGCGGCGGAGTGGTCGTGCGGCTGCAGACCTATCGGCATGTGGACGCGGAGTACCGGTCCATGCGGCTGCTGCCGTGGGCCGAATGCGGAGCGCTCGGGGCGCTGATGGAGGAGAAGTACGGCGTCGAGTTCCAGGTGGTGTTCGAGCTGGCGGCGGCCGGGGCCGGGAACCGGGTCGGTGCCGCCGGCGCAGACGGTGGCGGGCTCGTTGTGGTGCCGGGCCAGGTGACGGTGAACGGTGGACCGGTACTGGCCGCGGGACCGGCCGGGGCGGGTGCGCCGGAGCCAGGGCCGGTCGCTGAGTCCTGACAGAGGCGGAACCGAAAGAGACCTCGGCGAGTCGGTCGCCGAGGTCTCTTTGTCGATTTATCTCAGGGCGTGTCAGGGCTGGATCACGCCGCGGCGTGCTGCTTTTCGTGGGCCAGCAGAGTGGCCTTGCACTTCAGCCCGTAGAGGAAGTTCTTGCTGGAGCCGTCGCTGCGCACGATGCGGTGGCAGGGCACGAACAGCGCGATCGCGTTCGACGCGCAGGCCGAGCCGGCCGCCCGCACCGCGCCGGGGTTGCCGGCGGTGGTGGCGAGTTCGGTGTAGCTGATGGTGCGGCCCGCCTCGACGGCCCGCATGGCGTCCCAGGCCTTGGTGCGGAACGGACCGGTGGCGCGGTAGGCCACGACGACGTCGTCGATGGCGCCGAGGTCGCCGTCGAAGTAGGCGTGGACCTTCTTCGCGACGTCGTCGTGCGTGCCGGGCGCCGGAACCGCGGTGCCGAGCATGCCGGCCAGGAAGGCCGGGTCCTCGGTGAAGCCGGCGGCGTGGACGGTGTCGTCGGCGTCGGCCAGCACGGTGAAGGGGCCGGCCGGGGTCGGGATCGTGGTGTAGGTCAGGGTACTCATTTCGCTTTTCCTTCGGTCGTGGTGCAGGCCCACAAGTGCAGGGCGGCGTAGGCGCGCCAGGGGCGCCAGCGCTCGGCGTGCTCCAGGAGCGCCTTCTCGGTGCCGGGCAGCCCCAGGCTCTCGGCCTGGCGCCGCAGGACGAGGTCGCCGACCGGGAAGGCGTCCGGGTCGCCGAACACCCGCAGCGCGATGTAGTCGGCGGTCCACGGCCCGATGCCCGGCAGCGCCAGCAGCTTGGCCCGCGCCTCGGTCCGGTCGACCCCCCGGTCCAGCACCAGGTCGCCGGCCGCGACGGCGGCGGCCAGCGCCCGCAGGGTGGCGGCGGTGCGGCGGGTCAGGCCCAGGCCGTGGAAGTCGCCCGCTTCCAGGGTCGGTGCCGCGAGGGTTTCCGCTCGGGGGAAGGGGTTCAGGGCCGGATGGTTGTCGACAAAGTGACTCGGTGGACTGTCGGCGGAACCGGACTCCGAACCGGCACCAGCAGGAGAGTCGGAACCAGACCAGCCGGCAGAGCTCAGCTCGGCCGCCGAGCCCACCTGCCCCGGCAGCACGCCGGTCGCCGCCCGCAGCGTGACGGCCGCGCCGTCCGGCGCGAGCGCCGCCTCCTGCGCCAGCTCGATCGCGCTGAAGCGCTGGACCAGGCGGGCGGTCAGGGTGCGCGCGGCGGCCACGCTGATCTGCTGCCCGAGCACCGCGCGGACCGCGATCTCGAACCCGTCGACGGCGCCGGGGATGCGCAGGCCGGGGCGGGCGGCCACCAGCGGGGCCAGGACCGGGTCGGTGCTGAGCGCCGCGCCGAGCTGGGCCGGGTCGGCGTCCAGGTCCAGCAGGTCGCGGCAGCG
>JABFWL010000292.1 GCA_013362315.1 Catenulispora sp. | reverse complement strand
GGGGCGCCGTCCTTCCACAGGCTCTGGTGGCAGTGCATGCCCGAGCCGTTGTCGCCGAAGACCGGCTTCGGCATGAAGGTGGCGGTCTTGCCGGCGTTCCAGGCGACGTTCTTGATGATGTACTTGAACAGCATCAGGTCGTCGGCGGCGGACAGCAGGGTGTTGAAGCGGTAGTTGATCTCCGCCTGGCCGGCCGAGCCGACCTCGTGGTGCTGGCGCTCGACGATCAGACCGGAGTCGATCAGGGCGCGGCTCATGGTGGCGCGCAGGTCCGCGTAGTGGTCGTTCGGGGCCACCGGGAAGTAGCCGCCCTTGACGCGCGGCTTGTACCCGCGGTTGCCGCCCTCTTCGGCGCGGCCGGTGTTCCAGAACGCCGCCTCGGCGTCGATGTGGTAGTAGCTCTCCTGGGAGCCGGAGGTGAAGCGGACGTCGTCGAAGACGTAGAACTCGGCCTCGGGGCCGAAGTAGCAGGTGTCGGCGATGCCGGTGCCCTTGAGGTAAGCCTCGGCCTTCTTGGCCACGTTGCGCGGGTCGCGGGAGTACGCCTCACCGGTCAGCGGGTCGTGGATGAAGAAGTTGATGTTCAGCGTCTTCTCGGCGCGGAACGGGTCCAGGCGCGCGGTGGTGACGTCCGGCAGCAGCTGCATGTCGGACTCGTGGATCGCCTGGAAGCCGCGGATCGAGGAGCCGTCGAAGGCCAGGCCGTTGGCGAAGACGTCGGCGTCGAACGATTCGACCGGCACGGTGAAGTGCTGCATCACGCCGGGCAGGTCGCAGAACCTGACGTCGACGCTCTTCACCTCGTTGTCCTTGAGGTACTTCAGTACCTCGTCGGCGTTCGAGAACATCCACTACTCCTTATTGAGTGCGCTTCTCACCGGCCGTCCGGCGCGCCTGCCGGCGGCTCACCTGCGGGCCGGGACCCGACGGGCACTTCTGTGACCGTAGGACAGGGCGGTTTCCCGGCCGTGTCCCCTTTGTTTCCGGCGTGTTACACGAGGGGTCCGGCTATTCCCAACCTACCCCCTCGAACCGGACCGGCCGCGTCATCCATGCCCGGGCGGCGGCGGTGGCGGGCCCGGAACCGGCCCGGGGTACCGTTGGTGCCATGACCTCGTCCGACTACTACGGCCGGCGCCTCGGCCTGCCGCAGGACGGCCCCGGCTCGCTGGCCACGGTCGGCCGCCGGCTCGCCGCCGTCCTGATCGACTGGGCGCTCGCCTACGGCGTAGCCTATCTGCTGGTCGGCGACCGGCTGCTGAAGACCGGCCAGTTCGCGGCGCTGAGCGTGCTGGCGGTGATGTACCTGGTGGGCCTGGCGATCAGCGGCTCGACCCTGGGCATGGCCGCCCTAGGCCTCCGGGTCGGATCCGATCAGGGCGGCAAGGCCTCGCTCTACGCGGTGGGCATGCGCACCGTGCTGTTGTTCCTGTTCATCCCGGCGGTGATCTGGGACGCCGACGGCCGCGGCCTGCACGATCGGGTCGCGCACACCATCATCGTCAGCACCCGCTGACCGCCCGGCACGACCGGCGAGGCGGGCAAGCGCCGGCACGCTCGGCGCTCCGCCGCATCCGGCACACCGGCTCCGCCCACCAGCGTTGAGCAGCCCAAACGGAAAAACGGCCCGCGACCTGCTGGTCGCGGGCCGTTTCAGGCGCCCACCACGCTTCGCGGCATCGGCCGGCGTTTCCCGACGATTACATGCCGCTCACATCCGTGCGGCGAGATTCAGCGGATTTGGCCGCGCGGCATCTTCCCGTTACGCGGCATCGGACCCTTCGGGATCGGCATGTTCGGCCCGACGGCCTTGAGCCGGTTCTGGAAGGCCAGCACCTGCGCCGGCCGCAGGTAGGACTTCCCGGCCGCCGGCTTGAGGCGCATGACCTTCTTGTTCAGCTGCCCGAGCGGCACCATGCCCTCGCCGTCCCCGGCGATGATGTCCTCGGCCACCAGCGGCACGTCCGGCCCGAACAGCCGGGTCAGGTGCCGGCGCTCCTCGGTGAACAGCGCCTTGAGCCGGTTCGGGTTGCCCTCGCCGACCAGGATGATGCCCGGGCGCCCGAGCACCCGGTGGATCATGTCCTGCTGCCGGTTGAACCGCACGCCCGGGGTCACGTCCCAGCCGCGGCGCAGCGTGTCCAGCACCGAGGCGGCGGCGCCGGCCTGGTCCTTGATCGAGGTGTACGCCGCGCGCTGCGCCCGCCGCCCGAAGACGATCATCATGGCCAGCACGGCCACCGGGATCCCGAAGATCCCGTAGAACACCGGCGATCCCAGCAGTACGCCCAGGAGCACGAAGACCAGCACGGCGCCCAGGCCCCAGGCGGCCAGCACCAGGGGAAGCTTGGGATCCTCCTTGCGGGTCATCGAGTAGACCTCGCGGATCTGCCTGATCCGGCCCTTCTTGGGGGCCTCCCCGCCGTCGGGGGTGTTCGTCGTGGTGTCGCGTGCCATGGCACGCAGGATACGTGGTGCCCGGGCGTGCTGGTAAACCAGTGCGGAAAGCTGGGCGGAAAGCTGGGCGGAAAGAGGGCAGGGCGCTGTGCGGAATCCGGTGAGGACTTACTCCGCCGCCGCGCCCAGCCTCGTCAGCGACTCGTGCGCGGCGGCCCGCAGAGCGGCCCGCTCCTGAGCCTCCAGCACGGCCGCGCGCGCGTTGGCGATCGCGCGCTGCTGGCCGCCGGCCAGCATGCGGCGCTCGAGGGTCAGGAGCATGGAACGGACGGAGGACGTTGCGGTGCTCATGGCGGGACCTCGACCTGGGAGAGGGGCGGACGGGGAGCGGAGAAGGACCACCGGGAGGTGCGGCGTGATACGGCGTAAGACGTGATGCGGTGTGACGAGATATGCAGCGCGGCCGGTGAGGGACCGCTGCCACTATCAGCAATCTTTGTTACCGCTCTAGCGCCGGAGGGTCAAATCGTGGTAACGCCCGGGGCAACACCGCGCATTCCCGCCCCCGACGCGAAGCGGCCCCGGTCGTCCAGACCGGGGCAGCTCCTGTCAGCATCTTGGTATCAGCGCTACGCGGGCACCGCCGCGGCCGCGGCCCGCCGGGCCTCGATCGCCTCCTGGTACAGCCGGCCGGCGCGGTAGGAGGACCGCACCAGCGGCCCGGACATGACCCCGAAGCCCATCTCCCGAGCCTCCTCGGCGAGCTCCACGAACTCCTCCGGCTTCACCCAGCGCATCACCGGGTGGTGCCGCGGCGAGGGCCGCAGGTACTGGGTGATGGTCACCAGGTCGCAGCCGGCCGCCCGCAGGTCGGCCAGCGCCTGCGAGACCTCCTCGCGCTCCTCGCCCATCCCCAGGATCAGGTTGGACTTGGTGACCAGGCCGAAGTCGCGGGCCTGGCGGATGACGTCGAGCGA
>JABFWL010000698.1 GCA_013362315.1 Catenulispora sp. | reverse complement strand
CCACGAACGCGGCGTGGTCCTCGGCCTAGGGCAGCGGCCCCGGGTCGGCTCCCCAGTGCAGCACCCGAGGGACGCCGGAACCGGCGACCTCCAGGACCAGGCCGACGCCCTGCGCGGAGAAAACGATCACCTGCGGATCGGCAGGGAGCATTCCAGTCATGGGAACATCACTCAATCTCGAACGGGACTGCGAACACAACGACGGATCTTAACTTCTAGATACCGCACACGATCAAACGCAATGGCCTGCCGCGTCCCGCACTACAGGCTCCCGCGGAGAACCGCGACGCCGAAGGCGGGCAGGTCGACCTCGCCGGCGCCGTCGCCGATCTCGATGGTAAGGCCGTCGGGCAGCGGTACGGTCTGGCGCCGGGTGCTGTGGTTGAGCAGGATCACGTAGCGCTCGCCTTGTCCTTGGCGCACTGAGACCTGCACGCCTTCCGGCAGGTCCGGCAGCGGCGGCTCGACGCCGGCCTCGTCGAGCATGCGACGGAGCAGGGCGCTCGTCGTCGCCGCGTCGGGCCGGGTCGCCAGGTACCAGGCCGTGCCGGCGCCGCGGTCGTGGCGGGTGACCGCCGGCCAACCGGACACGTCACCGTCGGCGAACCGAGCGATCTGGCGTGCTCCCCGCAGATGCACCGCTTCGGACCAGATCGTGCCGGTCGCCTCGGCATGGTCGCCGGGGCCGGCACCGTCGTCGAAGGCAAGCCGGACGGACGAGCCCGGAACCACGCCGGAACGAGACCACGAGTTCGGCGTCGCAGCGCCGGCCACGCCGGTGACAGTGCCGTTGACAGCGTCCTGAATCGGAAGCGGCACGAACTCTTCGACGCTCACGCCGAGGGTTTCGGCCAGCGGTCCGAGATACCCGCCCAGATGCACGCGGTCACAGTCGTCGACGACCCCGGAGAAGAAGGAGACGGCCAGGTGCCCACCGGCACGGACCCACGCGTCGAGCCGCTGCGCGGTCTCCGGCCGCAGCAGGTACAGATTGGGGGCGATCACGAGGCGGTAGCCGTCCAGGTCGGCGTCGGGGTGGACGACGTCGACGGCCGCACCGGACTCGAACAGCGGGGCGTAGAAGTGGGCGAGCGAGCCCAGTTGGTCGACCGCGGCGGAGGGACGCGAGTCGAGTTCCAGCGCCCACCAGCTGTCCCAGTCCAGCAGCAGGGCGACCGGGGCGGCGACACGCGTGCCCGCCAGGCCCGGCACCCTGGCCAACTCCGCGCCGAGCTCACGAACCTCGGCGAAGGTCCGAGTCTGCTCTCCGGTGTGCGGGACCATCCCGGAGTGGAACTTCTCGGCGCCGCCGCGCGACTGACGCCACTGGAAGTAGAGCACCGCGTCCGCGCCCTGCGCGACCGCCTGCCAGCTCCACAGCCGCATCTGGCCCGGCCGTTTGCGCAGGTTGACGGCGCGCCAGTTGACCGCCGCGGGAGCCTGCTCCATCAGGAACCAGGGCTGTCCGCCGCGGGCGCCGCGCAGGATGTCGTAGGCCAAGCCCGCGTCGAGACGGGCGTCCGGCTTGGCGGGGTCGGGATAGCTGTCCAGCGAGGCCAGGTCCATGTGTGGTGCCCAGCGCTGGACGTTCACCGGCTTGTGCAGGTAGAGGAAGTTCGTCGTCGCCGGCACATCAGGAGTGATGGCGCGCAGGATTTCGCGTTCTGCGTTATAGCAAGCCAGGAGCGCGTCGTCGCTGAACCGGGCGAAGTCGAGCTGCTGCGTCGGGTTCGGAAGGGTGGGCGCGATGCGCGGCGGGAGGATCTGCTCGAAGTCGCTGTAGCGCTGTGACCAGAACGCTGTAGACCAGGCGTCGTTGAGCGTGTCGATGTCGGTGTACCGGTCGCGCAGCCATCCGCGGAAGGCGATGGCCGATTCGTCGTCATAGGACGCCGCGACGTGGATGCCGTACTCGTTGCCGATGTGCCACAAGGCGAGGGCGGGGTGATCGGCGTACCTGGTCGCCAGGGCCGTGACCAGGTACGCGGCGTGCTCGCGGTAGGCGGCCGAGCTGGGGTTGAAGTGCTGGCGCCCGCCCGGGGACAGGGTGACGCCGTCGGCGCGCACCGGCAGGATCTGCGGGTGCAGCGTGGTGAGCCACGGGGGCGGGGAGGCGGTCATGGTGGCGAGGTCGACGGCCACGCCGTGCGCGGCCATCAGGTCCAGGACCCGGTCGAGCCAGTCGAAGTCGAACACCCCCGGCGCGGACTGCACGCGGGCCCAGGAGAAGACGCCGATGGTGGCGAGGTTGACGCCGGCCTCCTTCATCAGGCGCGCGTCCTCGGCCCACACTTCCTCCGGCCACTGTTCCGGGTTGTAGTCGCCGCCGAAGGCGATGCCGCCCAGCCTGCGGCGCAGGCTCGTCACGACGGAGGGCTCATCGGGCAACAGCATGATGGTGGTTCTCTCTTCCGGGGCTGGAGGTGGCGCGGTGACATGCGCGTCAGGGTTCGGATACCGCACGGTTCAGCACCGTATCCGGATACTGCGAAGCACACTGCCGGTGCATGTCGGGTCCTGCGGGGTCGGCATGGGGTCGGGCGCCCCAAACCGCGGGGCGCCCGACGGTTTTCACCGCCTCAGCTGTTGCCGACCTTGAAGCCCTCCTGGCCGGCGTAGGCGTCAATCTGCTTCTTCCAGGCGGCAAGGCCGTCGAGCAGGCTGGTGCCCGCGGTCTCGGCGTGGCCGACGGTGTCGCCGTACACGGAGTTGGCGTAGACCTGGAACGGCAGGTATTGCCAACCGGCGGCCACGTGAGCCGAGGAGTCGGCGAAGACCTTGTTCGCCTGCTGGCCGCCGAGCGCGGCGATCGAGGCGTTCTGGAAGGCGTCGCTGTTCAGGACCGCGGTGGTCGCGGGGAACAGGCCGTTCGCGGTGAGCGCCTGCGTGGCCGTCGGATCCGTGTCCAACCACTGCGCGAAGGCGGCGGCCGCGGCCTTGTGCGGGCTGTTGGCCATCACGGCGACGCTGGAGCCGCCGTTCTCGGCGCTGACGTACGTGCCGGCGGTCCACTGCGGGACCGGCGCGGCGGCCCAGTCGGCCTGGGACTGCGGGATGGTGCTGGCGATCACGCCGGGGGCCCAGGCGCCGGCGATCCAGGTCGCGTAGGTCCCCGCGCCCATCGCCTTCCACCAGTCGCCGGTCCAGCCGGCGGTGACGTTGACCTGCTTCTGCTGGATCAGCGAGGTCCACAGGGTGGTGACCTTGTTCGCGGCGTCGTCCGACAGGTTCGTCGTGACGGTCGTGGAGTTCGTCGTCCGGAACGGCGTGCCGCCGGCCTGCCACAGCAGGCTGTTCATGCCGCCGGCGTCCGCGGGGTCGATGGAGCCGATGTACTTCGTCGGGTCGGCCTGGTGGATCTTCGCCGCGTCGGCCTGGTACTCGGCCCAGGTGGCCGGCGGGTTCAGGCCGAGCTTCTTGAACACGTCGGTCCGGTAGAACATGACCAGCGGGCCGGTGTCCTGCGGGTAGCCGTAGATCCCGCCGTTGATCGCGACCTGCGCCCAGGCCGACTTCGTGTACTGCGGCTGCAGGGCCGCGGCGCCGTAGGGGGTGAGGTCGGCCACCTGCTTGCTCAGGACGAACTGCGGCAGCGCGTAGTACTCGATCTGGGCGACGTCGGGGGCCCCGCCGCCCTTCATCGCGGTGGCGAGCTTGGTGTACTCGGTCGCCGACTGGCCGGCGTTGACCAGGTTGATCTTGATGTCCGGGTGGCTCTGCTCGAACAGCTTGACCGTCGGCGCGATCGCCGGGGCCCAGCTCCAGAAGGTGAGCGTCACGGGGGCGTTCAGCGCGTCCTTGGAGGACGCGGCGGGCGTGCCGCCGCTTGAGCTGCCGCAGGCGGCGGTCAGGGCGAGGGCCAGGGCGGCGGGCACGGCGGCCAGGGCCTTGCGGCCGGTGCCGCGGGAAGAGCGGAAGAGCATGAACGTGCTCCTTCGGGGTGAGGAGGAGGTTGAGGATGGTTGGGGGTTGTTGGGGATAGCTGGGGGTGGCGCCGATCGTCGGTGGAGCATCGGGGGGACGTGGAAGCGAAGGTGGCGGTCGTGGCGAAGGCGCGCGCGAGCGCACCGCCGGTGGTTCAGGGGTTGCCGGGCGGATCCGGGAAGGGGGTGGGGTGCGAGGATTTTCGGAGTGCGGGCTACTGCTTGACGCCGCCGGCGGTCAGACCGGACTGCCAGTAGCGCTGCAGGAACAGGAACGCGAGCACGAGCGGGATGATCGCCAGGACGCTGCCGGTGACCACGAGCGGGTAGTAGTTCACGAGCGCGCCGCCGCTGTTGACGCCCGAGGCCAGCGCGTTCCACTGGTTCAGGCCCACGGTCAGCGGGAACCACTTGGGGTTGGTGAGCACGATCAGCGGCAGGAAGTAGTTGTTCCAGGTCGCCACGAGAGTGAACAGCAGGACCGTGACGAAGCCGGGGGCCAGCAGCCGCAGCACGACCGTCCGGAACGTACGGAACTCGCTCGCACCGTCGATGCGCGCGGCCTCCAGCAGGGAGTCGGGCACCGCCTCGGCGGCGTAAACGCGGATCAGGTACAGGCCGAACGGGCTCGACAGCGACGGCAGGAGCACCGCCCACGGCGTGTTGACGATGCCGATCTTGCTGTAGAGCAGGTAGGTCGGGACGGCCAGCGCGGTCGCCGGGATGGTGATCGCGCCGATGACGACGGCGAACAGGACCCTGCGGCCCGGGAAGTCGTACTTGGCCAGGGCGTAGCCGCCGCAGGTGGCGAGCAGCGCCGCTCCGCCGGCGCCCACGACGCTGTAGAGCAGCGTGTTGCCGAACCAGCGGACGTAGATCCCGTCGTTGAAGGTGAGCACGGCGTGGATGTTGGAGAACAGGTGGAAGCCGTGCCCGAACCACAGCCCGAAGCTGGAGAACAGCGACGGGCCGTCCTTCGTCGCGCTGAGCAGCAGCCACAGCAGTGGCACGAGCGTGTACGCGAGCATGAGGACCATGACGATGGTCAGCGGAGCGCTGCGCCGGGGGTGGACCGGGCTGTGGGCGCGGCGACGGCTCGCCTGCCGGGAGGACGCCGCCGCCTGCCGGGTGTGGCGGACGGCACCGGCCTGCTGATCGGTGGACGTGGCGCTCACCTGGTGCGCTCCCCTCGGTTGGCCCGCAGCTGGACGGTGTAGGCGACCACGGCGGTCACGCCGCCGAGGATCATCGCGATCGATGCGGCGTAGGTGAACTGCTGGCCGTTGAAGGCGAGGTTGTAGGCGTACATGTTGGGCGTGTAGGAGGTGCTGATGACCCCCGGGGCCAGTGTCTGCAGGACGTTCGGCTCGTTGAACAGCTGGAAGCTGCCGATGATCGAGAAGATCGTGGTCAGCAACAGGGCTCGGCGCAGCCCCGGGATCTTGATGCTCAGCGCCTTGCGGATCTCCCCGGCGCCGTCCATCGCGGCCGCCTCGTACAGCTCGTGCGGCACCGTTTGCAGGGCGGCGTACAGGATCAGCATGTTGTAGCCGACGAACTCCCAGGTCGTGATGTTGCCGATGGAAGCCAGTGCCCACGACGAGGACAGCAGGTCCGGGGTCTGCGCGCCGAGCTTCGCGCCGGCCTGGTGGATCAGCCCGAACTGCGGGCCGTACATGTAGCCCCACATCAGTGCCGCGACGACCGCGGGCACCGCGTAGGGGATGAACAGGCCGATGCGGAACACCGCCGGCCAGCGCAGCCGCCCGCTGTCGACGGCGAGTGCCGCCAGGAGCGCCAGGCCCAGCATGATCGGCACCTGGATGAGCAGGAACACGCCGACCCGCTCCAGGCCCGCGCGTAGCTGTGGGTCTTCCAGCGCCTGCCCGTAGTTGCGCAGGCCCACGAACACCGAGCCCCCGATCAGCCGATCCTGGAACAGGCTCAGGTACACGGCGTACAGCACAGGCGCGACGATGGCGAACGCGAACACGGCGAAAAACGGGCTGAACATTAGCAAACCGAACAGCCGGGGACTGGTGGACGTCCGCCGTCCGCGGCGCGCGCCGGGCGGTCGCAGGGGAGTGTCGAGGTCGCTCATGGGGCTGTCCTGTCGGCTGAGGAGGAAGCTGAGGGGGAAGCGATGATCAAGTTTGCGCAAACATGGCGAGTGGGTTGGGAGTATTCTCCGGAGCGGCCGACAGCGTCAATAGCGCGTTACCGAAACGTTTCGGTCCGGTGTGGCGCGACTCAAGGTTCCGCTGTTTCCGCAGGTGACTCCGGATGACTGACCGTCTGGCCGTTCCTGTCGCGCGGCATCGACCCTCCGCCGTGCGCAGCAGGCAACCTTGTAGCGCGGCGAGTATGAGGGGGTATCATGTCAGCGCAAACATGGCCCGCCCGGGGACGCCCCGCCGAACGGGAGATCGAATACTTATGAGGCGCGGCGAGCCGGACACGGCACCGAACGGCCGACCCGACGCACCAGGCGGCGCCGCGACGCGGCCGCCGTCCCAGGCGGACGTCGCAGCGCTGGCCGGCGTGTCGAGCCAGACCGTCTCCCGGGTCGTGAGCGGTCGCGCGAAGGTCGAGGAGGCCACCAGGAGGCGCGTGGTCGACGCGATGCAGATCCTCGGCTACCGGGCGAACACCGCGGCCCGCGCGCTGGCCACCGGCCGCTTCCACACCATCGGCGTGCTGGGCTTCACCTTCGGCGCGCACGGCAACGCCCGCACCCTGCAGGCCATCTCCGAACAAGCGCAGGACGCCGGTTACTCGGTGACCGTGATGACGGTGCGCCGGCATACCGAGGGCGCGCTGCGGGAGGCGGTCACCGCCCTCGGCGACCAGGCCGTGGACGGCATCGTGCTGATCGACCCGCAGATCCTGGACCGTCCGGGCCTGGAACTGCCGACCGGGGTGCCGGTGGTCATCTCCGACGGCAACCCGGATCGCCGCTACCCCTCGGTGAACAACGACCAGACCGCCGGCGCGCGCGGGGCCGTCGACCACCTTCTCGGCCTCGGGCACCGCACGGTCTGGCATCTGGCCGGCCCGCGGGATTCCTACGCGGCTCAGCAGCGCGCGGCGGCCTGGCATGCCGCGCTGAAAGCCGCCGGCGTCCCAATCCCACCGATCGTCTACGGCGACTGGAGCGCGCAGTCCGGCTACGAAGCCGGGCGCGCGATCGCCACGGCGGGCGAGGCCACCGCGGTGTTCGCAGCCAACGACCACATGGCGCTGGGCTTGATGCGGGCCCTGGACGACGCCGGCGTCTCAGTTCCCGGCGATCTGAGTGTCGTCGGCTTCGACGACGTGGCCGAGGCCGCGTTCTTCAAGCCGCCGCTGACGACGGTGCACTACGACTTCGAGCAGCTCGGCCGGGAGTGCGTTTCGTTGCTGCTGCGCCTCATCGCCGAGCCCTCAGCGGACGCCAGGGTCGCGGTGGCTCCCACACCGCTGATAGTGCGGGGCAGCACCGCGCCGCCGCCGAGTCGGGCGGGCGGTTCCGGGCGGCACTGAACCGCGCCGCCTGGTGCCGCTCAGGCCTGGCGGTTGTAGAAGTGAGCCATGCTCTTGTCGAAGGCCTCCCGCGGCCCGGGGTCCAGACTCGCTCTCCAGGCCGGCGTGTGTTCGCCGCGACGGAACGACAAGTAGGCGAGCGCGTAGGCGAGGACCTTCTCGTCCAGATATCCGTACCGGCTGTAGGGGCCGTGCCCGGAGCCGGCGAGCTCGCGCTCGGTGATGTCCCCGAGGGGCAGCGCCGACCAGCCCCGCACAGCCTTGGTGAACGTCATGGCCCCGTTGGCGGTGAACAGCCCGAGCCCGAACACGACCGTCACCAAGTCGGTCAGTCGCTCCATGTCGGCGCGCGCCGGGTCGATGCGCTGCTCACCGAGCAGCCGGACGTGACCGAGTTCGTGCGCGATGATCGCGGCCATCAGGTGCGGGTTGCCCGCTTCAGCAAGGTCAAGGGAGATGACGGCCTGCCCGCCGCGCTGCCGGTAGGTCCCGACGGCATGCTTCCTGCGGGCGGTTTCGGGCGGCGTGCGGAAGAACTCGACCTCGATGTCGTCGGACTGGACGGACATGACGTCGGCAATCGTTTCGACGAGTTCCCGGATCTGCTCCGACGACGCGTCGTAGACGGACGGCAGCACGTCGATGGGAAGCGCGGTCCCGTACCGGAGCACGTCGTCGCCGAATTCACGCAGGCACCAGTCGACCGACTTCTCGACCCAGACACTCTGCTCGTCGGTAACCGGCGCACTGCCGAAATCTCGCGCCCGAGACCACGGCGGCGGCTCCTCGCCCAGGCCAGCCGGCCGGCGCACCGCCCCGGACCCACCGTCCGGACGCTTGGTGCCGTCCGCGTCCTTCCACCAGTTGCGGACATGGTCGACAGCGTCCTGCGGTCCGTCCTGGTTCCACCAGCGCCGTGCTTTTTCGACGGCGTCCTGCGGTTTCTCCCCGTCCCACCAATCGCGCAAGCGGTCCATCAGGCCACTGTCGCACAGCGGCCTGCCGTGCGGTGCTTCCCACGATGTCCGGATCACCACTCGGGGTCGACGACCTCGAAGCGCTGACGGAGTCACCGGCGGTTGAGGTCTCGCGCGTGACCCCCGGTTATCCCTACCACCGATACTCGGGGTCGCACGGTCGAATCCCAGGCTGTGAGCGTCCAGTCTGGTGTCATGTCCGTGCAGTTGGAATCAGTGAGCCGCAGGTTCGAGACGGGCCGAGCCCGGGTGTGGGCGCTTCGCGACGTGACGCTGTCGATACCGCCAGGGCAGTTCGTGGCGATCATGGGCGCCACCGGCTCTGGGAAGAGCACTCTGCTGCACTGCGCCGCGGGGCTGGACCGGCCGGACAGCGGGCGGGTGTGGCTGGCCGAGCGGGAGATCGGACGGATGCGGGAGCGCCGGCTCACGCGGCTGCGGCGCGATCGCGTGGGCTTCGTCTTTCAGGCCTACAACCTGCTGTCAGAGCTGACAGTCGGCCAGAACGTGCTGCTTCCGAGCCGGCTCGGCGCTCCGTTGGTGAGGCGCGGGGACGTGGCGCGGGTGCTCGACGCGGTGGGTCTGGGCGGCCTGGAGCGGCGGCCGGTCGGTGAGCTGTCCGGGGGCCAGCGGCAGCGAGTCGCCGTGGCCCGAGCGCTGGTGACGCGGCCTGCCGTGGTGTTCGCCGACGAACCGACCGGTGCCCTCGACCCGACGACCGGCGGCCAGATCCTGGGCCTGCTGAGGCAGGCGGTGGATCGGGAGGGGGTGACGGTGGTGATGGTGACCCACGATCCGCGCGCCGCCGCGATCAGCGACCGGCTGGTGTTGTTGCGAAGCGGACGAGTTGTGGTGGACGGGCCGACGCCGTCGGATGAGGGGACCATCGCCGCACGCCTGCATGCTGTTTCAGTCGGCGCGGGAGCCGGGAATCCCGTGGCGGGTGACGGCCACGGTCGCCGAACGGCTCACGGCGGCCGAGGCGCCGACTTCACAGCCGGTCAAGCCGTCGGCCGCATGGCCGCCCGTCCCCTCTGGAACCCGGCATGACCTCAGGCATCACCCTCCAAGCCCTGCGTCGTCACCGCTGGGCCTTCCTCGGGCCGGCCGCCACTCAGACCATCGCGGCCACGGTCATCAGCGGCGCGATCATGGCCGCCCGGTCGATGGACACTGCACCGCTGACCAAGACCCAGCGCCACAGCCTCATCAGCCCTGACGTCGGCGCCATGAACGGCGTCTTCATCGGCAGCTCCGTCTACATGTCGATCCTGCTGGTCGGCGTGGCGATGAATCTCGTCATCAGCCGCCAGACCCGGGACATCGCCCTGCTGCGCGCCGTCGGTGCCATGCCGTCGCGCATCCGCCGCTCGGTCGCGCTGCAGGCGGCGATCGTCGCGCTGCCGTCCTCAGTTCTCGGATATGGGCTGGGCACGCTCGCCGGGGATGCCTGGATCTCGGCGCTGCGCTCCCATGGCATCCTCCCCCCGCAGGTCACCTTCCACCCCGACCTTCCAGCGCTGCCGATCGTCGCCGGGATCGAGCTCGCCACCTCCGTTCTCGGCTCGCTCGTCGCCGCCATCCGGCCCGCCCGGTCGCGTCCGGCCCGCGCCCTGACCGACTCGGCGACCGGACGTCCTCGCATCGGCGGGTTCCGCACGCTGCTCGGCGTACTGCTTCTCGCCGGTGGCGTGGTGCTGGCCGGGCTCATCTCCAAGCTCGACGCGAAGAACGCCGGCGACGCCGCCTTCTTCGTCATGCTCGCCCTGTGCGTCGGCGTGGGAATGCTCGGGCCGATCCTGCTCCGTGCCATCGTCGGCATCGCCCGGCCACTCACCGCGGCACTCGGCGGCTCCGGCACGGCCACGATCGCGGCCGACAACATCGCGGTGCTCTCCCGGCCGCTGTCCGGGGCGCTTGTCCCGCTCGTGCTGGCGATCGGCTTCGCCATCGTCAAGGTCTCGATGCACACCACCGCAGCGCACCTCACCGGCACCGCCGACGCCGCGACGGACGTGTGGCTCGACTACGCCGGAACCGGCGTCTACTGCGTCTTCGCCGCATCAGCCGCACTGAACACGCTCATCACCGTCATGGCCGGCCGCCGCCGTGCCTTGGCCGTCACCCGACTCGCCGGAGCCGACCGACGCCGCGTCCTGGGCATAGTCGGTGTCGAGGCGGCCATCGTCCTGGGCACGGCGCTGGCGCTGGCGACCGGTGTGGGAATGGTGACGCTCGCTCCCATGCTGCACGCCCAGTTCCACACCTGGCTGCCCTACATGCCGCTGTCGTACCAGTTGGCGGGCGTCCTGTTGGCCGGCGTGGTGGTGGTCGGAGGGATGCTGGTCCCGGCCGCGCTCTTGTCGCGGCGCCGGCCTATCGCGGTTGTCATGGCAGTGGAATAGTCGCGTATCGGCTTCGGCCGGCATCGGTGGCATCCGATGCCGGCCGCGGTCATCTCATGACCTCGCTATGTCAACCGTTTGCGGGATCTGAGATGCTTCGCCAGCGCCGACCTCTACTGGTACGCGGCTGCGACGATGCTGGCCTGGACGGCGTTCTCGGTGGTGTCGGACGGATAGCCGGCAGTGACCGCGCCTTCGAAGAACTCGCCGGTGTCGTAGTCGCTGTTGTCGCCGCCGGTGCCCAACAGGATGGAAGCTTGCAGCTTCATCGGAGAGTAGCCGTTGGGTAGTGGTCCGCTGAACGGGGTGGTCAATCCGCCGCTTTGCCCGTTGCCGTATTTCAGGGTGAAGTTGCTGGTGCCGTTGTTCTTCTCCCACGCGGACACGAACGGGTAGTGCACTCCCTGATAGTTCGGGTTCTTCTGGGAGCCTTGGGTGCTGAAGAACATGCCGTTCTCCAGGTCCCCGCCGACCCAGGGGCCGGAGCCGACGCAGCCGCCGAACCAGCAGGCGGTGCCCCAATAGATCGCGTTCATCGTGGCGTTGCCGGTGTCGGTGTGGGAGGTCTCGCCGCTGCCGTAGTCGAAGCAGCACTGGTTGTTGACGAGGTTGGACGAGGTGACCATGTAGATGCCCTCCGGCTGCGAGCCGGTGGGGGCGCCCTTGGCGCCGTCGACGCGATAGCCCACACCCGGGGTGACCTTCACACCGTAGGCGCCGTGGCCGCCGACGTTGACGGGCAGGGCCATGGCGTTCGCGCCGATGTCGCTGCCGTTGGGACCGGGCCCCTTCCAGTAGCCGCCGGAGGAGATCGGCAGGTCGTTGCGTTGCGGCGACTGGTCGTAGATCTTGGTGATGGTGCAGGTGGTGTTCGCGCAGAAGGAGACCTGTGGACTGGCGTCGACCACACCGCCCGCGTTGAGCAGGCCTATGTCCCGGTAGCTGTGGTCTGAGGCGCGCTGGATCTGGTACAGCGGGCCGTTGTAGGACCCGTACAGCGCGCGCGTCGTGCTATGCGCGGCGATGCACGGTGTGCCGCCCGCGGCGTAGATGTCACACGGCAGGCTTGCCGGTGGCGGCGTCGATGGCGTGGTGCTCGGGGATGTGCTTGGGCTGGTGCTTGGTGTGGTGCTTGGGGTGGTGCTGGGTGTGGTGCTGGGTGTCGTTGTCGGGGTGCCGCCGGGGCCGGTGCAGACGGTGCCGTTGAGGGTGAAGGTGGTGGGGATCGGGTTGCTGCCGTTCCAGACGCCGTTGAAGCCGACGGTGGTGCTTGCGCCGCTGTTGATGGTGCCGTTGTAGGGGGCGTTGGTGACGGTGACGTTGCCGCCGGATTGGGTGTAGTTGCCGTTCCAGAGTGTCTGGATGGTTTGGCCGGCGGTGAAGGACCAGGTCAGGGTCCAGGTGCTGATCGGGTTGCCGAGGTTGGTGATCTGCATGTTGGCGCCGAAGCCGCCGGGCCATTGGCTGCTGATGGTGTAGTCGACTTGGCAGCCGGCGGCTGCTTGGGCGGTGCTGACTGTGGTCAGGCTCAGGCCGGCGGCGACGAGGATGGCTGCGCTGGCCGCGGCGATCCATGGTCGTTTGAACAGGTTGCTGGGTTTCACTGGTGG
>JABFWL010000659.1 GCA_013362315.1 Catenulispora sp. | reverse complement strand
GGCGTCGGCCGAGCCCGCTCCCGCGCGCTCGCCGCGGACTGGCTGGCGCGCGTCGGCCTCGCCGACTTCGCGCAGGCGAAACCCCGCCGGCTCTCCGGCGGCCAGGCACAGCGCGTCGCCCTGGCCCGCGCCCTCGCGGTCGCCCCGGACCTGCTCCTGCTGGACGAACCCCTCGCCGCCCTGGACGCGGGCACGCGCATGGACACCCGCGCGCACCTGCACCACCACCTCACCGACCACCCGGGCGGCACGCTCATCGTCACCCACGACCCGCTCGACGCCCTGATCCTGGCCGACCGCCTGGTCATCCTGGAGGCGGGCCGCGTGGTCCAGGAAGGCGACGCCGCGACGATCACGGCCCAGCCCCGCACCGACTACGTAGCCCGCCTCGTCGGCCTGAACCTCTACCGGGGGCGCGCGGCCGGCACCGCGATCACCCTCCCCGGCGGCTTCACCCTCACCACCTCAGAACCCTGCGACGGCCCGGCGTTCGTGGCCTTCCCGCCGACCGCCCTGGCCCTGCATCAGCAGCGTCCGGACGGCAGCCCGCGCAACGTGTGGTCCGCGACCGTCGCCGGTTTGCAGCGGCATGGCGACCACCTCCGCATCCAACTGTCCGGACCGCTGGACACGACCGCTGATATCACCCCCGCGGCCGCAGCCGCGCTGCGTCTAGAGCCGGGTTCGCCGGTCTGGGTGGCGTTGAAGGCTACTGAGACGCGCGTGTATCCGGACGGATGAGGGGCCGGGCCCGCCTCGGCTGCAACGCCTCCCGATACCGGAAGAACGGGGAGGCCGAGCAGCCCACCGAGACACCGGGCGTCAGCCGACTTCGACCGCTGCCCGCTCCAGGATCGGCCCCAGCGCCAGCCCCGGCGGCAGCGTGCCGAAGGCGCCGCCCCAGTCCCGGCTCAGCCGGGTCGCGCAGAACGCGGCGGCGACGGCGGCGGGCCCGTGGCGCAGCAGCAGCGAGGCCTGGAACACCAGCGCCACCTGCTCGACGATCCGCCGCGCCCGCAGCTCGATGTCGTCGAGCGATGCGAACTCCTTCTTCAACCGGGACAGCGCGTCGTCGAAGCGCCGGTCCGTTCCGGACGCCGTTTCGACCTCCTCGAAGAAGGCGTCCAGCGTCCACGGCTCCCGGGCGATCGCGCGCAGCGTGTCCAGCGCCGCCACGTTGCCCGAGCCCTCCCAGATCGACAACAGCGGCAGCTCCCGGTAGACCCGCGCCAGGTCGAAGTCCTCGATGTAGCCGTTGCCTCCGAGGCATTCGAGGGCTTCGGCGGCATGCACCGGTCCGCGCTTGCAGACGTAGTACTTAGTGGCCGCCAGGGCCAGCCTCCGTACGCCCGCCTCGCGCTCGTCGCCGCGGATCGCGCGGTCGTTCGCCCCGGCCAGCCGCAGCATCGCCGTGGTCGCGGCCTCGGACTCCACCGTGAGATCGGCGAGCACGTTGCGCATCAGCGGCTGCTCGATGAGCGGCTTGCCGAAAGCGCTGCGGTGCCTCGCGTGGTGGGCCGCGGCGACCAGCGCCGTGCGCATCCCCATCGAGCTGCCGATCACGCAGTCCAGCCGGGTCATGTTCACCATCTCGATGATGGTGCGCACGCCCCGGCCCTCCTCGCCGACCAGCCAGCCGACCGCGTCGTCGTACTCGATCTCGGACGAGGCGTTGGAGCGGTTGCCGAGCTTGTCCTTCAGGCGCATCAGCTGCATGGCGTTGCGCTGCCCGTCCGGCAGCACCCGCGGCACCAGGAAGCACGACAAGCCGCCCGGCGCCTGGGCCAGAGTGAGGAACATGTCGCTCATCGGCGCGCTGGTGAACCACTTGTGCCCGGTCAGGGCATAGCCGCCGTCCGACAGCGGCGTCGCGGTCGTGGTGTTCGCGCGCACGTCCGAGCCGCCCTGCTTCTCCGTCATCGACATGCCCGCGATCAGGCCGCGCTTGGTCAGCGGCGCGCGCAGGCCGAAGTCGTATTCGCATCTGGTGAGCAGCGGCTCGTAGGCCGCCGCCAGCTCGGCGTTGGCGCGCAGGGCCGGCACGACCGCATAAGTCATCGAGACCGGACAGCCGTGCCCGGCGTCGACGGACCAGACCATGAACTTCGCCGCCCGCGCGACATGCGCGCCCGGCCGGTCGTCGGCCCACGGCGCCGCGTGCAGCCCGTGGCGCACCGCGGTCTCCATGAGCCGGTGATACGCCGGGACGTATTCGACCTCGTCGATGCGGTGCCCGTACCGGTCGTGCGTGTGCAGCCGCGGCGGCACCCGCTCGGCCAGCCGGCCCCACTCCTGGGCCTCGGCGCTGCCGGCGAGCCGCCCCAGCTCGTGGATCTCCTCCAGTGCCCAGCCTGCGCCCTCCCGCTCGACACCCTCGAGCAGCGCCGGGTTCGCGGCCGTGTCGTGACCCACCAGCGGCGGCGTCTGGTTCAGGACCTCGTGCGTACGCGCCATGTCCATGGTTCCGAAGTTACATTCTGTTCGACGGCTGTGTCTACAAGTGTAGCGTGCCAGACTGGGGACGTGCCCGCCGCCGATCTCGACCTCAAGCCCCTGTCCGCCCGTTCGGTCGTGCTCAGCCTGGTGCTGGGCGCGCACCCGGAACCGCTCAGCGCGGGCGGGCTGATCCGGGCCGGCGAGCACTTCGGCATCGCGCCGACCGCCACCCGGGTGGCGCTGACCCGGGCCGTGGCGTCCGGTGAGTTGCACCGGCGAGAAAGCGACTACGCCCTCGGCCGGCAGCT
Source organism: Catenulispora sp. (assembly GCA_013362315.1). Classification (GTDB taxonomy): domain Bacteria; phylum Actinomycetota; class Actinomycetes; order Streptomycetales; family Catenulisporaceae; genus Catenulispora. Next base: position 9,706 of record JABFWL010000659.1, on the reverse strand, counting down.
CGTCGAGCGGCAGCGGCGCCAGGAGGAGGCTGTCGAGGACGCTGAGACGGCGTGGCAGGGGGACTGGGAGCTCGCGATCGTGGTCGTCCTGGGCCGGCCGGCCGCCGAACGCGCGGCGCTGCGCGATCTGCTGACCGCGCACCGGCTGGCCGAGCTCCGCGAGGGGGTCTGGACCCGCCCGGCGAATCTGCGACGCGACCCGGCCTACGCCGCCGACCCCGCTGTGCAGGCCGGCCGCTGCACCTTCGCCTCGGCCCCGGAGGAGTTGGCGAGGAGCCTGTGGGACCTGGGGGAGTGGAGCAGCAGAGGGCGCCGCGTCCTCTCGGCGCTGGAGAAGACCCGCGAGCCGGCCCGCCGCCTGGCCGCCGCGGCGCAGGTGGTGCGGCACCTGGCCACCGATCCGCTGCTGCCCGCAGCGCTGCTGCCCGCCGCCTGGCCGGGACCCGATCTCCGGCATGCCTACGCGGAGTATCAGCGGGAGCTGCGAAACCTGGCGCTGATCTGAGCTGATTCTTTAACCCTGAACCAGACTCTTGACAAGCCGCCCCGGCGGTTGGATATTCCGCATGGCTGAATCGGTTTAGTTTCCGTTTCGGCCGGCGTTTTCCGCTCGGTACGAGTCACCTTTCCCCCAGCGAGGAGATTGCTCGATGCTGCCCAGAGTCAGACCGAGACAGACGTTCCTGCTCACCGGCCTCATCGCGCTGGTACTGGCCACGCAGAGAGTTCCGGGAGCGGCGCGCGCCGCCGCGCCGCGGGCGGCGGCTCCGGCCGGCCATGCCGCGACCACCGCGACGAAGACCGGGCCGCTCTCGATCGCCTACATCGAGGTCAACAGCAACAGCATGGTGAACGTCGGCAAGTACACGCTGGCGAGCAACGGTGCCAACGTCTTCGACATCGCCGTCATCTTCGCCGCGAACATCAACTACGACGGCAGCAACGCCTACCTGTCCTTCAACCCGCAGGTGCAGTCGGTGCTCGACAACGCCGCGACCCAGATCAAGCCGCTCCAGCAGCAGGGCATCAAGGTCGAGCTGTCGATCCTGGGCAACCACCAGGGCGCGGGGTTCGCCAACTTCCCCTCCCAGGCCGCCGCTTCGGCTTTTGCCACGCAGCTGTCCAACGCGGTCACCGAATACGGCTTGGACGGCATCGACTTCGACGACGAGTACGCCGACTACGGCACCAACGGCACGCCGCAGCCCAACGCCTTCTCGTTCGTGTACCTGATCCAGGCGTTGCGGGCGGACATGCCGGGCAAGCTGATCACCCTCTACGACATCGGCCCATCGGCCTCGTCACTGTCCTACAACGGCGTCGACGTCACCTCAGACTTCGACTACGCGTGGAACCCCTGGTATGGGAGCTTCAGCGTGCCCAGCATCGCGCTGCCGAAGAGTCGGCTCGCACCGGCGGCTGTCGACTTCGGTTCGACGTCTTCGAGTACTGCGGCGAGCCTGGCGCAGCAGACGATGAACGGCGGATACGGCGCCTATCTGACTTACAACTTGACCAGCACGGACGTCCACGACTACATATCAGCCTTCACCAACGTCCTGTACGGCAGCAGCGCCGTCTACGGCAGCACGACACCTCCGCCGCCGAACAACCAGATCGTCAACGGCGGCTTCGAGACCGGCAGCCTGTCCGGCTGGACCGCCTCCGGGGCCACGTCCTCGGCGGTCGGCTCCGGTGCGCACTCGGGCACCTACGCGGCGCGGGTGGGCGGCACGGCGCCGACCAACGGCGACTCCAGCGTGGCGCAGGCCTTCACCGCGCCGAGCGGCACCACGAAGGTCTCGTTCTGGTACAACGTGACCTGCCCCGACACGGTCACCTACGACTGGGCCACGGCGACGTTGAAGGACAACACCGCCAACACCACGAAGACGGTGCTGGCGAAGACCTGTGTAAGCAGCTCCGGCTGGAAGCAGGCCACCGCATCAGTCACCGCAGGGCACAGCTATACCTTGACGCTGACTTCGCATGACGACGACTACAGCGGCGACGCGACGTACACCCTCTACGACGACGTCACTTCGAGCTGAAGCGCTTTTTGCAGGGCCGGTGGAATGGGTCCGCCGGCCCTGTCCTCACGCCGGCACCGCGCGGATCAGCACCAGCGATCCCTGCAAGTAAGGCTCCTGACGCAGGTGGCCGTGCTGCTCGTCCCAGCGCCCCGATTCCAGATCGCGGCGCAGGTGCTCGGTGTACCGCTCGCTGGTCGCCGCGTCGACGAAGCTCCACGCCGAGCACGCCGTGCGCGCCGCCGGATCGAGCAGCATCTCCGGACGCGCGTAGTACGCCTCGTTGAAGCCGTCGGTGCAGTCCGCCGGAATCGGCACGACGCGCACCTCGCCCTCGCCGCCCAGTATTTCGGCGATGTGGCCGATCGAGGGGTAGCGCCGCGCCTCGGTGTCCAAGACCGCCGGTGCCGCGTGTGCCGCACTCAACTCCGTTAGATCATCCCGTACCGGGCTCGGGGCGGCATCCACCGCGTGGGTGACGGGGCAGTCGCAGCTCGCGCACCACCAGCTGGTCCCCTTCGCCACCGCCGCCGGTCAGGGCCAGCTCCTTTATGGTCCGTTCGCAGGACCCGGTCACGAGGGAGCTGGATGTCGACTTCGTGCTGCACGGTGTCGGCGGCTCCGCGCCATCCGGCCCGGCGGCGGCCTGGGCGGCGCGCGCCGTTCCCGGTGACCGGGTCATGCTGCTCGGCCCGGCGCTGTCCGCCAACCGCAGCGTCGCCTTCCGCCCGCCGTCCGATGCCACGCGCATCGTTCTCGCCGCCGACGCGACCGCGCTGCCGGCGGTCGGCGGCATTCTCGAAGCCCTTCCAGCCGGAACCCGAGTGAGGGCTTGGGTGGAGATCCCGGACGTCGGCGATATCCAGGCCATCGAAACCGCCGCCGAAGCCGAGATCGAGTGGCGCGTACGGCAGCCCGGCCGACGTCCCGGCGACGCCGTCATCGATGCCATCCGTGCCGCTGAGACCGCTGAGACCGCCGCTGAAAACGCTGCCGAAGCAGCTCTCGACGACCTGCCCGACCTGCCCGACCTGCTTGACCTGCCGGACCTGCCCGACCTGCCGGACCTGCCCGACCTGCCCTATGTCCGGATCGCCGGCGAGTCCGGTCTCGTCAAAACCCTGCGCCGCCACTTCGTCCGGGACCGCGGCCTGGATCGCACCCGGGTGGCGTTCACCGGCTACTGGCGCCTCGGCGTTTCCGAAGACCAAATACGAACAGACCAACTACGAACAGGCCAGCTGCGAACGGAGTGACTCCACATCACGATAGGGTTGAAGCTTCCGTGCGCGGCTCGCTGGTGATCCGCGCCATCGACCGTGCGCCTGTGGGGGGAACCGCCATGACCGCCGACCCCGACGAGGGGCAGCCGACCCCGACCGACGACGGCGAGCCGCTGATCGCCGGGCGGTACCGCCTGCTGTCCGAACTCGGCGGCGGCGCGATGGGCGTGGTCTGGCGGGCCCGCGACGAGGTGCTGGGCCGGGACGTCGCGGTCAAGCAGCTGCGGCCGGACACCGGCATGAGCGGCGCCCAGGTGCGCCAGTCCCACCTGCGGGCGCGGCGCGAGGGCCGGATCGCCGCCCGGCTCCAGCACCCGAACGCGGTGACCATCTTCGACGTGGCCGAACACGACGGCCGGCCGTACCTGATCATGGAGTACGTGCCGTCCAGCAACCTGGCGGACATCCTGGCCACCGGCACCGTCATGACCCCCGAGGAGGTGGCCCGGATCGGGGCCCAGCTGTCCTCGGCGCTGGCCGCCGCGCACGCCGTGGGCATCGTGCACCGCGACATCAAGCCCGGCAACGTGCTGATGACCTCCGACGGCACCGTCAAGCTCACCGACTTCGGCATCTCCCGGGCCACGGGCGACGCCACCGTCACCGCCACCGGCGAGATCCTGGGCACCCCCGCCTACACCGCGCCCGAGGTCGCGCAGGGCCACGCCGTGGACTCCCCGGCCGACGTGTTCTCGCTGGGCGCCACCCTCTACGCCGCCGTCGAGGGCTCGCCGCCGTTCGGCGACGAGGTGAACGCGATGGCGGTGCTGCTGCGCGTGGTCCGCAACGAGCTGCGGCCGCCGCGCCGCACCGGGATGCTGACCGACACCGTGCTGCGGATGCTCAGCCCCGAGCCCGCGGACCGGCCGACGATGAAAGAGGTCTCGCAGGCGCTCGCCGCGCTGGGGACCGCGCCGTTGCCGGCCGCGGGGGCCGCGACGGCGGTGGATCGCAGCACGACGGACCAGACCGTGGTGGATCCGGGGGTGCGGCCGGCGTCCGGCGCCGCTGACGTGACCGAGGCACTGGCGCTCGAGGCGATTCCGGTGCCGCTGCCGAGGCCGAAGCCGGAGGCGCAGACTGCGCCGGCGGACGATGCCGAGCCTCGATCGGAGGTCTCGCCGCCCCCGGCGCAGACCGCGCCGGAGACAGAGCCGCCGGAGACAGAGTCGAAGGAGCCGGCAGCGAAGGAGCCGGCACCGAAGCTTACGGCCGCCCTGCCCGCGCCGACGCCGACCGCCGCGCTTCCGGCGGCCTCGCCGACCACGGCCATGACGGCCACCGCAGGGGGTTCGGCCGCAAGTACCAGTACGGGCCCGCTTTCAGAGCGTTCTGCGACGGGCTCGCCCGCCTCTCGCAAGACTTTGATATTCGCCGGCGGCGGCATCGGCGCGGTGGCAGTCATCGTGGCCGCCGTCCTGGCGCTCAGCGGCGGCGGAGACCACCCGCCGGCCGCCGCGGCGGTACAGTCCCCGACCACCTCGCACACCACGGCGCCCGCCACGCAGCCGACCGGGAAGCCGACGACTCCCGCGTCCAGCGCCGCCGCGCCGCCGGCCTCGTCCTCGTCCAGCAGCGCGAGTGCGCCGAGCACCCCGAGCACCCCGAGCACATCCCCGGCGACCTCCGCGACCACGTCGTCGACCGCTGACGTGCCCACCCAGCTCGTCGCGGCCATCACGAACTACTACAGCCTGGTCCCGGGCAACCTGGACCAGGCGTGGGCCGACCTCACGCCGGAGTACCAGCAGAACAAGGCCCTTGGCCTCGCCAACTACAAGAGCTTCTGGAACGGCATGCAGCGGGTCACGGTGTCCGGTGTGCAGGCGCAGGCTCCTGACAAGGTGACGGCGACGATCGACTACTTCCCCAAGAGCGGGCAGGCGACCGAGGAGCGCACGAGCTTCACCCTCGTCCAGGACGGCGGGGTATGGAAGATCGCCCACTCCTCGGTCATCAGCAGCCGGGATATCTAGTCAGGGTCACTCGTTACTGACGTAAGTACTGGCGTAGTCCTTGCTGGCTGGCGGCCCGCAGGCCGGTCCCGTTACGTACTTTGTCGATCCTTATGGCTCGATCCGGTAACGGTCCGGCTGGGCCGGGCTGTCTGGGGGTAATCGGTCGCTCAAGGCGGATTCGACGACAGCCGAGGAGGCGATCATGACCAGTAAGTCGGAGAACTCCGGTGCCGTCCGCCGCAGCGTGGCCGGAGCCGCGCGCACGCGCACCGTCGCTCTCGGCCGCCGCCGAGTCCGCATCCGCAAGTCCTCTGGGCGGCGCCTGCACGACCTGCCCGAGCTGGACCTCCGGACGCCGTCCGGGAGGCTGTTGCCGTACTGAGACTGAGCGTAATAAGACTGAGCCAGAACGTCCGGAGGTTGCGTCGCGCTACTCGAACCCTGCCACGCGATGCGGCACGTACGCCCGCTCCAGCGCCGCCCTGTCGTCCGCGCTCAGCTCCAGCTCGCAGGCGCTGAGCGCGTCCGCCAAATGCCGCGGCCGGGTCACGCCGATCACCGGTGCGGTGACCTCCGGCCGGGCCAGCAGCCAGGCCAGTTGGTGTATCGCAAAGTTACCTCCGGGTGGGTCGCGATGACCCACCCGGAGTGCCCATTCGCCTAGGACTTATGAGCGAAGGGCTGACTTGTGTGCGGAAGGTTCATTCAGAACCCGGACACGCCGTTCGGCGTGCCCCATCCTGTCGGACCGTCGTATCCGGCGCCCGCGGTGCACTGGTAGTCGCCGCCGCAGTCCATGACACCGCCGGTGTTGCTGCCGCTGGTCACGTCGAACAAGCCGCTGTGGTCGGTGTAGAACGCGGAGGCGTTCGGGAACTTCTGCGGATGCCCGGCCAGCGCTATGACCCCCGCTATGTACGGGGACGAAGCGCTGGTCCCGCCGACGACGCCCCAGCCGGACAGCTGGTCAGTCGTTCCGTAGACGGCCGGTCCGGTCTGCGGGTCGGCGTCGGCCGCCACATCGGCGACCATCCGGCCCGGGCAGTTGGCGTCGTGCTGCCAGGCCGGCTTGTCGATCCACGCCGAGCAGCTGCTGCCGGCCAGGTTCCACGCCGACTCCGTCCAGCCGCGCGCGTTCGTCGCCTTCGTCAGCGAGGTGCCCCCGACCGCCACCACGCTCGGGAACACCGCCGGTGCGCTCGCCGGGCCGTAGCCCCCGTCGCCGCTGGCGGCGACGATCGCGACGCCGGGATGGGAGTAGCTGCCCTCGGTCGTGAAGATGGAACCGTCCTCGGTACCGCCGTAGCTGTTGGACACCTCGGTGGCGCCGAGCGCGACCGAGGTGTCCACCGAGGCGGCCAAGTTCTGCATCGTCGCCGAGTCCGCCTCGACCAGCAGGATCTTGCACTGCGGGCAGGCCGCCGACACCATGTCCAGGTCCAGGGCGATCTCCACACCCCAGCCCTGGTCCGCTGGCAGCGGCGAGGCGGCGCCGCGCTGGTTCACCTTGTGGAAGCAGCCGTTGGCCGTGGTGCAGGCCGGCAGGCCGTATGTGCTCCGGTAGACGGCCAGGTCCGCCTCTGCGGTGGCGTCGTCGCCGGCGTCCACGATCGCGACGGTCTGGTTCGCCCCGCCGGCGGCCGGCAGATGGTAGGCGGAGCGCAGATCGGACGGGCTCAGGCCCTTCGGCAGCGCCGACGCGGAGCCGGTACGGTCCGCCGCGGCGGCGCCCCGGATCCCTTTGCCGCCGTGGACGTCGGTACGCAGTTCGGCGAAGCACCGCGCCTGGTGCGGCTTCGGCGCGCCGCACACCTTCGTGATGTTGCCCTTGCTGTGCGCGTCCGCGGTCGCATTCGCAGTAACAGTGCTCGCATTCGCCGCGACAGGCCCGGCCGCCAAGGTCGCCGCCGCGATGATCACGGTGACCAAGGTCAGGAGCTTCGATTTCATCAGAGTCCTCACGCTCATCACGGCTGAACCGTGTAGGGGTCGGTCACGGTCTGGGTGATCGAGCCGCCGAGGCAGTCGGTCGCGGTGACCCGCAGTGCGACGTGCGCGCCCGGCGCCGGGTTCGCCCAGTGCGCGGTGTAGGTGCCGTCGCCGCCGCGGGTCGGGACGTCCCGCCATGTCGCGCCGCCGTCGAAGGACACCGACACCTGCGCTGAGGTGATGTGCGCCTTCGAGCCGACGTGGCCGTAGGACAGGTGGCCCACCCGCAGCACCAGGTTCTGCGCCGGCGACTGCGCGACGTTGCGGTCTGTCAGGTCCTTGAACCGGTAGTTCAGCGTCAGCGCCGGCAACACCTGGCAGGGCGCGGACGGGTCGCCGGCGGCGGTGGCCGCGTCGCACGGCGTGCCCGCGGGGAGCACCATCGACGGGTCGTCATGGCCGGGATAGGGGATGGTGACGTCGGTGTGGGTCCTGGCCGACTGCGTGATCCCGCTGGCGGTGCGGTCGTAGTCGAGCACCATGCGCATCGTCGCCGGGCCGGCCGGGACGTCCGTCAGCACGTAGCCGAGCTGGTCCACGTCGGAGGACACCAGCTTGCCGTTCCAGTACAGCTGGGCCGTGCCGGACGCGCTGAGATCCAGGCCGGTCGTGTCCGGGTTGGCGTCGCCGAGCATCCCCAGCACCGCGTTGACGGCCGTGCCGCTGGCGCAGGCCTGGCAGCCGAACAGATTCGCCGCGGCGGACACGTGCCGTCCGAACTCCGGCGCCATCGGCGCGGCGCCCCAGGTGCGCGCGACCGTCTGCCCGGCGGTGTACAACCGGGGGTCGGACTGCAGGAACGCGAGCGTGGGAGTGCCGCCCGGCGTCGGGGCCGGGCGGGGCAGCTGCATCTCACTGAGCCACCGCAGCCCGCCGGTGACGTATTCGGTGAGGGCGGCGCCCGGTGCCTCCAGGCTGACCGCGATCGTCCCCAGCGGGCTCGGGGTGCCGCTGCCCAGAGCCGGGGGAGTGGTGCCGTAGTGCGGATCGAGGACGGCGGTGTGCAGCAGCGTGGCCAGCGAGCTGTCGGCCGGGGCGTAGGACTGGTTCGCGTCGAAGTGGTCGGACACCGCCGCGAGGTTGTACCGGTACGGCGCGGCCGCCGCTGCCGGGCTCTGGCCGATCCAGGCCGCCTGGTAGTACAGCGACCCGGTGGCCGGCTTGGCCGTCGGGGCGACGTAGGTGTCGACGAGCGAGCCGCCGATCATGACCACCCCGGCGCCCAGGCCGCCGACCGCCGCCGTGCGCACATACGTGGTCTCGCTCAGCTGGCGGGTCGCGGGCTTCTGCGTGGTGAAGGTGACCGGGGTGGTCGCCGCCCGGATGTCGACGGTGACCGGCGGGACCGGGCCGCTGTCCGGCACCGTGATGCCCTCGACCGGGACGAGTTCCTGCTTGGCGGTGTGCGCCTGCGGATCGAAGGCGTAGTTCAGGGCGAACGCGGCGTAGTGGCCGGCCGGTACCGCGGCCCGGGCCACGCCCTGGTAGCTCTCGACACGGCCGTTGTAGAGGCGTGCGTTGTCGGTGTTCATCAGGAGGATGGACAGGTTCGCCGGCCCGCCGCTGTCGTCCACCGCGTTCAGCTGGAGGATGTGCAGCGGGTAGTTCGGCTGGACCGGCGTCGAGGCGCCGGGCGCCGTCATCGACGCCAGGCCGCCGAACAGCGCTCCGGTGCCGGCCGGGTGGCCCGCTGCGAGATCGGCCTTGATGCCGTCCCGCAGTGCCTGCGCGAACGCGTGTCCTGAATCAGGGGTCAGATAGCCGGTGGCGGTCTGGCCGCTGACCGCGGTGAGGGTGACGCCGGCCGGCGCGGTCGGCGTGACCCCGGCGGCGAAGCGCAGCACGACCGGAATCCGGCCGCCGGCCCGGTGGCCGGCGGCTGCGAGCTTGGTGACGTCGAACAACGACAGGTCCAGCCCGTGGTCGAGATAGGGCTGGGCCTGCGCCGGCACGACGTAGGTGTCGCCGCCGAGGACGAGCGTCATGAAGGCGTCGGAGGCGTCGGCGTCCTCGGCGATGGTGACGACGCCGACGGCTCCGGTGCCGACGACCACACGGTCGCCGGTGGGCAGGACCACGGCGGCGGCCCCCGAGCCGGCCGGGGTCGCGGTGGGTGTAGCGCTCGGCGGTGCGGCGGATGTCGCGGCAGGCGTCTGCGCGCTGGCGCCCGCGGCCGGCGCGCTGAGCGCGGCGGCCGCGAGCATCGCGGCGAGTGTCGAAACGGTTCGGGATCGGCGTGATCTCACGGGCGAGTTCCTCCGTGGCCGGGGTTGTCGGTCACCCCAGGACTACCGCGCCGCCGGCCCGTATGTCAGCATTCTGAGTCTGACGGCAATACGACACGAAGTTGATGCAACGATCGGCCTGACCTCGGTCGTCTTGGAACTGGGACGGCTTGTGCCCGCATCGCCGTCCCGCTACTTGCCGAGTGCCGCCAACACCTCGT
>JABFWL010000047.1 GCA_013362315.1 Catenulispora sp. | reverse complement strand
GGGGATCTGGGCACCGAGCAGGGCCTGCTCGGCGGGATCAACGCGGTGATCGTCGGCAACTACCTCACCACCCTCGGCCGCTCGCCGGAAGAGGACCTGGCGCTGCTGACCAAGCTGGAGATGCCGATCAAGGAGCTCTCGAAGAGCCTGTAGCCGCGCAAAGGCGCTGCAGAACTCAGAATCGGCCGTCGATCCGGATCGCCAGCGCCTGCATCAGCGTCCAGCAGTCGGCGTCTCCGCGCACGTCGGAGTCGCTGACGCTGACCCGGTCACCGCCGTGCACGAGCTCCAGCCGGCAGCCGGGCGGCTCCAGGCCGAATTCCGCGATCGAGCCGTTCCCGAGCTGCTGGGCGTGCTGGAAGCCGGCCTGCGTCACCTCACTGCGGGCCGCGGCGGCGCCCTCGGCCTGGAAGGCGTACTCGATCTGCGCACCGCCGGTCGCGGTCCACTCGCCGGGATAGGCGCCCAGCGGGCTGCGCTCGGCGGCGACGTCGCCCTGCGCCGACTGTGCGAACAGGTCGGCGGCGTCGGCGCGGGTGAATATCCGCGCCGGGTCGGCCGCCGTGATGACGCCGTCGGACTGCGTCATCGCGACCGTCGTGACCATCGTGATCGCGGCGGCGCCCACGACGACCGCGCCGCCGCCGAGCCACGCCAGGCGCTTGCCCAGAGCACCCATCGAGCCCGGAGAACGCGTCGAGTCCGGAGAATCCATCGAGTCCATCTCCGCCTACCCGGCCCGCACGGTCTGTGCCCACGCCGCCAGCAGCCGCAGCCCCGCCTTCGACGACGAGCCCTCCGGCGCGGTCTGCGTGATCAGGGCCTGATCCGGATCGTCCGGGGCGCGCAGTGTCTCGTAGTCGAGCGTCAGCTCGCCGACCACGGGATGCCGGTAGGTGTAGGCGCCGTGCGTCTTGTCCCGGACATCGTGCCAGGACCACACCTCGGCGAACTCCGGGTGGAGGGTCCGGCCCTGCTCCAGCCGCACATAGTGGTCGACGCTCACCCCGGCCAGCAGCGCCAGCTCCTCGCGCCGCAGCCCCGGCACCCGGCGCCGGCCGCCGTAGTCCGGCAGCCCGAGTTCGGCCGGGCTCAGCCGGGCCCGGCGGGATCGCAGGAACTCCCCCAACTCGGCGCGCCTGTCGATGTTCACGCTCATGCCTAGCACGCCGGACGCAGCCTGGTCATCCCGTGCCTAGGCAAAGCGTGCTCCTGGGTACGGCCGCGCCGCAGGGGGATCGTCGTGGTCATGACGAACGAGACCGTGAATCCGAACACCGAAACGGCCGCCGGAAACCGTGCTTCCTCCGCTCTGGACACAGCGGCCGCCGGTTCGCACCGGCCGAGGCGTGACCCGATAGGCATCGTCAAACCCGGCCGCTGTCCGCGGCCGGGTTTATCGTGCGGCTATGACCGACTCCGCGACGATCACCGTCATCTCCGCCAACGAAGCCTCCTGGGAGGACCTGCGGACGGTCTTCGGCGAGCGGGGCGTGCCCTATGACTGCCAGTGCCAGTGGTTCAAGCTCATGCGGCCGGAATGGCGCGCGACTTCGCCCGAGGAGCGCGCGGCCCGGTTTCGCGAGCAGACGCACTGCGGAGAGCCCGACGCGCAGAGCACCGGGCTGGTGGCGTACCTCGATGGCGAGCCGGTCGGCTGGTGCGCGGTCGAGCCGCGCACGGAGTATCCGAGGCTACGGAATCTGAAGGTGCCGTGGACCGGCCGGGATGAGGATCGCGACGATCCCGGCGTCTGGGCCGTCACCTGCTTCGTGGTACGCACCGGCTTCCGCCGCCGCGGCGTGAGCCGGGCGCTGACGGCCGCCGCCGTCGAGCACGCCCGCGAGCGCGCAGCGCGGGCGATCGAGGGCTACGCGCTGGTCACGGAGCCGGGCAAGGACGTCGCGTGGGGCGAGCTGTTCGTCGGCGCGAAGAGCGTCTATGAGGATTGCGGGTTCCGCGAAGTCAGCAGCCCGACGCTTCGGCGCCGGGTCATGCGGATCGACTTCGAGCCGCGGCCCTTGCGGAAGCCGGGTCGGGGACGGAAAGCTACTGAGTCGTAACTTCGCCCCGCCGAGCCCACACCGGGGGACCGCAGTGGAAGACGCACAGACCGACGCCCAGACCGAGAACCCGCAGCCGCTGCACGGCGGCCAGATCTCCGTCGAGGTGGCCCGCGCGCACGGCGTGCAGACCATGTTCACGCTCTCCGGCGGGCACGTCTTCCCGCTGTACGACGGCGCGGTGAAGGCCGATCCGCCGATGCCGATCCTGGACGTCCGGCACGAGCAGACCGCGGTGTTCGCCGCGGAGGCCACCGCGAAGCTGACCCGCCGGCCGGGCCTGGCCGTGCTGACCGCCGGCCCCGGCATCACCAACGGCGTCTCCGCGGTCACCACCGCGTACTTCAACGGCTCGCCGGTGGTCGTCCTGGGCGGCCGGGCCGCGGACTCCAACTGGGGCAAGGGCGCCCTGCAGGAGCTGGACCACCCGCCGCTGCTGGCGCCGGTGACGAAGCGCTCGGCGACGGTGCACACCACCGCGGCTCTGGCCGCCGACCTCGACGACGCCTTCACGCTGGCCGACGCGCCGCACCGTGGCCCGGTGTTCCTGGACCTGTCGCTGGAGGCCGCCTTCGACGTCGACGCCAAACCCCTCCCGCAAACCGGCGCGCGGCAGGCGATCGTGCCGGATCCCGAAGCGCTGGCAGCGATCGGCGCCCTGCTCGCCCGCGCCACAAAACCGGTGCTGGTGCTCGGCTCCGACGTCTGGATGGACGGCGCCGACCGGGCGGCGCTGGCCTTCGCGCAGGAGACCGGCGTCCCGGTGATCACCAACGGCATGGGCCGGGGCATCCTGCCGCGCGGCCACCGGCAGCTGGTGACCCGCGCCCGCTCCGCCGCGTTCGGCGGCGCCGACCTGGTGATCGTGGCGGGCACTCCGCTGGACTTCCGGCTCGGCTACGGCTTGTTCGGGGGCCGCGACGGCAACCCGCTGGCGCCGGTGGTGCACTTGGCCGACGCGCCGGAGCAGCTGAGCGCGCACCTCGGCCTGGCCGGCAGTGCGGCGGGCGACTTGTCGGCCGCCTTCGCCGGCATCGTCGAGGCCTGGCGCGGTGCGGCCAAGCCGGGCGCCTACGCGGACTGGCTCGGCATCTTGCAGGACAAGGCCGCCGCGGCCATCGCCTCGGACACGGAGCTGCTGAGCTCCGCCGCCGACCCCATCCATCCGGCCCGGATCTACGGCGAGCTGCTGCCCCGCCTGGCCGCGGACGCGGTCGTGATCGGCGACGGCGGCGACTTCGTGTCCTGGGCCGGCCGCTTCGTCGAGCCGGCCCGGCCGGGCTGCTGGCTGGACCCGGGACCGTACGGCTGTCTGGGCACCGGCCTGGGCTACGCGATCGCCGCCCGGCTGGCCCGGCCGGCGTCGCAGGTGGTGCTGCTGTTCGGGGACGGCGCGGCCGGGTTCTCGCTGATGGACGTGGACACCCTGGTGCGGCACCGGCTGCCGGTGGTCATGGTGGTCGGCAACAACGCGTGCTGGGGCCTGGAGAAGCACCCCATGCGGGCCCTCTACGGCTACGACGTCGCCGCCGACCTCAACCCGGACGCCCGCTACGACAAGGTGGTGCAGGCCCTCGGCGGCGGCGGGGAGTTCGTGACCGACCCGCGCGAGCTCGGGCCGGCACTGGACCGGGCCTTCGCCTCCGGCGTGCCCTACCTGGTGAACGTGGCCACCGACCAGACCGTCGCCTACCCACGATCGACCACCGGGTTGTAGCTCCCGTAGTCTCCACCCTCGTGACTGACTGGGTGACCATAGCCTCGCTGGCCACCGCCGGGACCACCGTCGTCCTGGCGGCGGCCACGCTCTCCTCGGTGCGTGCCGCTTCCCGCGCCGCCTCCGCCGCCGAGCGGTCCCTGCAGGTGGGACTGCGGCCGGTGCTGTTGAACTCGCGGCTCGCCGACCGCGAGGAGAAGGTCTTCTGGGCCGACGACCACTGGGCCGTGGTGCGCGGCGGCCACGGCTACGCCGACGTGGTGAACGGCAACATCTACCTCGCGATATCAGTGCGCAACGTCGGCACCGGCCTGGCCGTGCTCCAGGGCTGGGACGTGCACGCCGAGCGGCGCAACGCCGACGACGAGCACACTCCCGCCTCGCAGCACCGCCGCATGATCCGCGACCTCTACATCCCGGCGCACGACGTCGGCTACTGGCACGCGGCGATCCGCGACCCCGCCGACCCGCGCTACGCGGGCGTGGCCGCGGCGATCAAGGAACGCCGGGGCTTCACGGTCGAGGTCCTCTACAGCGACCACGACGGCGGCCAGAGCAGCATCATCCGCTTCATCATGCGCCCGCGCGGCGACGAAGCCGGCGGCTCGGACTGGATCACCGGCACCGGCCGGCACTGGAACCTGGACCGGCCGGATCCGCGGTCCGCCACCTACGCCTGAGGCCGCCGGAGCACCGCAAATCCAGTGGTCGCCGCGGCGGCCCCGGGTTAGCGTCAGGCTCCATGAGCGCTGATACCGCCCCGGACCCCGCCGACTGGCTCCAGTACAACCGCGCCAACTGGGACGAGCGAGTGCCGATCCACGCCGACGGCGCCTTCTACGACGTCGACGGATTCGTCGCCGGCCGGGAGACGGTGCCCGCGTTCGCCCTGGCCGAGGTCGGCTCCGTACACGGCAAGCGGCTGCTGCACTCGCAGTGCCACATCGGGACCGAGACGCTGGGCTGGGCCCGGCACGGCGCAGCGGTGACCGGCCTGGACTTCTCCCAGCCCGCCCTGGACACCGCGGCGGAGCTGGCGAAGCGGATCGGCGTCGAGGACGCGCGGTGGGTCGCGGCGAACGTGTACGACGCGGTCTCGGCGCTGCATGAGGAGCAGTTCGACATCGTCTACACCGGCCTCGGCGCACTGTGCTGGCTGCCGGACGTCGACCGCTGGGCGCAGGTGATGGCCGCGCTGGTGAAGCCAGGCGGCTTCCTCTACCTGGCGGAGTTCCATCCCTTCGGGAACACACTGGCCCGCGACGGAATCACGGTGAAGTACGACTACTTCAACCGGTCCCCGCATGTCTGGGACGAGCCGGGAACCTACGCCGACTTCGACGCCGACACCCGGGAGAACGTCTCAGTGCAGTTCGACCACGGGCTGGGCGACATCATCAATGCCCTGATCCGAGTCGGACTGCGGCTGGAGTTCCTGAACGAGCACGAGATGACGATGTTCTCGCGCTACGACGTGCTCCAGGAGCGGGACGGGTTCCTGTGGCTGCCGCAAGGCCATCCCCGGGTGCCGTTGATGTTCTCGCTGCGGGCTTCGAAGGCGGGCTGAGCTCAGCTTTGAATCCCAGCTCAGGCCTTAAACAGCGAGCACTGGCCTTAAACAACGAGCTCAGAGCTTGGCCAGGAAGCGCTGAGCATCGACGATCACCCGCGTGATCTCGCCTTCGCCGACGAGGCGGCCGTCAGCGTCGTGCGCCGCCACGCTGAACCGCAGCAGCCGGTCGTCGCGGTGCACGAGCTCGGCGGCGGCGGTGACGGTCCCCCCGACCGGCGTCGGGTAGAGGTGATCGAAGCGGATCCGGGTGCCGACCGTGGTCTGCCCCGCCGCCAGCAGCCCGGCGGCCGCGGCCACGGTCGCCTGCTCAGCCAGAGCGATGAGGCGGGGCGTGCCGAGCACCGGCAGGTCGCCGGAACCGACCGCCTCGGCGGTGTCAGCCGCCGTCACGTGCAGGGTGATTCGTGCTCGCGGGGTGATTTGTGCTGCCGGCGTTTCGCTCACGCGTAGACCCTACCCAGCCATGGAAGCCGCACTGGTGTTAGCTTGCCTGCATGGAATTCTGCGGTCAGTGCGGCGAACCGGCGTCCGCCGCGGGACACGAGCACTGCGCGTCCCGGGCGGAACTGGAGCCGCCGCGCTACTGCGGCCGCTGCCGGCGCCGGATGGTGGTCCAGGTGGTGCCGACCGGCTGGACCGCGCGGTGCGTGGAGCACGGGACGATCAGCGGCTGAGCCCCGCCCCCGCGACCTCGCGCCGGCCGGAGCCGGTCACGGCCCAAACGCCCCTGAGGTTCCTCAGCCGATCTCGGCGATGAGATCGCCCTCCTGCACCACGTCGCCCTCCGCGACCGCCAACCGCGACACCGTTCCGGAGGCCTCGGCCAGCACCGGGATCTCCATCTTCATCGATTCCAGGATCACCAGCGTGTCGCCGTCCTCGACCTCGGCGCCCTCGGCCACCACGACCTTCCACACGTTGGCCACCATCTCGGCGCGGACTTCCTCGGCCACGTTCGACGCTCCCTCGCAGTCAGGCTAAAAGGTTACGTGCGCATCCAATCACGCCGCGCCGCCGTGCACCCTCACTCCCCCACCATCCGGCTCAGCGACTCCACCACCGCCGGGTCGTAGTGCACGGCCAGTCCCAGCCGGATGTGGCGCAGCGCCTCGGTGCGCTCGGCGGCCTCCGGCGTGGCGCCGGTCAGATCGTCGTAGTCGTTGGCCACCCGCAGGATGCGGCTGGGCAGCGGGCCCGCCGCCCCGAACGGGTCGGGATGGTGCTCCACGATCTCGGCCGCGTTGCCGAGGGCGCCGGCCCGACGGATCACCTCCGCCCCGGCACGCGCCAGCTCCCGCTGGCGCTGCAACGGCAGCGGCGCGGTGCGCCCGCCGTGGACCGGCTCGGCGACCGACAGCTGCCCGATGTCGTGCATCAGGCTCGCGTACTCCAGATCCAGCAGCTGCGCCTCGCTGAGCCCCAACTCCCGCCCGATGCGCTGGCACGTCCGCGCCACCCGCCGGGCGTGGCCGGGCTGGGTCAGCCCGGCGACCTCGGTGATGCGGGACAGGGCCCGGATGGTCTCCAGGTGCACTTCCTTGATCAGGGCGAACCGCCGCAGCGACAGCTGCGTGAAGGTCAGCGGCAGGCACAGGATCGGCAGCACCCAGATGCTCATCGTGCGGGCGGCCAGGCACACCAGCAGCGCCGTGGCCACCACCGCCAGGCCCACGCGGGTGGTGAACCGCAGCTCGTCGCGCAGCGCCGCCGGCACCGGCCGCCGGTCGTGGCCGGCCTGCAGCAGCGCGCCGAGCAGCGCGTCGGCGACGATCGCCAGGGTCAGCAGGCCCGCGGTGACCAGCCCCACCGTCACGCTGTGCAGGTGCTTGGTGAGG
This sequence comes from Catenulispora sp., assembly GCA_013362315.1. GTDB lineage: Bacteria > Actinomycetota > Actinomycetes > Streptomycetales > Catenulisporaceae > Catenulispora. The sequence continues at coordinate 5,267 of JABFWL010000047.1, read as the reverse complement.
AACTGCGGATCCTTGACGGCGGCCTCGGCCAGGCCGGGGTCGTCCGGCGCCTTGCCGAGCACCCAGCGCAGGTAGAACATCCGGAAGACCTCGGCGGTGACCACCACCATGAGGAACCGGCGGGCGGTGTGGTCCAGGGTGGTGGGCCGGCGCACCGCCAGGTGCGGCACCGAGCCGACGAGGAACCCGAACGCGGCCACGGTGATCGCCTGCGCGGCGGTGTGCATGGCCGGCTCGCGGCCGATCTCGGTGACCACCGCGTAGGCCAGCGCGGTCGCCGACCCCAGCGGCGCCGCCTCGCGGCCGCCGGGCAGCCGCACCCGGAACGCCTCGCCGGCGGCGATGATGCCGCCGAAGGTCAGGGCGTAGCCGGGCTGCACGAAGCCGTGCACCGCGCCGCCGCCCACCGCCGCGAAGGCGATGAAGCAGGCCAGCACGACCAGCACCGGGTTGCTCTGCGCCCACGCCGACTGCGTGCCGGCGTCCGGGTCGAAGGCGCGGTGCCCCGCGGGTTTGGCGTGGGTCATGCCGCGGATCCCTCGGATCCCTCGGAGCCGGCCGGGCTACCGGGCTCGGCGGGGTCAGTCGCGTCGTCGCGACCGGAAGTACCTTGGCCGCCGGCCCCGCGAGGATCAGCCGAACCAGCCGCAGCGGCATCAGAGGACGAACCCTCCGGCCACGGCACGGTCCATGCCGTTTCGCCCGTGACACCTCGCGAGAACCAGTCGGAGCCGGTGCCGTCGGACGGCCGCGAGTCCCCGCCCCGCTCGGGCCCCGCCCACTCCACCGCGGCGCCCCGCGACACGTCCCGCAGCCGCAGCCGGCCGGCCCCCGGCGGCTCCTCGGAATCGAGCGAGAAAACATCAAGCGGGGCAGGCCGCGGGAAAACATCATCGTCCGCTTCGGGTCCCGGCTCCGGACCCGGTTCTGGGACCACCGCCGAGTGCATCCGCGCCGACCAACCGTCGTCGAGGTCCGCGCCGTACGCCGAAGCCGCAGATTCCAGGTCCACAGATTCCAGGTCCACAGATTCCAGCTCCGCAGATTCCGGGTCCACAGATTCCAGCTCCGCAGGTTCCCGCTCCGCAGACTCCAGCTCCGCAGCGTCCTGCGGGGCCTCGCCGCTCCGCGGCCCGGGAATCCCGCCCGGCCGCGGCTCATGCGCACCATCGAACGGCCAGTCGTACGGCCCCCGCGGCCCCTCGCCCTCCTGCCCCTCCCAGGCATCGGCCAGCCAGCTCGGATACCAGTCCGAGAACCACTCGGCGGGCACGAACGGGTCGTCGTGGTCGGCGAAGGAGAAGCCGGGCACCCGCTTGGGCAGCGGCCACGGACCGGTGTCGGCGACGACGGCCGCTTGTCCGGTCTGCGGCGGCGTGGGCAGCTCGGTCGGCACCCACGGCCGCCCGGCGCGCTCGGCGAGCTCCAGGGCCGCCTCGAAGGCCTGCACCAGCGCCGGATCGAACTGCGTGCCGGCGCCGCGGCGCAGCTCGGCCACCGCGTCCTCGACCGACCGGGCGGCCCGGTAGGACCGGGTCGACGTCATGGCGTCGAACGCGTCGGCCACCCCGATGATCCGCGCGAACTCCGGTATCTGGTCACCGGACTTGCCGGTCGGGTAGCCGCGGCCGTCCAGGCGCTCGTGGTGGTAGAGCACGCCGTCGTAGACCTCGGTCAGGAACCGGATGTCGCGCAGCACCGCCACCCCGTGGTTGGGGTGCATGCACAGGAGCTTGTACTCCTCCTCGGTCAAGCCGCCGGTGCTCGTCAGCAGCCGAGTCGGAACACCCAGCTTGCCGATGTCGTGCAACAGCCCGGCGAAGCGCAGCATCTGCACCCGCTCATGCGGCATCCGCAGTTGCCGCGCCAGCATCTCGGCGCCGCGCGCCACCCGCTCGCTGTGGCCGCGGGTGTACGAGTCCTTGATCTCCACCGCCTGCACCAGGGCGGCGACGGTGCCGTCGTGGGCGGCCTCCTCGCCGGCGTACTGCGCCAGGCTCCAGTGCGCGATGTACATCGGCACCACGACCAGAGGCGCGGTGTACCAGCCGATGTCGTTCCACAGCGCCAGGAAGATCAGGGCCAGCACGGCGGAGGAGTAGTACGGCATGGCTCCGCGCTGCAAGGTGCCGCGCAGCACGTCGCCGAACCGCCCCTTGTCCGACAGCGCCATGTAGGCCGCGAACATCAGCCCGTTGGCCACGAGACACGTCGTGACGGCGGCGGCGAACGGCCAGAGGAACTCGGGGAAGCTCAGGAAGTGACCGTCCGCCCGGCCTCCTGTGAGATGGCACACAGCGGCGCCGGACGCCGGCACCAGAGTCAGCATCCCCGTGATGACGATCTGCTTCGTCCAGCTCCACTCCGCGGACCTCGGAGCCGCGAGCGAGGTGACGAAGCCGACCAGCGCGGCCGCCGGAGGTGCCAGGATGAGCACCGTGATGACGGTCACCACCAGCGAGACCGACATGCTCCAGCCGGCGACGCCGATCTTGACCCGCGAGAGCCGCTCGGTCACGACCATCAGCGCGCACATCGACAGCAGGAGGATCGGCTCGGTGCGGGACAACGGCAAAGCGGCGATGGTGGCGGCCGCGACCAGCACCAAAGCCGAAAGGTAGCACCGCACGAAGAACGTCATGGGCATCCTCTAGTCCGCGCAGGGCACGCCGCGACCGTCACCGCAGCACCCTGTCACGAAATGGCCCGCAGGTCCACGGGCCGCGGGCCACGGGCCAGCGCATGGGGCGGCGCTGGCTCGCGGCCCGGGGGTACCCGCCCCTCGACGGGTCAGAGCCCGATGACGATCGTGGGCAAAATCACGAGAACCACCGCCCCTTACTTGCTGGCCCGCGATCGCAGGGGTATCGCGGGAATCGATCAAAGCACGTTCGAGTACAGAGGAAAACAACACCCCCGTCAAGAAATGATGCACCCTCGCGGACGGTCCCGGCCAGAACGCGCCAGGGGCGCGCCATGGCGCGCCCCTGGCCCTACCCTCGAAGATCTACTCGCCGGATCCGGACACGGCCACCTCGCCGCGCACCTGCCGGATCCGCGCCAGCACTTTGTCCCGCAGGTCCACCGGCGGCTCGTCGCATCCGCAGCACCGCTGCACGAGCTTCTTCACCATCGCGTCCAGCCCGTACTTCTCCAGGCATGGCTGGCACTCGTCGAGATGGCGCTTAAACGCCGCGCAGTCCTCCTCGGGCATCTCGTTGTCGATGTACTCGTAGAGATGGTCGAGGATCTCCGTGCACGGGGTCTCATGCGGCTGCCCGCAGCTCATGGCGCTTCAGTTCCCTTCCGACGCGGCGGCCACCAGGCCGCGCTCCCGTGCGTAGTCCTCAAGCATCGCACGGAGCTGCCGCCGGCCGCGGTGCAACCGGGACATCACGGTGCCGATCGGGGTGCCCATGATGTCGGCGATCTCCTTGTAGGCGAACCCCTCGACGTCGGCCAGGTAGACCGCGATCCGGAACTCCTCGCCGATCGCCTGCAGTGCCTCCTTGACGTCGGAGTCCGGCAGGTGGTCCAGGGCCACCGTCTCGGCCGAGGGCAGGCCGGCCGAGCTGTGCGACTCGGCGCGGGCCAGCTGCCAGTCCTCGATCTCCTCGGTCGGGCTCACCTGGGGCTCGCGCTGCTTCTTGCGGTAGCTGTTGATGAACGTGTTGGTGAGGATCCGGTACAGCCAGGCCTTCAGGTTGGTGCCCTCGCGGAACTGGTGGAAGGACGCGAAGGCCTTGGCGAAGGTCTCCTGGATCAGGTCCTCGGCGTCGGCCGGGTTGCGGGTCATCCGCAGCGCGGCCGGGTAGAGCTGGTCCAGATACACCAGGGCGTCACGTTCGAAGCGCTCGTTGCGCTCGTCCTCGGTCTCGCCGGGCGCGACGCGCGCGGCGTCCTGCTCCGGCTCGGCGATGACGGCCTCACCACGTGCGTCGTCAGCGGTCACGGCGACCGTCCTCACCTCCTCGGGGCTACCCGAAGAGCTTATCCAAGGCGTAACCCCCGACAAGTCGATCTTGACGGTCTCGACTGTCGGACGACGCTCTTGCAGTGCCAAAGTCATTCCTGTCCCCTCGACGCGGGTGGTGATGCGTGTAACCGCGCGAAGAGGTGACCTATTCCCGTGACGCCCGTCTCAGGCCTGCTCAGGGGTACTCAGGGCGGCCTAGGCCGCGTCGGTGATCTCCCGCGCCACCTTGCAGTCGTCGGCCATGCGGTCCAGCAGCGCCTCGACCGAGTCGAACTTCAGCGTGTCCCGGATCCGCGCGGCGAACTCCACGGCCACGTGCGTGCCGTACAGGTCCAGGTCGTCGCGGTCCAGAGCGTAGGCCTCGACCCGGCGCTCGGTGCCGTCGAAGGTGGGGTTGGTGCCGATGGACACCGCCGCCGGGTGCCGGAAGGCCTTCTCCGGCTTGTCCACATCCGTGACCAGCCAGCCGGCGTAGACCCCGTCGGCGGGGATCGCGGCGAACGGGACGGTCTCGACGTTGGCCGTCGGGTAGCCGAGCTCCCGGCCGCGCTGGTCGCCGCGGACCACGACGCCCTCGACCCGGTGCGGCCGGCCCAGCAGCCCGGCGGCCTCGGCCACCCCGCCCTCGGCGACCAGCGCGCGCACCCGGGTAGAGGAGAAGCGGTGGTCGGAATTCTCGCCCTCCGGAGCCTGCAGGCTCACCGGAACCACCTCGAAGCCGAGCCGGCCGCCGGCCTCCTGCAGGGCCGCCACGTTCCCGGCCGCACGGTGCCCGAACCGGAAGTTGGCCCCGACCACCACGGCCCGGGCGCGCAGGCTCTCCACCAGCACCGTGTCGATGAACTCCGCCGGGGACCAGCGGGACATGTCGAGGCTGAACGGCAGCACCAGCACTGCGTCCACACCCTCGGCGGCCAGCAGCTCGGCCCGGTGCCGCTGGGTGGTGAGCAGCGGCGGGTGGCTGCCCGGCCGCACGATCTCGCTGGGATGCGGGTCGAAGGTCATGACCACGGTCGGCAGGCCCAGCTCGCGGCCCTTGGCGACGGCGGTGCGGACCACCGCGCGGTGGCCGCGGTGGACGCCGTCGAAGACGCCGATCGTGACGACCGAGGGGCCGAAGTCCTGCGGGACCTCGGCGGTGCCGTGCCAGCGTTCCACGGGGATGCCTGCCTTGTGGTTCGAAGGGATCTGCTCGAGACACAAGAGTGCCATCCGAGGACGGTTCAAGCGCAATCAGGCCGGGGACGGCATCGGATCCCAGGCCCGAAGTCCCGGTCAGTCCGGTCAGTCC
>JABFWL010000400.1 GCA_013362315.1 Catenulispora sp. | reverse complement strand
CCGATAGGAAGCTGACAACGGTGCTGGAGGGGCTCAACCCGCTCTGTCCGGGCCTGTACGGAGCTGGGTTCGGCCGAGGTGGCGCAGCATGGCGGAGAACACGGCTAGCCAGGCGGTGAGTGCGACCCAGCTTTCTGCGTCCCCGATGCTGCGCACGATGGGCAGGTGGTCAGCGTTTCCGAGGTACGTGCTGGCGGCGCTGTACATGCCCAGTGGGAAGACGATGCTCCACAGCGTCGGCTCGTAGCGCAGTGGCAGGCGGTGCATCACGTGCCGCCAGATGCCGGCGAAGATCAGAGGGGGGATGAGCCAGGTGCCGAAGGCCCAGAAGACCACGGATACACCGGCCACTAGTCCGCGGGTGGCGGCCACCATCGGGGCGTCGGCCATCTGGACGATGCGGGCGCCGGCGACGACCGTGATGGCGGTCGCGCCCATCGCCACCCAGTACGGCGGTGTGAGGTCCTCGGGCGTGAAGGGGTAGAGCAGCATGCGGGCGGTGACGAGCACGGCGGTGCTGGCGTACAGGAACGCCCCGACTGACCAGGACAGCACCGCCAGCAGCGCCAGCTCGCGCCGGCCGGTCACCACGGTGGGTTCCAGGGCCGCGGCCAAGACCGCGACCGACTGGCTGGCCACGACCCAGATGAACCACGTGCCATTGGCGTCCTGCAACACGGGGCGTCGCACACGGCCGAGTAGAGCGGTCCAGGGCACTACATATCCGAGCACCAGCCAGAAGGCCAAGCCGACCGCGAGTAGTGCCAGCCCCGCCGTCGTCCGCGCGTCGGCCACGAGCCGGGTGCCCAGCACGTTCGTGCCAGCGACGAACGTGAACAGCCCGAAGGCGCGGCGTGGATCGGCCAGGTCGGCCGCCATGTCGGTGCCGAACCGGACCAGTCGCCACACGGTCAACGCCACCAGGACCGCGTAGCCGGCCATGGCGATCCACAGCAGCGTTACAGACAGCGGCAAAGCGTGCTGGTTGCGCATCGCGATCGAGACGATGCCGGTGGCCATCACCAGGGCGAAGTATCCGGGATGCAAGGTCCGCACGCCCTGTGACATCGCGGCGGTGCGTCCCGCCGACGGCGCAGGTGATGCCTCGGTCGACGCGTGGCCGGGTGGTTGTGCAGGCGCGTCGGATTCTCCCGGCAGAGCCAGGTCGCCGATCGATTCCTCGCCGTTTACCCGTGCCATTGTCACCTCGGATTTTCCGCTCACATCTGGATCCGCTCGCTGCCCGGCACCGAGTCCAAGCACCGTGAGGGCACGCGGCGCAAACTCAAGCGCCTGGCCGCCCGCGGCATCAGGCCCGAGACCGAGCGGGCCTTTTCGCCCTGGTCGCCAAGGCGGCATCAGGCGAGCAGCCCTGATTTGCCAGGCCGCCCTGGCCGCTGGGCCGGGTTGTTCAGGGCGCAGACGGGCCCAGGGTCGCGTCGGCGTGCCCGGTGCCGGGCCGAGGCTCTTTCAGTTCGATGAACAGGGAGTGGGTCGGCGTGGATCCGACATTGCATCCCTGGTGGTCCTGGGCGCCTAGCCAGCGGGCCTGTCCGGCCTCCAGGTCGACGGGGACTTCGCGGCCGCCGGCGGTGATCACCCGCTGGAACGCCGACAGGGTCACCATCACGCTGTCCGGGTGGGAGTGCAGGTGGGTCGCGTCCCCCGGTGCGTCGCGGTATTCGAGCACCCGCACGCGCTCGTTCTCCCACAGGACGCGGTACAGGTCCGGGTCGGTCACGACGGGATCATTCATGGGACTACAGTACCATGACGGTATGGAGATGCCATATGAGTCGACAGGCCGCACCCGGCAGAAGCAGCGGACCCGCGACGCCCTGCTGGCCGCGGCCCGCGCTCTGCTGAGTGAGGGGCAGACCCCGACCGTCGAGCAGACCGCGGACGCCGCCGGCATCTCCCGCACCACCGCCTACCGCTACTTCCCGAACCAGAAAACGCTGCTCCTGGCTGCGGCCCCCGTCATCGACCGCCCCAGCCTGCTGCCGCCGGACGCCCCCGCCGACGCCGCATCCCGCCTCGACATGGTCATCGCCGGCCAGATCGAGATCCTGCGCACCTGGGAGCCACAACTGCGGGCGGCCCTGCGGCTGTCACTGGACCAGGAGCCGACGACACCCCCCGATGACCGTCCGGTGCTGCGCCAGGGCCGGGCCATCGCCTGGATCCAGGAGGCACTGGAGCCTCTGGCCGCCTCCCACCCGCACATCGACCGGCGACGCCTGGCCATCGCGATCCGCGCCGGCTGCGGCATCGAAGCCTGGATCTGGATGATCGACATCGCCGGGGTCCCCCGAGACGAGGCCGCAGCCATCATGCGCCAATCGGCGCTGGCGTTGCTGGCCGCGGCCGTCGCCGAACCCGACCAATAACCCACGACCTTCACCGCTACGCGAAGCTCAATTCCGATTCGGAAGACCCCTTACGAACCGCCCTCTGAGCGATGCGGCCGTCAAGCCCGTGCCGATCGGGCTGGTACGCCTGCGGCAGCATTTCGTTGAGCCAGTGCGGGAGAACGCCAAGGAGATCGCGGCCGCGGGCGTCGTCGCAGGGCTGGCGGCGGTGATCGGCGCCGACGACGAGTCGCCACCTTTTGGCGGCGGCGGACTGTCGCAGATCGTCGGCACCCGGCAGGACTTGGCCGATGTGTTCGCGCTGCACGCGGCGGGCCGGACCAAGGTCATCGCCGAGGCTCGGAAGCTGGATGACGTGAACGTCTGCATCGAGGAAGTCCTCGCCGGTACCGTCCCCGCACGGCTGGTCTTCACCTTCTGAGACCAGCTTTGGCCCTCGAAACTTCTGCCTTCAACCGCTTGTGTTCAGAAGACCGACAGCCTGCCCAGCGATTGCGAAACCCGCAAGCTGAGCACGCGTGTCAGCACGTCAGCCAGCGGGAGCGCATACCGAGAGCCTTCCGAGATCAGTGGATCCGGCACAGGCGGCAACACGGCTTCGCAGGAACAGTTTTCCAATCACTGCGACCTTGCCTTTGTGTGGTGGCGTCTGTGCCGGATCCGGGACCTTCGGCCCAGTGCGGCCCCGCCATCGGACCCGGGCCATCGGGACCTTCGGACTCTGGGGGCCGGCCCAGGCTCGGCGGCAGGGTGGAGATGGAGGGACCGTTGGTCCTGAGCGCAATTGGAGGAGCCATGAAGTCCACCGTCGTTGTCGGCTACGACCAGACCCCGCACAGCGAGCGCGCCCTGCTCCAGGCGGCGCGCGAGGCCGCGTGGCGTGGGGCTTCGCTCACCGTCGTCAACGCCTACAGCTGGATGCCGCCGACGACTCCGATGACCTACCCTCCGGCCAGCGTCGAGGAGGCCATCCTGCGCAGCGCCGAGGAGATCGCCAGCCACGGAGCGGAACTCGCGCGCTCTCGCTTCCCCGGCATGCACGTCGGGGCCAAGGCCATCTCCGGCGGCGCCGCCGAAGCCCTGGTGGGCGCCGCCCGTGGCGCGGACCTGCTGGTCGTCGGCAACCGCGGCCGCGGCGGCTTCACCGGCCTGCTCCTGGGCTCGGTCTCCCTGCGGGCCCTCACCGAGTCGTGCGTCCCGACCATGGTCGTCCGAGGCGGGCACCGCGACCCCCAGGACGTGGTCCTCGTCGCGATCGACATCGAAGAGCCCTCCGACGAACTGCTGGACTTCGCCTTCACCGAGGCATCCCGACGCGGCGCACGCCTGGAAGCCGTCACCGTGTGGGATATGACCTGGGCCGCCGAATACGCCGGCGACACCGCCGAGATCCGGCACGCCGCCGCCCAGGCGACCGCCGACCTCGACGCCGCCTTGGAAGCCGCCGTCCACACTTGGCACGCCAAGCATCCCGAGGTCCGGGTCAGCCATCGCGTCGCCGACGGTACCCCGGCCGCCGTCCTCACCGCCGCTACCACCCACGCCGACCTGGTCGTCGCCGGCGCTCACCGCTACGGCGCCGGCCGGCATGGGATGCAGATCGGCCCCGTCGCGCACGCCCTGCTGCACCACGCCGACTGCCCGGTGGTCATCGTCCCGCGGGACTGAGTGCCAGGACGATGCCGACGTCGGCCGATCACCCGTGTCGCAGGTGGCGGGCCAATCACCGCAAGTCTTCTGCCTATGCCAACTCGCGCCGACGATGCTGCGGAGGCGACCGGCTGACGCCAGATGGGTGCTTTCCCCAACTCGGGTCCGGGTTGTCGGCGGACAGAGTCAGTCTTCTCGGCGCCGAAAGCGGAACAAGCGCCAGGCCGAGCGCTGAGCGTCCGCGATGTCCGGTCAGGTAGTCCTTGAGTGCTTCCAGGCTTCATGGCCGAACGCGTCCGGGCTCGGCGGTGGTTTCCGAGTCCTGATGCCGCGCTGCCGGTGTAGGCGTGGGGTTGGGATGCAGGCGCCGGTCGGCGACCACCGCGGCGAAGCCGAGTACGGACGACACCGCCACGGTCAGCAGCTCAGCCGCGCTGAGCGGCACTGTCTTCAGCAGGTCCTGCAACGCCGGCAGGTAGAGTCCGGCGATCTGCAGGCCCAGGGCCGCGGCGACGGCGATCGGCAGCAGCGGGTTGGCGCGGCTGCGCGGCCGGGAGCGGGAGCCGATCGCCACGCCGAGCTGTGCGGCGCCCAGGGCGAAGAACGCCATGCTCTGCCACGGCCGCCCGGCGTGGTTCGCCCACACGGCCACGCCGAGGGTGACGGCCGACAGCACGAGGCTGATCCGTACCACCCGCTGCCACAGCCCGCCGGCCAGGATGCTTTGTGAGGGCGGCCGGGGCGGCCGGTCCATGGCGCCGGGTTCGGAAGGTTCGCCGCCCAGCGCCACTCCGGGCAGGCCGTGCGTGAGCAGGTTGATCCACAGGATCTGCGCCGGTAGCAGGAGCAGCGGGAATCCGAAGGCCGGGCCGAGCAGCATGACCGTGATCTCGGCGGCGCCGCCGGAGAGGCCGTAGATGAGGAAGCGGCGGATGTTTGCGAAGACCCGGCGGCCTTCTTCGACGGCGGCGACCACGGTGTCCAGGTCATCGTCGGCCAGTACGAGGTCGGCGGCCTGGCGGGCGACTTCGGTGCCGCGGCCGCCCATGGCCACGCCGATGTCGGCGGCGCGTAGGGCGGGGCCGTCGTTGACGCCGTCGCCGGTCATGGCGACGGTTTCGCCGTGCTCGCGCAGGGCCTTGATGATGGTGAGCTTGTCCGCGGGGGTGGCGCGGGCGAACACCGAAGCGCTGACCATCTGCTCGGCGGACAGCCCGGCCCGGCAGTCCACGACCGCGTCGCTGGTCTCGATGATGCCCAGCTCGACCGCGATCGCGTGCGCTGTGCCGGGGTGGTCGCCGGTGATGAGCACGGGGCGGATGCCGGCACGTCGGCACGCTGCGATAGTTCCGGTGGCTGCGAGGCGGGGCGGGTCGGTGATACCGATCAGCCCGAGCAGGCGCAGACCGTGCTCAGTGTCGGTGGCATCGGAGCCGATGCCGGTGGACATTGCAGGGCGGTCATCGCCGGCCACGGCAAGCACCCGCAAGCCCTCGCGCGCCCAATCCTCGGCAATCGCGGCAACCTGTGTCGACAACCGCGCATCGATGTCGAGAAATCCGCCTGCTAGCAGCGTCTCAGGGGCGCCTTTGCACGCTACCCGGATGAGCCCGTCGGCTCGGCGATGCATGGTGGTCATGCGTTTGCGGTCGCTGTCGAAGGGATGCTCGCCGATCCGCGGCCAATCGAGGTCCACGGCTTTGCGGTCCAGTCCCGCCTTGGTGGCGACCGTCAGCAGGGCCGCCTCGGTCGGATCGCCCAAAGCAGTCCATTCGGCGCTGCTTCCTTCCGGCGGGCGCAGTCTGGCGTCGTTGCACAGCACGGCTGCGGTCAGCAGCTCGGTCAGTTCCGGGGCCGGTCCGAGGCCGGTGTCAGCTCCGCCGACGGTGATCTCGCCAGCCGGGCCGTAGCCGGTGCCGCTTACCCGCGCCTGCACGTTGGGCGTCCACAGTCGGCGTACCGCCATGCTGCCCTCGGTCAGCGTGCCGGTCTTGTCGGTGGCCAGCACGGTCACCGAGCCAAGCGTCTCCACCGCGGGCAGCCTACGCACCAGCGCGTTGCGGGCGGCCATCCGACGCGCGCCCTGAGCCAGCGCCAGCGTCACCACCGCGGGCAACGACTCCGGCACCGCGGCGACGACCAGGCTGATCGCCGCGACCACCATCAGCTCGACGCTCTGCCCGCGGAACAGGCCGATCGCCAGCACGATCGCGCACAACGCGACCGTGGCCCCGGCCAGCAGCTTGCCGACGTCGGCGAGCCGGCGCTGCAACGGGGTCAGGCCGCCGGCGCCGCCGAGCAGCGCGGCGATCCGGCCGATGGAGCTGGCCTGCCCGATAGCGGTGACCGTCGCCGCCCCGCGTCCTTTGACCACTACGGTCCCGGCCGAAAGCCTCGCGTTCTGAGCAGGGGATTTGTCCACCGGCACGGACTCGCCGGTGAGCGCGGACTCGTCGACGAGCAGCGCCGCCGCCTCGGACAGCGTCGCGTCGGCGGGGACGACATCGCCTTCGGCCAGCACGACCACGTCGCCGACCACGACTTCGGCGGCCGGCACTTGCTGCTGGAGCCCGTCCCGGATGACCCTTGCCTCGGGCGCGGCCAGCGTGCAGAGCGCGGCGATCGCCTGGTCGGCGCGGATCTCCTGGCTGACGCCGACGGCGGTGTTGACCACGATGACCAGCAGGATGACGCCCATGTCGGGCCAGTCGCCGGTGCCGACCGTCAGCGCCGCAGCTATCAGCAGCACCACGATCAACGGGTCGCCGAGCTGCCGGGCCAGGCGCCGCCACAGGGGGAGCGGCGGTGGTGGCGGGATGCTGTTCGGGCCGTCCCGCCCCAGGCGCGCTGCCGCCTCCCGTGTGCTCAGGCCTTGACCGGCGACATCAGCCGTCCAGGTGAGCTCTGCGGTCTGCGGCATGAGAAGTTCCTCATTCTCGAGGTGGAGCGGTCAGGCTCCCTTATCGAGTCTTGAGTGCGGGACGTGCCCACACCAGGGCCATTAGGCCCTGGCCTCCGGCTGCGTTCCAGGGAGAGGCTAGAGGAAATCATGTCAAAGCGGTCAACCGGCACACCAGCCGCAACAGCCAGGTAGGAAGCCATGAGTACCACCACAGTCGTCGTCGGCTATGACGAATCCGTGCCCAGCGAGCACGCGCTGCTCATGGCGGCCGAGGAAGCCAGGCTGCGACAGGTCGGCCTGACCGTCGTGCACGCCTACCACTACGGCCGCGGGATCACGCCGATGGGTTTCACGCCGCCTGCCATCGACGAGGTCTACAAGAAGGTCGCTGTGGAGATCGCCGAACAGGGTGTGGAGCATGTTCGCGCCCGGTACCCCGACCTGGATGTGCGGACGAAGGTCGATCTCGGACCCGCCGCTCGCGTGCTGGTCGCTGCCGCCGGAGACGCCGCGTTGCTGGTGGTCGGCAACCGTGGCCGGGGTGGTTTCGCCGGTCTGCTCCTCGGATCGGTGTCGATGCGGGTGCTCGGCAGCACCCCCTGCCCGGTCATCGTTGCCCGCGGCGAGAACGCCGAGACGCACGACCGGGTCGTGGTCGCCGTCGACATCGACGATCCAGGCTGTGCCGACGTCCTCGCCTTCGCCTTCGACGAAGCCGCGCGCCGGGACGCCGAACTCGTGGCGCTCCACGTCTGGGACGACGACCAACGACTGATCATGGAGCAGAACCTCGTGGCGGCCGGTCTTTTGAAGACCTCGGAGGAGATCACCGTCGACCTCGACGAGTGCCTGTCCGACCTCGTCAGCCACGCCCGAACCCGGCATCCCGAAGTCGGCTACTCCTGCCGGATCGCGGCCGGAGCGGCCGGGAAGATCCTGGTGGGAGAGTCGGAGCACGCGGATCTCGTGGTGGCCGGAGCACGCCGGCGACACGGCGCTCAGCCGGGGCTGCGTATCGGCCCGGTCGCCACGACGCTGTTGCACCACGCCGGTTGCCCGGTCGCTGTCGTGCCGCACAGCTGATGCCGACACGCCGCATGAAGCGTCATCGGTAGCCGCGACCTCCGGCCCGTCTGAAGCGGGACCCTCCTGTAGGGCGAAGCAGGAGCAGTCAGCGCAGACGACGCAGATAGGGATCGGTCGCGGTGCGCGGCTCGATGCGGACCCTGAAGTCCACGGCCGTCACCCCTTCCGGTGTGGCGATCAGAGGGTTGATTTCCGCTTCGGCGACGCAGCTCTGTTCGGCGGCCAGCAGCGCCAGCCGGGAGAGGACATCCCGAACCGCCGCGGTGTCGCCGCCCGGGCGTCCGCGGTATCCGGCCAGAAGGTTGGCAGCGCGCGACGATCCGACGAGATCCCCGGCGTCGGCCACGGTCAGTGGCGCAAGCCGGTAGCCGCGGTCGGCGGCCAAGTCGGTGTCGGTGCCGCCGATGCCGAAGGCGACCAGGGGGCCGAACACCGCGTCGCTGTCGACCCCGGCCAGCAGCTCGACGCCCTTCGGTGCCATCTCCTGCACCACCACGCCGGCCAGCTGCTCGCCGAACCGCTCCTTCAGGGTCCGCCAGCCCTCGCGCACGGCGTCCGCGCCCGACAGCCCGAGCAGCACGCCCCCGACATCGCTCTTGTGCACCAGCTCCGGCCAGTACGCTTTCAGCGCGACGGGGGAGCCCCACAACGAGGCCGCGCTGACGGCGGTGTGCTCGTTGTCCGCCAATACCATGCGGGCGCAGCGGATGCCGTAGCACGCGAGCAGATCGGCGGCGCGGTCCGGCGGCAGCCAGCCGCCGCTGGGATGGGCCGCCAGGAACAGGGAGATCAGGCGCGCGGCGTCATGCGACCGGACTCCAGGCACTGCAGGGACTTCGCTGCCCGGCTGCCGCAGCCACTCCGCGTAGGCACACGCGTGGCTCAGCGCTCGTGCCGCGGTCTCGGCGTCGCCGTAGACCGGAACCCGCCCGCAGTCCGCGCCGAGTACGGAGTCGACCGACGCGGCCTGATCCACCAGCACCGTGACCGTCGGCACGCCCAGCGTCCGGGCATCGGCCGCGAGTGTCGGCGGCAGCTCGGCCAGCGCGGTCGGCACCAGCAGCACCAGCACCGCGTCCGCCTCGCCGGAGGCCGCGACCGCCTCCACGGCCTTGCGCAGCATTGCACCGTCCGCGCCGGCCCCGGTGTCGACCGGATTGCCGCAGGCCGCGGCCGGACCGAGCAGGGAGCCGAGACGCTCGCGCAGTCCGGGGCCGAACTCGGGAACCGACAACCCGGCGTCGACGCAGGAGTCGGCGGCCAGCACGCCGGTGCCTCCGCCGTTGGAGACCACCGCGATCCGGCGTCCGGCGGGCCGGACTTCGGTGTCCAGCAGCGCGGCGGTCTCGACCAGCTCGGCTACGGACCGGGTCGCGATCACACCGGCCTGGCGATACAACGCATCCCGGGTGATGCCGGGCGTGACGGAAGCCGAAGTGTGCGAGGCCGCGGCGCGCGACCCGGCGGCCGAGCGGCCGGCCGCCACGGTCAGCACCGGCTTGGTGCGGGCGACCCTCCGTGCGTAGCGGGCGAACTTGCGTGGGTTGCCGAACGACTCCAGATGCAGCAGCACGAGTTTGGTGTCAGCATCCCGCGACCACCAGGCGAGTAGGTCGTTGCCGGAGACATCGGCTTTGTCCCCGAGGGAGGCGAAGGAGCCGGCGCCGATCCCGAGCCGCGACAGGTGGTCCAGGATCGCGATCCCCACTCCGCCGGACTGCACGCCGACGCCGGCCGAGCCGCCCAGTGGTGTGTGCGCGCCGAAGGTCGCGTCCATCGCGATGTCGGCGCTGAACGCGGCGACGCCCAGGCCGTTGGGGCCGACCAGGCGCATGCCGTAGCGGCGGCAGACGGCCTTCAGTACGGTTCGCACCGATTCCGGCACCGGCGAGGTGACCGCGGCCAGGGCCCTGACACCGTGCCGTCCGCAGGCCACCGCCGCCTCGACGAGGGCGTCGGCGGGAACCGCAAGCACTGCCAGGTCCACGGTGCCCGGCAGCAGCTCGATCGAGCGGGCGCACGGCACCCCGGCGATCTCGTCCGCGTGCGGGTTCACGGCGAACAGCGGCCGGTCGAACCCGCCGGTGACCAGGTGGTCCAGGATGGCCCGGCCCACGCCGCCGGGAGAGCGGCCGACCCCGACCAGCGCGACGCCGCGCGGCCGGAACAGCGGCCGCAGCGACGCCGCACTGGCCGCGAACTCCCGGTCGGCGACAACCTCCAGATACGCGTCGTCCTCAGTGAGGTCTATGTCGTGGAAGACGGTGCCGCCGTGTTCGTATGCGGCACTGTGGTGCAGGCCCGCGGAGCTGATGACCCGCTTCATCGCCAGGTTGTCCGACAGCGTCTCGGCGGTGAACGATCGGATCCCGACGGCGCGGGCGGCATCGGCCAGATGCTCCAGCAGCAGGGTGCCGATGCCACGTCCGCGCCAGCCCTCAGCGACGGTGAAGCCGACCTCGGCGGCGTCCGCGGCGGGCCCGAGGCGCCAGGCCTCGCCTTCGCCGACGATCTGTTCGCCCTCGCCCTCGCGACGCTGAGCGGTCGCGAGCAGGGCGATCCGGTCGGGGTGCGGCTCGCACAGCCGCTCGGCAGCCGCCTTGCCGGCGGCTGAGCCGGAGGCGAAGAACCGCATCCGCAGGCTCTGTGCGGACAGCCCGGCGAACATGGCCCTGAGCTCGCGGCGGTCGTCTGGAGTGGTCGGGCGGATGGAGACGGTGGTGCCGTCGGTGAGCAGCGCGTGCACCGTCGGTTGTGCGGGGCTGCTGTCCTGTGTCTTTTGCACGCTGCCGGTCATGAGGTCCACTGCCAATCGCGGATCGTGGGGAGGTCTTCTCCGTGCTCGACGATCCAGACCCGGTGGCGGGCCCGGGCGTCGGTCATCTCCTGGCGGACCGCGGCGGCCTTCGGCGCCAGGTTCGGCACCCGGTCGATGACGTCGCAGACCAGCTGGAACCGGTCCAGGTCGTTGCGGACCAGCATGTCGAACGGGGTCGTCGTCGAGCCCTGCTCCTTGTAGCCGCGCACGTGCAGGTTCGCATGGCCGTGCCGCCGGTAGGCCAGGCGGTGGATCAGCGAGGCGTAGCCGTGGAAGGGGAAGATGACCGGCTTGTCGGTGGTGAAGATGGCGTCGTACTCGGCGTCGGGCAGCCCGTGCGGGTGCTCGGAGCTCGGCTGCAGCCGCATCAGGTCGACGACGTTCACCACCGGCACGCGCAACCCGGGCAGATGGTCGCGCAGCAGCTTGGCGGCGGCCAGCACCTCGACGGTCGGCACGTCGCCGGCGCACGCCAGGACCACATCCGGTTCGGTGACCAGGTCGTCCTCGGTGCCGGCGTCCAGCCAGGAGCAGGCCAGCGCGGCGGGTCCGCCGTGGCCCGGACCGAGGACGGTCATGAGATCCACGTCGTAGGTGTTGATCAGGCGGTTGAGGTGGGCGTGGACGAAGTTCTCCCCGGGGCTGGTGCCCCAGTGGCCCAGCAGCCGCGGCTTGATGTTCGCCGGCTCCAGCGTCCGCCGCAGCATCGGGTTGTCCCGGAGGTAGATCTGTCCGACGGACAGGTAGTTCGCGGCCCGCCAATAGCGGTCCACCGCTTCGAGGTCGGAGCGGTAGGTGTGGTTCGTCATGGCAAGAGGACCATCTCTGTCGGGCGGGGGACGACGGCCGTCCACCGCAGGCGTTCGCTGATGCGCTCGCGCAGGATCTCGGCAGGCGCCGGCTCGCCGTGCACGAGATAGGTGGTCTTCGGCGCCGGCGCGGAGCCGAGCCAGTCCAGGATTTCGGGATAGTCGGCATGGGCGGACAGCCCGGGCAGGTCGACGACGCGCGCGCGGACCGGCACATACCGGCCGTGAATCTTGAGGGTGGTCGTGCCCTGCGTCAGATCGCGGGCCCGGGTGCCGACGGCCGCGTAGCCGACGATCAGGACCGTGTTGCGCGGATCCGGCAGCGCGGCGCTCAGGTGGTGCAGGATCCGGCCGCCGGTGGCCATGCCGGAGGCGGAGATCACGATCTGCGGCCCGTTCGCGGTGTCGATGCGCCGCGACTCCTCAGCGGACCGGGCCAGGTGCAGCCGCGGCGGCAAGAGCGCGCCCAGGCCGTGCGCGGTGATGGACGGAAGAAGTTGCGGACGGCGCAGCTCCAGGGCTTTGCGGTAGACGTCCAGCGCGGCCGGGGCCATGGGGCTGTCCACGGAGATCGGGACCTCATGCAGGACGCCGCGGCGGGCGAGATCGGTCAGCTCGTGCAGGATCATCTCGGTGCGGTCGACCGCGAACGCCGGGATCAGCACCGTCCCGCCGCGCTTCAGCGTGGAGCTGATGGCCTCCTCGAAGCGCGACGCGGAGGTGAGGTCGTCATGGCGGCGGTCGCCGTAGGTGGACTCGAGCAGCAGGGTGTCCGCGCCGTCGAACGGCTCCGGCGGCCGCAGCAGCGGGTGCCGGGG
>JABFWL010000211.1 GCA_013362315.1 Catenulispora sp. | reverse complement strand
CGCGTCCGCGGTGTTCAGGGCGGGTTCGATATGCCCGGCGCTGCCGCCGCCGGCGATGACCACATGCACGCCGCGATCCTATCGGTCGGCGGAGGGCCCGCCCGGACGCGGCTCTGTGGTGGCGGTTTGTGCGGCGGTGGTGGTTTCTGCGGTGGTTACGGCCTTAGCGGCGGTTATGGTCTCGATGGTGGTGACGGTCTCGGCGGAACGTGCGCCTTGGGCAAGCGCGTCTCGGCGCTCGGCCCGCGATCGGGCCTCGGCCGCGATCCCCGCCGGATCCAGCGGCTCGGGCCAGCGGCGCGCGAACGACATCAGCATCCCCACCGCCGTCAGCGACGGCAGCAGCGAGGAGCCGCCGTACGACACGAACGGCAGCGGCACCCCGGCGATCGGCAGCACGCCGGTCACCGCCCCCAGGTTGATCATCATCTGGGCGGCCAGCCACACCGTGACCGAGGCTGACACCAGCCGCACGAACGGGTCCGACGTCCGCAGCGCCATGCGGATACCGGCGTAGGCCAGCGTCAGGAACAGCGCCAGCACGGTCAGCGTGCCGATCAGCCCCAGCTCCTCCCCGACGATCGCGAAGATCATGTCGGTCTGCACCTCCGGCAGCTGGCCCCAGCGCTGCTTGCTGGCGCCCAGCCCGACCCCGAACCAGCCGCCGCCGGCCAGCGCCTGGAAGGAGTGGATGGCCTGGTACCCGGTGCCGCCGGGGTCGGCGTCGGGCGTGAGGAAGTTGGTGAACCGCCGCACCCGCGACGGCCGCATCACCACCGCCAGCGCCGCGAGCCCGACGGCGGAGGCCAGCAGGATCGAGAACAGCCGCCCCGGCGCCCCAGCGGTCCACAGCAGGCAGAACACGATGGCGACGATGATTATCGAGGTGCCCATGTCCCCCCCGATCATCACCAGCGCGATGATGAGCACAGCCCCGGGCACCAGCGGCACCAGCAGATGGTCCCAGGTGGTGAGCAGCTTCTCCTTGCGCACCAGCAGGTCCGCCCCCCACAGCACCAGCGCCAGCTTCGCGAACTCGCTGGGCTGCACGGTCAGCGGCCCGATGATCAGCCAGTTCTTGTTGCCGTTGTGCGACGACCCGACGGCGAGCACCAGCAGCAGCAACAGCACGGTCCCGACCAGCGCCGGATAGGCCAGCGCCCGATACGCCCGCGGCGGCAGCCGCGACGCCGTCCACATCAGCCCCAGCCCCAGCGTCGCCGACACCGCCTGGTTCCGAATCGACGACAGCATCGGCCGCCCGTTGACCAGGTTGTTGACACTGGAGGCGGAGAACACCTCCAGCAGCCCGATGCCGAGCAGCAGCAGCACCGAACCGACCAGCAGGTAGTAAGAGGTGAGTTCGAGGTCGAACAGGGATTTGAGCGTGGCGCGCCGCGCCCGCACGGCGCGCGCAGCGGTCTTCCACGGCGACACCTGCGAATCCGCAGCCTGTTCACTCATGGCCCTTAGGGTAGCCAGCAGGCAGCGAACGGAGCGTCAGCTTCGACGGCGGGTCGGGAACGTTGTCCGCGAGCGCGGCAACGCAGCGTTCTGCGGCCAACCGGGTGAAAACATGACAGCTGGGAACAACATGCCGATGCTCGTTCGTAGCGACAATAGGAGTCGTCGGGGAGCAGGAACCGTGAACTGAAGGAGGCCCCCATCACCCGGAATCACTCCCCAGCTGCCAGCTCCGCCTTCAGCTCCCGCACCGCCGCGGCGAAGACGTCGCCGCGTTCGCCGTAGGACGTGAACATGTCCATCGAGGCGCAGGCCGGGGCGAGCAGCACGGTGTCGCCTGACATCGCCATCCGGCGGGCCTCGCGCACTGCCGAGGCCATGACCTGCGGCGCCTGCTCGGTGCCGGGGCCGCCAAGGTCGGTCACCGGCACCTCGGGGGCGTGCCGCCGCAGGGCGTCGGCGACCAGGTGGCGCTCGGCGCCGAACAGCACCGCTCCGCGTAGCCGCTTGGCGTGCCGCTCCACCAGGTCGTCGAAGTCCGCGCCCTTGGCCAGGCCGCCGGCCAGCCACACGACGTGTTCGTAGGCGCCGATCGAGGCTGAGGCGGCGTGCGGGTTGGTGGCCTTGGAGTCGTCGACGAAGTCCACCCCGTCGATCGTCGCCACCCAGGCGATGCGGTGCGGCTCGGGCCGGAAGGCGCGCAGCCCGTCCCGCACCGCGCTCGGCTCCACGCCGTAGGCGCGCACCAACGCGGCGGCGGCGAGCGCGTTGGCGACGTTGTGCGGCGCGTGCGGCTCGACGTCGTAGACGGTGCCGAGCTCGGCGGCGCTGTTCCGCCGGTCCGCGACGAACGCCCGGTCGGCGAGGATCCCGTCGACCACGCCGAGC
Source organism: Catenulispora sp. (assembly GCA_013362315.1). Taxonomy (GTDB): domain Bacteria; phylum Actinomycetota; class Actinomycetes; order Streptomycetales; family Catenulisporaceae; genus Catenulispora. Next base: position 10,104 of record JABFWL010000211.1, on the reverse strand, counting down.
ATCGACAGCCCGGGCGCCCCGAGCGTGAAGCCGATCGCCCGGCAGCCCTCCACGACCTCCGCCTCCTCCACCAGCCGCACCGTCTCCAGATCAGCGGCGTTGTAGATGGCTGCGACCTGGCAGTTCTCATACGCGCGGCCCTTGGCGGTGGTGTAGTCGGCGTAGGACCCGTGCCAGTCCAGATGATCCGGCGCCAGGTTCAGCACCACCGCAGCCAGCGCGGACAGCGTCGAGCTCCAGTGCAGCTGGTAGCTGGACAGCTCGATGACCAGCACCTCGAACGGCTCCCCGGCCTCACCCCCGACCTGCCCCCGCAGCACCGCGTCCAGCACCGGATACCCGATGTTGCCGCAGGCGGCGACGTTCTTCCCGGCCTCCTTCAGCATCGCCTCGGCCATCCGCACCGTCGTGCTCTTCCCGTTCGTCCCGGTGACCACCAGCCACGGCGCGTACGACCCGTCGGCCAACGGCGCCCGCAACCGCCACGCCAGCTCCGCATCCCCCCAAATCGGCACCCCGGCCTCCCGCGCCGCGACAACGATCGGCGCCCCCGGCGGCAACCCCGGCGAGACGACCAACAGCTCGGTCCCCGCCGGCAACGTCTCGTCATCCCCCAGCCGCAGCACCGCCCCCTGCGCCGCGGCCTGCGCCGCCCGGGCAGCGGTGGTCTCATCGTCATACCGATCGACCAGCGTCACCCGCGCCCCCCGCGCCAGCAACGCCGCCGACGCCGACAACCCGACCACCCGCGCCCCGACCACGGTGACGGCGGCATCGGTGAACTGCACGGGACCAGGAGCGGCGAAGTCGGTCATGGTGGACAGCTTATTGGGTGGTGGGCTGCACATTTGTCTCCGGCAGTCTGCCGCCGATCGCCCGGCGGCCTCCCGGCAGTCTGCCGGCAATCGCCCGGAGGTCCCCCGGCTCTCTCCCAGCTGTCTCCCGCCACCGCAATCCCAGTGGACCACCCCACCACCCGCCCCCCATGATCGAGTCATGACTGACATCAGGGACCTGAACGCCACCGCGGTGCGCGACAGCATGGACATTGTGAGCAAGGTGCAGGTCTCCGACCTCGGCCGCCCGACGCCGTGTGCCGGATGGACCCTCGCCGATCTGCTCGGCCACATGACCGTTCAGCACCACGGCTTCGCCGCCGCGGCGCGGGGTGACGGGGCGGATCTGCGGCATTGGGAGTTCGCTCCGGCCGGAGAGGACGCGGTCGAGCGGTATCTGGCGGCATCGGAGCTGGTACTAGCCGCTTTCGCAGAGGTCGACGACGCGCTGGAAACCGAGTTCGACCTGCCCGAGTTCAAGGTGGACCCGCCGCGGTTCCCCGCACAGCTGGCTATCGGCTTCCACTTCATCGACTACGTCGTCCATGCCTGGGATGTCGCGGCGACACTCGGCGTCCCCTACGTCTTGCGGCCCGAGCTGGAGCAGGACGCATTGCGGGTGGCGCTGGCCGTGCCGAACGCGGACAACCGGCTCGCCGCCGGCGCCGCCTTCATCCCCGCCCTCGACGAGCCCGAAGCCACCGGCGATACGGAGAACACACCGGCCCTAGACCGCGTCCTGCGCTACCTCGGCCGCACGCCCGACTGGCGGCCCCCGGCCGAAGGGTAGAGCCCTCCCCTACCGCCCCACCGCATACCCCAACATCCCGCGCGGGTTGGCGGCCGCCTTCAACAGCCCGCGCTCCGGGTCCCGCCCGACCACGCACATCCGCCCCAGCGACCAGTCTCCCGACACCACCACCTCGTGCCCGCGCGCCCGCAGGCCCTCCAGCACCGCGTCGCCGAGGCGCGCCTCGGCGACCACCCGACCCGGGTACGCAGGCCGCGGGTAGAACGACTCCGGGAAATGCGAGCTGTGGAACGTCGGCGCGTCGATCGCCGCCTGCAGGTTCATGCCGCCGGCCAGGTGGTTGAGCAGGAACAACAGCTGCCACTGGTCCTGCTGGTCGCCGCCCGGCGAGCCGAGGGCCAGGACCGGCTCGTCACCGCGGGTCACCAGGGTCGGCGACAGGGTGGTGCGCGGGCGCCGGCCGGGTGTCAGGGTGCTGGCCAGCCCGTCCTGCAGCCACGTCATCTGCATCCGCGTCCCCAGGCAGAAGCCCAGCTCCGGGATCACCGGCGACGACTGGAGCCAGCCGCCGCTGGGCATCGCCGCGACGATGTTCCCCCAGCGGTCCACGACGTCCACGTGCACCGTGTCGCCGCGGGCCGCGCCGCCGCCGGCCGCGACCGGCTCGCCGGTGGAGGCGTCGGCCGGGACCGGTGCCCACTCCGGGCGCACGGGCAGCCGCGGCGACCGGCCGTCCGGTGTGCCGGGCCGCAGGTCCAGCGACGCCGTCGGCCCGATCAGCGCCCGCCGGCCGGCGTTGTACCCCGGCGAGAGCAGCGTCGCCAGCGGGACGTCGAAGCCGTCGCCGTACCAGGCCTCGCGGTCGGCGAACGCCAGCTTGGCGCCTTCGACGACGCGGTGCGCGAAGTCCACCGTCCCCGGCGTCAGCTCCTGGTCCTGTAGCAGCGCCAGCTGCTGGAGCAGCACCGGGCCCTGGCCCCACGGCCCCGTTTTGAACACCGTGTGCCCGGCGAACTCGAATCCGACCGGTTCCTCGTAAGAGGGCTGCCACGCGGCCATATCAGAGCCCGTGATCACACCGGCGTGGTCGGCGCCGGACGAGTCGCGCCACGCCGTCCGGGCGAAGGCGTCGACCGCCTCGGCGACGAAGCCCTGGCTCCAGGCGGCCAGCGCGGCGTCGATCCGCGCCTCGCGGCTCGCCCCGCCAGAACCGCCGGCACCGCCCGAACCAGCCTCCGCAAGCCTCTGATACGTCGTCGCCAACGCCGGATTCCGGAACACCGAGCCGGTCTGCGGCGTCGAGCCACTCGAGCCACTCGAGCCATTCGAACCGCCCGCAAGGTACACCTCGGCCGACGTCGTCCAGTGCTCCCGGAACATCGGCTCGATATCCATCAGAGCCTGCGCCAACGCGGGCGACACGGGATAACCGTCGCGGGCGTAGCCGATCGCGTAGGCCAATACGTCCGCCAGCTCCATCGTCCCGTGATCACGCAGCAGCGTCAGCCACGCCGGCACAGCGCCCGGAACCGGAGCGGCGAGCAAGCCGGAACCCGGTACCAGGTCCAAGCCCAGCGACCGGAAGTGCTCGACGGTCGCCCCGGCCGGCGCCACCCCCTGCCCGCACAACACCGTGGGCCGCTTGTCGTCGGCACGCGCGAAGATCAGCGGCAGATCCCCGCCGGCGCCGTTCTGCTGCGGCTCCACGACCTGGAGCACGAACCCGGCCGCCACCACCGCGTCGAAGGCGTTGCCTCCGCGTTCCAGCACCGCCATCCCGCTCGAGGACGCCAGCCAGTGGGTGCTGGAGACCATCCCGAACGTGCCCTTCAACTCCGGGCGCGTGGTGAATGTCCGGTCCATGGTCATCGTCCCCTCTGGATCCCTCTGGGTTTCACTGCCGCAACCGTTTCCAAGCCGCAACCGTTGCCAGGCCTCAACTTTTTCCAGGCCTCAACCTTTTCCAGGCCGCAACGCGTCGGACAGCAGAGCACCGACCCGCACCGCGTCCTGCGGCGCCGAAGCCCGCACCGCCGCCACCGTCCCGACCACCAGCGCGTGCAGGTCGTCGACCGTGATATCGGCACGCACCGCCCCGGCATCCTGTGCCCGCGTCAACAGCTCATCCAGGGCGCGTCTGAGCGCTGTGGCGACGTCGTGCGTCACGGCCCGCACGTCGACCCCCTGGCGGCCCAACGCCTCGGCCAGGTCCATCTTGTTCTGGGCGTAGTCCGTCATGATCCGGAAGAACCCGAAGAACGACTCCACCGGATCCGCCGCCGCCAAGGCCGCCCGAGCCTCGGCCAGCATCCCCTCCAACCGCCCGACCAGCACCGCCTGCAGCAGCGCCTCCTTCGTCGGGAAGTGGCGGTGGACCGTGCCCGCGCCGACGCCCGCGCGGCGGGCGATCTCGTCCAGCGGCACGCCCGGGCCCTCCAGCGCGAACGCCTCGTCCGCCGCCGCCAGCACCCGTTCACGGTTGCGGCGTGCGTCGGCGCGCAGCGGGCGGTCGGCCGCAGTGCTGGTCGGCGGCGCGGTTCCGGCGTTCATGGAGCTCAGGGTATCCCGCTCGACAACCGGGGCGCGCGCCCCGTATCGTCCTGGCAGAGAAACGGGGCGACCGCCCCGTTTACTCTCAAGAACCCATTCACAGGAGAGAACCGCATGTCCGAGCCTGTTCGCAGCACCCGCGAGACCATCGAGCTGCTCCTGCGCACCTCCGTCGAAGGCAGCCGTGACGACCTGGCCGACCTCTACGCCGAGGACGTCGTCATGACCAACCCGTTCGCCCCGGAGGGCGTCGCCCGCGAGACGCACGGGAACGCCGCGCTGCGCGACCGGATGAAGGCCTTCGCTCAGTACCTGGACTACACCGCGATCAAGAACGTGACCATCCACGAGACCACCGACCCGCAGGTGGCGATCGTGGAGTTCACGGTGGTCGGCACGCTCAAGCCCGCCGGAATCCCGTTCGAGCTGCCGTCGATCAACGTGGTCCGGGTCGTCGACGGCCTGATCACCGAGTCGCGCGACCACAGCGACGGAGTGCGGGCGGCGGCGCTGCTGAAGGAGATCCAGGCCGCCGCGGGCTGACCTCAGCGCCGGGCCGCCCGCCACAGCCCGGCCCACTGCTCCGCCGTCAGGTCCTTCGGCAGAGCACGGGCCGGGATCCGGTTCCGCCGCATCCAGTCCCGCACCTCGTCACGCCGAATCCGTCCGGTCCGGCCGATCATCTCCGCCACGCCGCGACCGGGCGCCTGGAAGACCTGTCTGACAAAGTCCTGATAGCCGGCCTGATCAGCCCTCGGAACGAGCGGCGAAGCCCGGCGCCGCATCAGCAGCAGCCCGGCGTCCACCGACGGCACCGGCCGGAACGCCGCGGCCGGGATCCGCCGGTCCAGCGCGAACTCGTACCAGGGCCACCACGAAGCGGTCAGCAGGCTGGCCCCGCCGACCCCGGCCCGGCGTCGCGCGACCTCCCACTGCACGATCAGCACCGCATGGCTCCAGCCGGACTCGCGCATCAGCTTCCTGATGATCGCTGTCGTCAGGTGGAAGGGGATGTTGCCGACGATCGTGTGCGGCGCGGACGGGAAGCGGTGCCGCAGCACGTCGACCTGCACCACCGCGACGCGACCGCCGCTGCTGCTGCCGTTACCGTCGCCGCCGCTGCCGTTACTGTCATCGCCTCGGTTGCCACCGCCGCCGAACCGGTCGCGCAGCCGCCGCACCCGGCGCGGATCGATCTCCAGCGCCGTCACCGGCCGGCCCAACCGGGCCAGCGGCCCGGTCAGCGCGCCGTCGCCGGCGCCGAGTTCGACGATCGGCCCGGCGGTCTCCTCGGCGACCAGCCGTTGCACCGCCGCGATCAGCGCGCGGTCGGCCAGGAAGTTCTGTCCGAGCTCATGGCGTCCGCCGACCCGGTGATCTTGTGTGTTGTACGGCAAACGCCGCATGTGCTGCACGTGCTACTCCGCGAGAACTCGCATCGAAGCCGGGCAGCACGATGTGGCCGCACCGGCAGGGGACCCGGATGCGGCGGGGTTCGCGGATCAGTGGAATCGACCGGCCCCGCCCTAAAGGCGGCGGATCCGAGTCATCGGGCTGCAGCAACACATGAGGACAGACCCTAACAGCACACCGATGACAATCCCGTGTGGTTTTCCGCCGGTGCCGTTCGTGTCCCCTGCGCCGTTCCCTCGGCCCTCATTCCCCTTCGAGGTCGCCCTCCAACTCCAGGAACATCTGACGCAGCCCGTCCAGGGTCTCCGCCTCCGGCTCGGCCCACAGTCCGCGCTCGGCCGCTTCCAACAGCCGTTCGGAGATCCCCCGCAGAGCCCACGGGTTCGAGCGCTCCATGAACGCGCGGTTCGTCTCGTCGAACACGTAGGTCTGCGCCAGCTGCTCATACATCCAGTCGTCGACGACCCCCGCCGTGGCGTCGTACCCGAACAGGTAATCGACCGTCGCGGCCAGCTCGAACGCGCCCTTGTACCCGTGCCGCTGCATCGCCGCCACCCAGCGCGGGTTCACCACTCGGGCACGGAACACGCGGTGCGTCTCCTCGGCCAGGGTCCGGGTGCGGACGGCTTCCGGCACGGCCGAGTCGCCGACGTACGCGGCCGGGGACGCGCCGGTCAGCGCACGCACCATCGCGACCATCCCGCCGTGGTACTGGAAGTAGTCGTCAGAGTCGACGATGTCGTGCTCGCGGTTGTCCTGGTTCTTCGCCGCGACCTGGATCCGGCGGAAGGCATTCTCCATGTCCCCGCGCGCCTCCCGGCCGTCGAGGCCGCGGCCGTAGGCGTAGCCGCCCCAGACCGCGTAGACCTCGGCGAGGTCGGCGTCGGTGCGCCAGTCGCGGGCGTCGATCAGCGGCAGCAGCCCGGCGCCGTAGGCCCCGGGCTTGGAGCCGAAGACGCGGGCGGTGGCCCGGCGCCGGTCGCCGTGCGCGGCCGTGTCGGCGTCGGCGTGCGCGCGCACGTAGTTGGCGGAGGGATCCTCATCGAGCTCTGCGACGGCCCGGACCGCGTCGTCGATGAGCTGGATCACGTGCGGGAACGCGTCGCGGAAGAACCCTGAGATGCGCACCGTCACGTCGACGCGCGGCCGTCCGAGCTCGGCGGCCGGCACCACCTCGAAGCCGGTGACCCGGCGCGAGGCGTCGTCCCACACCGGCCGGCAGCCGAGCAGGTGCAGGATCTCCGCGATGTCGTCGCCCTGCGTGCGCATCGCCGAGGTGCCCCACACGGTCAGCCCGACGGAGCGCGGGTACTCGCCGGTGTCCGCGAGATGCCGGGCCAGCAGCGACTCCGCCAGCGCCTGGCCGACGTCCCAGGCGTTGCGCGACGGGATGGCCTTGGGATCGACGGAGTAGAAGTTTCGGCCGGTGGGCAGCACGCCGACCAGGCCGCGCGTCGGGGCGCCGGAAGGCCCGGCTGGGATGTAGCGGCCGTCGAGGGCACGCAGGACGTTGGTGATCTCGTCCGTGGTGCGGGCCAGACGCGGGACGAGCTCGGTCGCGGCGAAGGCCAAAACACTGATGACGCCCGCATCAGGATTCCCCAGGACCTGGCCGCACACACTCTCCGCCTGCCCGGCGTCCCAGTCGGCGGCGGCCAGCCCCTCGACCAGCCGACGGGACAGGGTCTCCAACAGATCAACGACATCGGAGGCCGTCCGCGCCGGCTGCTCCGACCCCACGAGCTCGGCCAGAATCTCAGCGTTCTTCCCGTTCTCCACCGTGGCGCCCGGCTCGGCCAGCAGCACCTGCTCATCCAGCCCAGCGAACACCGCGAGCGCCTGCCGCAGCCCCGGCACCGCCCCGGTCACGCCGCCGAACACCTGCTTCGCCCGCAGCACCGCGAGCACGTCCGCGACCAGTTCCTCCCCCTCCGGCGCCCGCCCGAGGATGTGCAGGCCGTCGCGGATCTGCACGTCCTTGATCTCGCACAGGTAGCCGTCCAGGTGCAGCACGAACTCGTCGAAGTGGTCGTCGGCGGGCTGGTGCTCGACGTCGCCGTGCAGGAACGCGGCGAGGTCGTGGTGCAGCTGCGCGGCCCGGATCAGGGTCCAGATCTGCGCGCGCACCGCCGGGGCCTTGTCCGGGTCCAGCGCGGACACGGTGGCGTACTCGTCGAGCAGTTGCTCCAGCTTGGCCAGCTCGCCGTAGGTGTCGGCGCGCGCCATCGGCGGCATCAGGTGGTCCACGATGGTGGCGTGGCCGCGCCGCTTGGCCTGCGTGCCCTCGCCGGGGTCGTTGACGATGAACGGGTAGACCAGCGGCAGCTCGCCGAGGACGGCGTCCGGTGCGCAGGACTGCGACAGGCCCAGGCCCTTGCCGGGCAGCCATTCCAGCGTGCCGTGCTTGCCGAGGTGGACCACGGCGTCGGCGCCGAACGACTGCTCCAGCCAGCGGTAGGCGGCCAGGTAGTGGTGGCTGGGCGGCAGGTCGGGGTCGTGGTAGATGGCGATGGGGTTCTCGCCGAACCCGCGCGGCGGCTGGATCATCAGCAGCACGTTGCCGAACTGGAGAGACGCCAGCACGATGTCGTCCCCGTCGACATAGAGCTGACCGGGCGGCTCGCCCCAGTGCCGTCGGATGCCCTCCCGGAGGTCGGCGGGAAGCTTCGCGAACCAGGCCTCGTACTCCCGCAGCGGCACCCGCGCGGGAGCGTTCGCGAGCTGGTCCTCGGTGAGCCATTCGACGTCGTGGCCGCCGGCGGCGATCAGGCGGTGGATCAGCTCGTCGCCGTCCTCGGGGAAGTCGCCGACCGTGTAGCCGGCCGAGCGCAGCGCGGTGAGCAGACGGACGGCGGAGGCGGGGGTGTCCAGGCCGACGGCGTTGCCGATGCGCGAATGCTTGGTGGGATAGGAGGACAGGATCAGCGCAACCTTCTTGTCGGGGTTGGGGATCGCGCGCAAAGCCGCGTGCCGGTAGGCGATACCCGCCAGGCGCGCGGCACGTTCGGGGTCCGCGACGTAGACGGGGATGTCCGCCTCGCCTTGCTCCTTGAACGAGAACGGGACGGCGATCAGGCGTCCGTCGAACTCCGGAATCGCGACCTGCATCGCGGCGTCCATGGGAGTCAGCGCGGCGTCAGAGTCCTGCCACGCGGCTCGCGAGGAGGTGAGGCAGAGCCCTTGGATCACCGGGATGTCGAGCGCGGCCAGCGCGCCGACGTCCCAGGCATCCTCGTCGCCGCCGGCACTGGCGTCGGCCGCGGTGGCGCCACCCCCGGCCAGGACCGTGACGACCAGCGCGTCACAGCGGCCCAGCAGCTCGACCAGACCCGCGCCCGCGGCATCCGACAAGCCGCGCAGAGAGCCGCAGTAGACCGGCAGTGCGTTGGCGCCGCGCGCTTCGAGCGCGCCGGCGAGAGTGTCGACGAAGCCTGTGTTACCCGACAATTCGTGGGCGCGGTAGAAGACGACGCCGACGGTCGGGCGGCTCCCGTCGGCCGGGCGGTCGCCGTGCACCCCGAACTCCGGCGTCGCCACCGGCGCCTCGAAGCCCTCGCCGCCGCCGAGCACGGTGTCGGTCAGGAAGTTCGCCAGCTGAGTCAGGTTGGCCGGGCCGCCGGCGGTGAGGTAGTTCAGGGCCTCGGCCGCCACCCCGGCCGGAACGGTCGACAGCGCCATCAGCTCGGCGTCCGGCACCGGCTCGCCGCCGAGCACCACGGCGGGGACGCCGACGGCCGCGACCGCGTCGACCAGCCACCGCCACGGACGGTGCCCGCCGAGCAGGCGCAGGACCGCGATGTCGGCGTCCCGCAGCAATGGCGCGAGGGTGTCGGCGTCCAGCCGTGCGGGGTTGGCAGTGCGGTAGGGGGCGCCGGAAGCGTGGGCGGCCAGGAGCTCGGTGTCAGCGGTGGACAGCAGCAGAACGCGCGCGGGCATGCGGCGGCACTTCCTCTCGCGGAGTCCGCGCTCCGCCTCGGGCTGGTGGGGGGGCGGACGGCAGGCAGTTCCTGGCTCGCGGCGGCGCCGGTCTGCTCCGAGGGAGCGGACTTGGCCGGCCGATCACAGTTGCGGGACAGCGCCCGACTCGCACGGGCTTCCTGGATCTGTCGTCCGGGGACAGTGTGCCAGATGGCCGGTGGGGGTGCTGCTCAGCGGCGCCGGGAGCCGACCGCCGACGCCAGCCGGGCGGCCGCCGCCTTCGAACCGGCTGTCGAACCGGCCTTCGGGCCGGCCGCCGAACCCGCCTTCGAACCGGCCTTCGAACCGGCCGCTGAAGCCGCCACCGAGACCGTCACCGAAGCCGCCACCGACACCAGACCCACAGCCGCCGACAGCACCGACGCCCGCCTGATGTCCGCGACCCGGGGCGCCCGGCCGGAGCCCATGACCGGCCGGTGCTCGACGACCTCGCCATAGGTGTTGGTGCCGCCGAGCCGGACGCCGAGGGCGCCGGCGGCCGAGGCCTCGCAGCGTCCGGCGTTCGGGCTCGGGTGCCGGCCGCCGTCGCGTCGCAGCACCCTGAGCGTGCGCAGCGGGCTGCCGCCGACGGCCGGC